>CANFMK010000001.1 GCA_947448325.1 Comamonadaceae bacterium
CATCTGGACCAGGTGCTGCTGACCTTCGGCTTGATTTACGTGTTCGAAGAAATGCGCTCCATCCTCTGGGGCGACGATGTGCACGGCGTGACGATTCCCGATGTGCTGAGTGCCTCCATCCCCCTCACCGATACCTTGTCTTACCCGGTCTACCGTCTGTTCATGTCGGGCGTGTGCCTGGTGCTGGCGCTGGGCCTGTACCTGTTGATTTCCAAAACCCGATTGGGAATGAAAATTCGCGCAGGGGCCTTCAATCACGAAATGACCGAAGCCCTGGGCATCAACATCAAGCTGATTCATGCCGTGGTGTTCGCGCTGGGCGTCGGCTTGGCGACCATCGCCGGCATGGTGGCTGCGCCGATTTCCAGCGTCTACCCGAACATGGGCTCGCAAGTGCTGATCATGTGCTTTGTGGTGGTGGTGATCGGTGGCATAGGTTCTGTGCGCGGCGCCCTGATTGCCGCTTTACTCGTCGGCCTGGTCGACACCTTTGGCAAGGTGCTGCTGCCCCAGGTCTCCGGCATGTTGGTGTATGTCTTGATGGCGGCGGTGCTGCTGTGGAAACCCGAAGGCTTGTTCAAGCAATAAAGCGCACAACCATGAGCCATTCGTCTTCACACACCGCATCTCACCTCGAGACCCTGCCGCCCAGTCTGAACCTGCTGCTCGCTTTGGGCCTGGCCGCTTTGCTGGCCTTTCCTTTTGTGGGCACCGATTTTTATGTGCAAATGGTCTCGCGCATGATGATCTTGGCCATCTTCGCCATGAGCTTGGATTTGCTGCAAGGCGTCACCGGATTGGTGTCACTCGGTCACGCGGCTTATTTTGGTGTGGCGGGTTATGCCTTGGCGTTTCTCACCCCAGCAGGCGAACCGGTCAGCCTGTACACCTCGCTGCCGCTCGCGGTAGCCGCCTCGGCGCTGCTCGCCTTGGTGATCGGTTTTCTGGTGGTGCGCACGCAAGGCATTTACTTCATCATGGTGACCATGGCCTTCGCGCAAATGGTGTTTTATCTTTTCTTTGATAACAAAGTCCTGGGCGGCTCAGACGGTATTTACATTAACTTTAAACCCGATGCACGCTGGTTCGACCTGGAAAACAAACAGGTTTTTTATCACTTCACCCTCGCCTGTCTGCTGGGGGTGTACGCCTTCTTACGCCGTTTGTTGTGGAGCCCGTTTGGCCGTGCGCTGGCCGGCATCCGGGTAAACGAACACCGCATGCGCGCTTTGGGCTTTGCCACCTTTTCACACAAGCTGGCCGCCTTCACATTGGCTGGCGCCTTGGCGGGCTTGGCCGGTTTTTTGTGGGGCGCACAAACGGGCTATGTGAATCCTGAGCTCATGGGCTTTCACATGAGCGCGCACGTCATCATGATGGTGATTTTGGGCGGCATGGGCAATTTCGCGGGGGCCATCATCGGTGCGTTTTCTTTTGAATATGTGATGCACATTTTCAAAGACCTGCCTGAAATCGCCGGCTTCAATCTGGGCAAGCATTGGCAGTTGTGGATGGGCGGCTTCATTGTGGCCCTGGTGGTGTTTGCACCGCGCGGCATTTTGGGGCTTTTGGCCAAGTGGTTCAAGCGCGAAGGAGAAGGCGCATGAATGCAACACCATTGAACAACGCACCGTTGCTCAGCGCGCGCGATCTGACCAAGCGCTTTGGCGGCTTGGCCGCGGTCCATCAAGTCTCGGTCGACCTGTGGCTGGGCCAGATCCATGCGGTGATCGGCCCCAATGGCGCGGGCAAATCGACCCTCACCAATTTGTTGTCGGGCGATTTGCCAGCCACTTCGGGCACCGTGATGCTGCGCGGTCTGGATATCTCGGGGTGGACCCCTGAAAAGATCTCCAGCAGTGGTTTGGGGCGCAGTTACCAAAAAACCAATATTTTCCGCAGCTTCAGCATCTGGGAGAACGTGCGACTGGCCGCGCAGTCTCGCAGCCAGCCCAGCGCCTTCAATCCTTGGCGCTGGTTAGCAACGGCAACGCACATGCGTGATGTGAACGAACGCGCCGAGCGCGCCATGGAACTGGCTGGCTTGCAACACCGCCGCCAGCAGGTCGCCGGCGCCGCCAGCCACGGCGAACAGCGCCAACTGGAAATTGCCATGACACTGGCGACCGAACCTGCTGTGTTGCTGCTGGACGAGCCCTTGGCCGGCATGGGCGTGGCTGAAGCGCAAAGCATGGTGCAGTTGCTTTTGCGTCTCAAACAGGACCACGCCATCTTGCTGGTCGAACATGACATCGACGCGATTTTCACCCTGGCCGACCAACTCACCGTGATGGTCAATGGCCAGGTCATTGCCAGCGGTTTACCCACCGATGTGCGCGCCGACCCCCATGTACAAGCGGCCTATTTGGGTGAGGAACATTGAGATGAGCGAATGCTTGATCCAGGCCCAAGGTCTGAACACTTATTACGGTGCCAGCCACATCCTGCGCGGCATCGACTTTCGCATCAGCCGAAGTGAAACCATTGGCCTGATGGGCCGCAACGGCATGGGCAAAAGCACCCTGCTCAAGTCCATCATGGGCATCGTGCCACCGCGCGCTGGTGAGGTACTGATCAAAGGTCGACGGATGAATGGACGCCCCACCTTTGAAGTGGCGCAACTGGGCATCGCCTATGTCCCCGAAGGGCGCGGCATTTTTGGCAATTTGAGCGTGCAAGAAAATCTGAAAATGGCCGCACGCCCGGGCACGCAAGGGCAACGCGAGTGGACCTATGAACGTGTGCTGGACACGTTTCCTCGTCTGCAAGAACGCTTGAACCACGGCGGCCAGCAGCTCTCTGGCGGCGAGCAGCAAATGCTGACCATTGGCCGCGCCTTGATGACCAACCCTGATGTATTGATTCTGGACGAAGCCACCGAAGGCCTGGCCCCGCTGATCGCCCGCGACATCTGGCGGATTTGCAGCGTCATCAAAGAAAGCGGCATCAGCGCGATCATTGTGGACAAAAACTGGAAACACGTCACGCAAATCACCGATCGCAATGTGATTTTGGTGAAAGGCGAAGTCGCCTACGAAGGCAGCTCCGAGCATTTGCGAAACAACCCCTCCGTGCTGGAGCAGCACCTCGGGGTGTGATCTCATCAGGTTCGCTGTTTCAGCTTTGCGGCGCTTGAATCCAGTCAGTGATCAGCTTGACCGTTTCTTTTTCGAAATGAATAAACCCATGCCAGTGCTGGGCCGCGCAGGGGTCACCTTGAGGGTCTGATCCACCCTCGACCATGACGAATTTTTTCACCGGCACAGACTGGAGATCCGCCATGATGCGAGCAGCTTCGCTGGGGACACAGATTGAGCACGCATCATTTTTGTGATGCACCACCAAGGTGGGAATTTTCAAACTGGCAATATTTTGCGAAACAATGGCGCCGATCTTCTTGGACGTGACACTCGAAGTCAGCACCAATCCCTGTACTTGATCGGGGCCCAGTGCAATCGCAGTGGCGGTACCGGACACCGTTCCCCTGCTGGTGCCCACCAGCCACACGGGTTGCCCCCAAACCTCTTTGGCATAGGCGATCACTTTGGCCAACTCAGCCACATGACTTTTGCTCACGCGATAGCCGTAGTCCAATTGGTTCAAATCAGAAGCACGAAACACCACCAAGACATTGAATCCGGCCTTGAAAAAATCTTCGCGCGAGCGTGCCAAAAAGTTCCCGCTTTGAGGTTGTCCGTCCACGATCTTTCCAGTGCCCGCATCACCGCCAGGCAGCAAGATCAGCGTGGCAGTGGCTTGGGGGTGTGGCATCACGTACACCGGGAGGCGCGCCTCGCCACGACCCAAGTCCAGTTGCAGCATGCCCTCTTTAGTGGCCTGGGCGTGCACGCCCATCGCAAGGCAGCACAACAGCAGTTGAAACAGCTGACGCATCCCCAATCGAGTCATCTTCTTACCCTTGCACTTTATTTTTTCTCAGGTTTGAGGCCGCGCTTGAGATACACAGCGGCCGCTTCTGGCGACTGCAAAAAATCGATCAACTCAGTGGCCGCACCCACTACGGCTGTGGTGGCGCCCAATCCTGCAGCGTAAGTAGTGATGTTGTTGAACGCGCCAGGAGGCGCGCCCATCAGATCAACGCCCGACACGGCCAGGACCTCGGGCTCTTGCTGCACGGCCAAGTCGGCCTCACCGTTGACCACCAATTGGGCCGCGTTGCCGCTGGCGGGTGGGAACTTGGCCTTGGCTTGAATGGCGTCGGCGATGCCCATTTGAGTCAAGGTTTTGGCAAAAAAGACCCCGCTGGCGCCGCCAAAAGCCGGGTTGGAGTAGGCAATGGCTTTGGCATTGAGCAAGGTTTGCTTGTAAGCCTCGGGCGTGGAAATATCCACTTTCGGCGCGCCTTGTTTCACCACCACGGCCATACCGGAATTGGAAAAATTGCGGTGGGAACCGGCTTGCGCCTTGCCCTCTTTGACCATCGCGTCCAGGCTTTGTTGCGTCAGCACCAGGACATCGGCCGTCTCACCGGCCTGAATGCGTTTGACCAACACGGCGGCTGTAGCCCAGGTGATTTTCAGCTGATGCCCGCTGCGCTTTTCAAAGGCGGGGGTCAGCTCTTCCAGAGCCGCCTGCACACCGACGGTGCTGAACACTTTGATTTCAGCGGCGAACACCCCACTGGCTGGCACCCCGAGCAGGGCCAAACAGACTGAAATTCGTGTGAAGGAAACGCGCATGACCGGCCTTTCTGTGCCAAAGAAAAAATCCATGATAGAGGCTTTCGTGGCGAACGCCATCACAGTAAAACCCTCAGTTCCCGGGCTGCGTCCCAAAGCAAAGGCAGCCAATTTCTTTGTACCGCTGTGTCTCTCAACTGCTCGGCTGTACCCACGACATTGAGCGCCGCCAGAGTCT
The DNA here is from genome assembly GCA_947448325.1 of Comamonadaceae bacterium. GTDB lineage: Bacteria > Pseudomonadota > Gammaproteobacteria > Burkholderiales > Burkholderiaceae_C > Limnohabitans_A. Next base: position 4,879 of record CANFMK010000001.1, read on the forward strand.
GGCCCTGCATATTGCGCAGCGGAACCGCCAGGGCGTGAATGCCCAATTCATGCGCTTCTCGGGCCAAGCAAAAGTCATCCTTTCGCACCTGGGTGATCAGGGCTTTGAAAGCACTGCGGTTGACCTGAGTTTGCGGGGTGATGCGCGTCAACTCCCGGCCTTGCATCCAAGCGTTAAAGTCCGTCATGGGTAAATTGGCCAGCAACACCCGGCCAGTGGATGTGGCATGGGCAGGCAGCCTGGCCCCCAAATGCAAACCATAGGCCGCATGCCGCACCGGCTCGGCCGAGCCGGCACTGCGCGCCACGATCACGCCCTCCCCGCCATCCAACACCACCGCCGAAAACGCGGCCTGGGTTTGCTGCGACAGTCGATTCAAAGTGGGTTGCAAGGTGCGTGGCAAGCGCGAGGTCGCCATGTAGCTGCCGGCAAATCGCAGCACCCGAGCGGAGAGCCAGTAATGGCTGCCATCGGAGTCGAGGTACCCCAACTCGGCCAGGGTGAGCAAATGACGTCGGGCTGCTGCACGGGTGATGCCGGTGCGCTGGGCAGCCAAGGTGGCGTTCAAGCGCTGGCGGTCGGTGTCAAAGGCCTCGAGCACCGACAAGCCTTTGGCCAGGCCTTCGATGTAGTCTGCTTTGGCAATGGTCATGGTGTTTCTGTCTCCCCGCAATTTGCGCGATCATCGCACAAATGATGTGCAGTGCGCACAAATCCAACCTCCAACCACCGGTAGCTCAGGGCTTGTTCACTATGCTCAGCGTCAACTCGACCCCGCTTTCGGAGACCCCTTATGAGCATTCCCCACACCACCCGCACCCAAGTGGCCATCGTTGGCGCAGGCCCTTCAGGCTTGCTGCTGGGCCAGTTACTCCATAAAGCAGGCATTGACGCCATCATTGTCGAGCGCCAAAGCGGCGACTATGTGCTCTCGCGCATTCGGGCGGGGGTGTTGGAGCAAGTGACGATGGACCTGCTGGACGAAGCGGGTGTGGGTCAACGCATGCATCAAGAAGGCTTGGTTCACAGCGGCTTTGATTTGTTGTTCAAAGGCGCGCGGCACCGTATCGACATGAACCAACTGACCGGCGGCAAAAACGTCATGGTCTACGGCCAGACCGAAGTCACCCGCGACCTGATGGACGCGCGTCAAGCCGCAGGTTTGCCCACGGTGTATGAAGCCGAGAATGTACAGGTGCATGAATTCGACAGCCACAAGCCGCGCATCACGTATGAAAAAAATGGCCACCTGCACACGATTGAATGCGACTTCATTGCCGGTTGCGATGGCTTTCACGGCGTGTGCCGCAGCAGTGTCCCTCAGGGTTCGATCAAAGAATTCGAAAAGGTCTACCCCTTCGGCTGGCTGGGCGTCTTGTCAGACACCCCGCCGGTGCACCATGAACTGATTTACGCCAACAGCACCCGAGGCTTTGCCCTGTGCTCGCAGCGCAGCGCTGTGCGCAGCCGCTACTATTTGCAAGTGCCCTTAACCGACAAAGTCGAGCAATGGTCGGACGAGGCCTTTTGGGCCGAGTTGCGCAATCGCTTGGACCCCGAAGCACGCGAGCACCTGGTCACCGGCCCGAGTATCGAGAAAAGCATTGCCCCCCTGCGCAGCTTTGTCACCGAGCCGATGCGCTTTGGCCGCATGTTCTTGGCGGGTGATGCGGCGCACATCGTGCCGCCCACCGGCGCCAAAGGACTGAACCTGGCGGCCACCGACGTGAAGTACCTGTCCACCGCTTTGATCGAGTATTACCAAGACAAATCAGAGGCAGGCATCGACCATTACTCCGAAAAATGCCTGCGTCGCGTTTGGAGGGCCGAGCGCTTCAGTTGGTGGTTCACCAGCTTGATGCACCATTTTCCAGAAAATGGCGACATTGGCCAAAAGTTCCAAGATGCCGAACTGGACTACCTGATCCACAGCGACGCAGGCTCGCGCACCATCGCTGAAAACTATGTGGGCCTGCCGTTGGATTTCGGACACTGAGCGGCGCCCAATGGCACGCACATGACAAGGCCGCGCAAGCGGCCTTCTTCATAATGGGAGCCTTGATTCACAAAGGCTCTGCATGTCATCTTCCAAACCCCTGCGCGGCGTGCGCGTTGTCACTCTCGCCCTGAACCTGCCGGGTCCAGCGGCCATCATGCGCCTGGCGCAAATGGGCGCCTCGTGCACCAAAATCAACCCGCCCTCGGGCGACCCGATGTTCCATTACACGCCAGACGGCTACGCCCTGTTCCACAAAGGCGTCAAAGGCAAAACGCTGGACCTGAAGACCGATGCAGGGCAAGCCGCCATCCACAAAATACTGCCCAATACCGATGTGCTCTTGACCTCGTTTCGGCCTTCGGCTTTGCACAAGCTGGGTCTGAGCTGGAAGTCGCTGCACAAACAATACCCTGGCCTGAGCCTGATTGAAGTGGTGGGCGCACCCGGCCCTCTGGCCGAGATCCCCGGCCACGATCTGACCTACCAAGCCGAAGTGGGCCTGGTCAATGGCATGGACCTGCCGCCCAGCCTGTTTGCCGACATGGGCGGCGCGCTCATGGCCAGCGAAGCGGCGCTCAAGGCCGTGTTGACGCTCAAAACCACCGGGAAAGGAAGTCGCCACGAAGTGGCTTTGTCTGAAGCTGCCGCCTGGCTGGCCCTGCCCCGCCGTCTGCGCATGACCACACCCGAGGGCGCGGTAGGCGGTGCGCATGCAGGTTACCGGGTGTATGCCTGCAAGAACGGACGCGTCGCCGTGGCCGCACTGGAGCCGCACTTTGCTGCCAGCCTGTGCGAAGCCGCTGGCGTGGCCATCGGCCACCCGTCCAAAGACCTCTTCAAACTCAGTACGCACCGGGCGATTGAAAACTTTTTGGCGGGTCAAACCCGCCAACAACTCGACAAGTTGGCCACCGCCAAAGACATCCCGATGATGAGCTTGCCGCGCTGAAATGTGGGCGTGAACAAGCTGCGGTTTAACAAGTTCACTTACCGGTGAAATGCGGGGCGCGCTTTTCCACAAAGTGCGCCACCCCTTCGCGGAAGTCTTCGCTGGCAAAGCTCTTGACCATCTCGGCATTGGCCTGACGCGTGTTCTCGGCCAGGCTTTGGAACGGCGCGTCGTACTGCTGGCGCTTGATCACCGCCATGGAGCGCGGCGACACGTTGTCCACCAAATCACGCACATAGGCGTAGGTGCTGGCCGCCAGTTGATCGGCGGAAAAGATTTTGTTCACCAAACCCATGGCCTGGGCCTCAGGGGCCAACACTTTGCGCGCCGACAACAGCAAGTCCATGGCGTTAGCGTGACCCACGACCATAGGCAGCATCCAGCTCAGGCCGTGTTCCGCAATCAAACCGCGACGAGAAAACGCCGTGGTGAACACCGCGTTGTCAGCTGCGAAACGGATGTCGCAGTACAGCGCATGCACCAGCCCGATGCCGGCGGTGGCGCCGTTGAGCATGCCAATCACCGGCTTGGGGATGGCCGGGTAAAAGCCATAACGTGTTTGGTAGTCGAGCCGCTGGTTCACATCAAAGGGCTGTGTCCAGGTCGTGGCGGTGATGTCGCTGGGGTCCAGGGCTTTGAGCAAGTCCATGTCCGCACCCGCGCAAAAGCCGCGACCTGCACCGGTGAGCACAATGGCGCGCACGCCACTGTCTGCGGCTGCAGCGTCCATGGCTTGGCGCACTTCGCGCTCCATGGTGTTGGTCCAGGCATTGAGCTTGTCAGGTCGGTTCAGGGTGATGGTGGCGATACGGTGTTCCACGCTGTACAAAATGTCTTGGTAGCTCATGGTCGCTCCTTTCAAAGTGATTTCGCTGAAGCTTTGGCGCGCGCCAAAAAAGCTTGCGTCGCAGGCTGGGCCAGCAACTCGCGACTCCAGCGTTGCAGCACTTTTTCTAATCGCGGTGCGGCCACACCCAACTGCACCATGGCCACGCCGCCGTTGACCGATTCGCTGTAATCGCAAATCAAACCATCGCGCAGTTCAAAGCGGCTGATGCCATCGATCACCACCTGCTTGCCGGCAAAGTCAGGCACCTTGGAGGTGAAGCTTGACAAAGAGCGGGCGTAAGCGATCGACCCATTGCAAACAGGATCGAACATCTCCCAACGGTAGTCCGGCCCGGCGTCGCGGTGGAACAAGTCCGTCATCATGTGGGCGATATCGGCGCGGCCAGTGTGGTCACCATAGATGTAGTCATGGTAGACACCGTCGGGCGTGAAGCATTCGGCAAAAGCTTCACCATCGCCGCGTTCCGCCGCCGCACTGAAGCGGCTCAGCAGGGTTTGAAATTCGTCTTGCGTCATCACAATCACTCCTTCGGAATCGTCAATCGGGTAAAGGCTCAGGTAAATGTTTCAGGGTACGAACTTTGGAAGCTGTGATGATGATCGCTTGTATCCCAAAGCCTGCCACCACCATCCATAAACTGACCGACACCGGCCAGTTCACGCCCACAAAACCACCCAGCGCCGCGCCCAAGGGTCGGGCGCCGGTGCTCACCACAATGTTGATCGAGGTGACGCGCCCAATCATGGCGCGTGGCGTCACGGTTTGCCGCAGCGTGGTGGAGGTGATGGTCCAGATGATCGGCCCCACCCCAAAGAAAAAATACGACAGCGCCGCCACCCAGGCCTGCGGCCAATACAAAGAGCAGGCCATGGTCGTGGCCGCCAACACCGAGAAATAAGGCCCCACCAAGATCGCCTGTCCAAACGGCAATGCAGCCACCACACGCGGCGCCAACAAAGACCCCAAAATCATGCCCACGCCGTAACACGCCAAAGTCACGCCCACGCCACTGGCATCCAGACCCAGCACGCGGATGGCATAGGGCACATACGCGGCTTGCAACATGAACCAGGCAATGTTCCAGGCAATCGAGGTGAAAACAATCGGCCGCAGCAAATCGCTGCGCCAGACCCACTGGGCCCCGTCCTTGAGTTCGAGCAATGGATGGCGCGGCGGCACAGGCGCACGTGCAGGCTCTTGGATGCCACGCAGCAAAACCACCGCGGCCACCGACAACATGCCCGACAGCACAAAAGCCGCTGAAGCACCTGTCCATGCGATCAAGGCTCCCGCCAGCGCAGGTCCGGCTGCAAACGCGGTGCTGCGTGCCAACTCTAAGCGGCCGTTGGCTTGGGCCAAGCCTTCGACTTGGACCAAGGCAGGCACCAAAGACGGCGCGGCCACACTGAAGGCCACGGTGCCCACCGCCGCCAAAAAACCGATCACAGCCAAAGCCACGATCGTGACCTGCTCCGTCACTACCAAGGTGAACAGCAGCAGCAAAGCCACAGCGCGCAAGGCTTCGGCCAAAGCCATCAAACGCTTGCGCGAGGTGCGATCGGCCAATAGCCCCAGCGGCATGGAGAGCAACAAAAAGGGCAAGGACTGGATCGAGGCCAAAAACCCGATCTCGCCAGGCCCCGCTTGGAGCAACAGCACCGCCACAATGGGCACCGCCGCCAAACTCAGTTGTTCGGCCGACTGCGCAAGCAAATTGGCACCCGCCAGACGGCGAAATGAAAGAGACAGCATCCAGAACAATCCAAGGGTGAACACAGGCGAGAAGTCGCCTGAACGGCTCATTTTGGTTGGCGTGAGTAGGTCGCCTTGTCACCAAAGTGGCTTAGACGCCGGCTTGAGACGCCAAGCAGGGGTATCTCCGCTTGATGTTAAGGATCGAATGCCTTTGAATCTCAGACAAGGGTTGCAAGACCGATTTCACTCCAGGAACAAGAACATGCATTGGAAATTCAAACTGAGCTGCATCGCCAGCATGTTGGCTTTGCTCACTGTTGGCGTGGCGCAGGCGCGCATCACGCGCATCGTGATTGACGAGACCCGCCCGGTAGCACCGGCCCCAGGCAAGCCCGTGGGCATTGCCTATGAACAAATTGCGGGCCGCGCCTTTGGTGAGCTGGAGCCCAAGTTGCCCCAAAACGCCCTCATTCAAGACATTGAATTGGCCAAAGAAGCCGACGGCAAGGTCCGCTACATGACCTCGTTCGTGATCTACAAACCCGTGAATCTCCAACAAGCCAGTGGCTTGATGTGGCACGACGTGCCCAACCGAGGTCGGGTGTTTCCCTATGCCGAACAAGAATTTGCTTTGGGCGACATCGGCCTGGCCAGTGGCTGGCAGGGCGACAACGCCGGTGCCACCAGCGTCAAGCCCAAAGCCAGCATCGATGGCATGCAGTTTTTGCAAGTACCGGTGGCGCGCAACTTGGACGGCAGCCCGGTCAAAGGCCAGGTGTTGGCACGCATTGTCAATCGCTCAGGCCCGCATTCGCAGCCCTTGATGGTGCAGACCAATCCCGTTCCCTACAAACCCGCTTCATTGGACACACGCCAAACCAAGCTGGTGTCCCGAGGTCGCGAAAACATGAACGGCGAGGTCTTTGATGAACAGCCCATCGCGCCCTCCGACTGGGCTTGGGCGCAATGCGATGCGCAAAACCCTTTCCCTGGCAAACCCGACGCAACCCAGATTTGCCTGAAAAACGGCTTTGATCCCAAGCGCTTGTACCAAGTGGTATTTGAAGCACAAGACCCCTACGTGCTGGGCATTGGCTTTGCCGCCTGGCGCGATGTGGCAACGTTTTTCAAGCAAGCCCGTGCAGACGATGCGGGCACACCCAACCCGATCGCCAGCGTGGTCAAACACAGCATCGCGCGGGGCGTGTCCCAATCCGGCAACTATTTGCGCGGTTGGCTGCATTTGGGCTTTAACCAAGATGAACGCGGCCAACAGGTGCACGATGGGCTGTGGCCCATCATTGCGGGGCGGCGCATCGCTTTGAATTTTCGATGGGCGCAGCCTGACGGCGTGTTAGAGCTGTACCAAGCTGGAAGCGAAGGCCCGCAGTGGTGGCTGCCGCACCCCGACCCGGTGCGTGGATCGCCCGCCGCAGGCATTTTGGACCGCTGCAACGCGACCAACACCTGCCCCAAAATCATGGAGCATTTTGGATCGGCCGAAGTCTGGGCTTTGAAGCTCACGCCCGAATGGATCGGCACCGATGCGAAGCAAGACCTGCCCTTGCCTGCCAACGTCAAGCGTTACTACATCGCCAGCAGCAACCACGGCGGCGGCGCGGGTGGTTTTGACACCAGCCTGCCCGAAGCCGCATTGCCCAAAGCGGGCCCCATGTGTCCGGGCAACAACTTTGGTCAAGGCGTTTTGCCCGCCAACCCGGTACCGCACACCCACACCGTCAACGCGCTGCGGGTGCATTTTCGCAACTGGATCATGAAAGACACAGAACCGCCTGCCAGCCGCTACCCCACCTTGGCACACAACCAATTGGCTGTGGCCGAGAAAACAGCCCTCGGTTACCCGACTCTGCCCGGCCTGCGCAGCACCGTGCCGGAGCGTGATTTCATCATGCCGGTTCACGACTACGACTGGGGCCCAGGCTTCAAAGCGGTCGATGGCTCAGGCGTGCCCAGCCTGGCACCACCGCGCATCCAACAAGTGTTGACCATGTACGCCCCCAAAGTAGACGCTGACGGCAACGAAGTGGGCGGTGTGCCGGTGGTTTTGCTGGATGCGCCCTTGGGCACCTACCTGGGTTGGAACGTGACCGCAGACGGCGACAAACCTTTCCATAAGAATGAAATTTGCAACTACGTGGGTGGCATGGTGCCGTTTGCCAAAACGGCAGCGCAGCGGCAGGCCAACGGCGATACGCGCCCTTCACTGCAAGAACGCTATGGCTCGCATGAAGGCTATGTGCAGGCCGTGAGAAAAGCAGCGGATCGCGCCTTGCAAGCCGGCTTTTTGTTGCCTGAAGATGCGCAGGCTTTGGTCCAAGCCGCCGACAAAAGCGCGGTGCTGCGTTGAGCGTGGAGAGCTGACCCGGGTGTGAGGGCATTGAAAAAGCCGGTTTCAAATTTATCGGCTCCACCAATTGCTACGCTTTTATGCAGGCGTCTGACTGTTGGGCTTGAGTTCGGTGCCGCACCGAACTCAAGGGCACGGCATGCCTCAATGCGGTTTCTTCATCATTAAAGGGAACCCGCATGAAAAAATACCTACCCAATCAGGCTGCGCTCTTGTGCTTGAGCTTGATCTGCACCATTGCCGCGCAGGCAGACATGATCAGCAAGCCCGACTACAAAGCAGGCAAAACACGCATCAGCGAAACCTACAAGGCTGACAAAACCGCTTGCAAATCATTGGCCAGCAATGCCAAAGACATCTGCGAAGAAGAAGCCAAGGCCAAAGAAAAAGTGGCCCGCGCAGAGCTGGAGTTCAGCTACAGCGGCAAAGTGTCTGACCAAAACAAAATTTTGGCGGTGAAAGCCCAAACAGCCTACGAAGTGGCCAAAGAGCGTTGCGACGAGCAAACCGGCAACGCCAAAGACGTTTGTAAAGAAGAAGCCAAAGCGGCAGAGAAAAAAGCCTTGGCCGATATGAAGATGAACCAAGACATCAGCAAAGCCAAGAAAACAGATGTCTCCGAAAAGATGGAAGCTGACTACAAAGTGGCGATTGAAAAGTGCGATGGCTTGGCAAGCGATGCCAAGACCAGCTGCGTGACAGCGGCCAAGGTCAAGTTCGGCAAGAACTGAGTTTTTTGGCCCACTTCAGAATGAACAAAGTGGGCCTTGCCACGAGCCTGACCCGCCAAGCGCTTGACTAAGCCTTGCGCCCCGCGTCAGGCCCACGCTTGACCACACCCGAGCGCGCCGCGTGCAGTTTTTTGTAGCTGTCAAGCAAGCGCTGGTGCCGGTCCAGGCCCTCCAATTGAAGGTTGGTGGGCGTAAGACCATGAAAGCGCACGCTGCCATCCACCGAGCCGATGGCCGCATCCATGCGCTCGTCGTCAAACATGCGCCGAAAGTTGACAACGTAATCCGCCAAGTTCAGGTCCTCGTCCAGCGTCACCTCCAGCACCACGTTCAAGGCTTGGTAAAACAAGCGGCGCTCCACCGTGTTGTCGTTGTATTGCAAAAACGCACCCACCAGTTCGTGGGCTTCTTGCAGTTGCTGCAAAGCCAGGTGGATCAAGAGCTTGAGCTCCATCACCGTGAGCTGCCCCCACACCGTGTTGTCGTCAAACTCGATACCGATCAGCGTAGCAATGTCGAGGTAATCGTCCAGCTCATTGTTCTCCAACCGGTCAAGCAATGCCTCTAGCGCCTCGTCGTCCAAGCGGTACAGATTCAGCACATCGGCGCGGAACAACAGCGCTTTGTTGGTGTTGTCCCAAATCAGGTCATCAACCGGGTACACCTCGGAATAACCTGGCACCAAGATGCGGCAGGCGGTGGCGCCCAGTTGGTCGTGCACCGTCACATAGGCTTCTTTGCCCATGGCCTGCAAGATGCCAAACAGCGTCGCGGCTTCTTGGGCGGTGGCGTTCTCGCCCTGCCCGGCAAAGTCCCATTCCACAAATTCAAAATCCGATTGCGCGCTGAAAAACCGCCATGACACCACGCCGCTGGAGTCGATGAAGTGCTCCACAAAGTTGTTGGGCTCGGTCACCGCATTGCTGATGAAGGTGGGCTCAGGCAGGTCATTCAGGCCCTCAAAACTGCGGCCCTGCAGCAACTCGGTCAGGCTGCGCTCCAGCGCCACTTCCAAGCGCGGGTGTGCGCCAAAAGAAGCGAACACACCGCCGGTGCGCGGATTCATCAGGGTCACGCACATCACCGGGTAGAGCCCACCCAGCGAAGCGTCTTTGACCAGAACTGGGAAACCCTGCGCCTCCAAGGCCTCAATGCCCGCGACGATGCCGGGGTACTTGGCCAACACCGACGGCGGCACGTCGGGCAAGGCCATTTCACTTTCGATGATCTCGCGCTTGACGGCCCGTTCAAAAATCTCCGACAAGCACTGCACCTGGGCTTCCACCAAGGTGTTGCCCGCACTCATGCCGTTGCTGACGAACAGGTTTTCCACCAGGTTGGACGGGAAGTACACCACCTCGCCATCGGACTGGCGTACATAGGGCAGCGCACAAATGCCACGCTGGGTGTTGCCCGAGTTGGTGTCAAAGAGGTGCGAGGCACGCAGCTCGCCGTCGGGGTTGTAAATGCGCAAGCAGTGCGCGTCCAACAAGCCTTTGGGCAGCGCGTCGCGCTGGCCGGGCTGGAACCAGCGCTCACGGGGGTCGTGCACGAATTCGGCTTGCGCAATGTCTTCGCCAAAAAACACGCCCGCGTAAAAGTGGTTGTTGTTCAGCCGCTCAATGTATTCGCCCAGCGCTGAAGCCAAGGCACTTTCTTTGCTGGAGCCCTTGCCGTTCGTGAAGCACATGGGCGAATGCGCGTCACGGATGTGCAGCGACCACACGTTGGGCACCAGGTTGCGCCACGACGCGATCTCGATCTTGATGCCCAAGTTGGCCAACACCGCCGTCATGTTGGCGATGGTTTGCTCCAGCGGCAGGTCCTTGCCCGCGATCAAGGTCTGCGATTGCGCATCGGGCTTGAGCGTGAGCAAGGCCTGCGCGTCGGCATCCAAGTTGTCCACCGCTTCAACGATGAAAGTGGGGCCCGCTTGAATCGCCTTTTTGACCGTGCAACGGTCAATCGACCGCAAAATGCCCAGGCGGTCTTTGTCGGACATGTCGGCCGGCAACTCCACCTGGATCTTGATGGTCTGCAGGTAGCGGTTGTCCGGGTCCACGATGTTGTTTTGCGACAGGCGGATGTGCTCGGTGGAGATGCCGCGCGTCTCGCAATACAGCTTCACAAAATACGCCGCGCACAAAGCCGACGACGCCAAGAAGTAATCGAACGGCCCCGGCGCCGAGCCATCGCCCTTGTAGCGAATCGGCTGATCGGCCAGCACGGTGAAGTCGTCAAACTTTGCCTCCAGGCGCAGTTTGTCGAGAAAGTTGACTTTGATTTCCATAGGCGTTCTCGAATAGTTTGATAGCCAGATGATTAAAAGACAGGATGGCGGCCACAAAGCACACCGACCTATATTCTGATCATGCACTCAATGATTCAACTGCCCCCAAGCCTTCTCCAGCCGCTTGATGCTGACTGGCTGCGGGGTGCGCAGTTCTTGCGCGAAGAAGCTCACGCGCAGCTCTTCCAATAGCCAGCGGAACTCCAGCATGCGGGCATCTTGGGCGCCTTTGCGTTCGGCCACCAGGCGCCAGTAGCGTTGTTCTTGCGGTTTCAGCTCGGACAAGCGCTGGGCGTCGCGGGCGGGGTCGGCGCGGTATTTGTCCAGGCGCAGGGTGATGGCTTTGAGGTAGCGGGCGTAATGCTGCAGCTGCGGCCACGGGGTGGCGGCCATGAAGTTTTTCGGCATCAGGCGTTGCAACTGCTGCGTGCAATCAGCCGTCACGTCGGGGGCGTTTTTGGTGTCTTTGATCTTGCGGGTGGCCACGCCAAACTCCAGCAAGATGGTGCCTGCCAGCCGGGCCACTTCGTTGGCAATCAGGGTGAGGCGTCCCCTGCCCTCGTCGATGCGGCGCTTGAATGTAGCTTCGTCGTTGGGCAGCGGGTCGAGCAAAAAGGCGCGGTCTAGCGCCACATCGATGATCTGGGTTTTCAGCTCATCAGCCGTGCCCAGCGGCATAAAGGCTACAGCCATTTTTTGCAGGTCGGGAATGTTTTTTTCCAGGTACTTGAGCGCGTCTTTGATCTGCAGCGCAAACAGGCGGCGCAGGCCCGCGCGGTTTTTGGCGGCAGCCATGTCGGGCTCGTCAAACACTTCGATGGTCACTGCGTCTTGCATGTCCACGAGTGCAGGGAAGCCGATCAAGGTCTGTCCACCTTTGCTGATTTCCATCAGCTCTGGGAGTTCGCCGAAGGTCCAGGTGGTGTAGCGCTGGGGGGTGATGGGGGCTTGTTGGGCGGGCGACTTGGAACCCAGCCCTCGCGAGGAATTGGGGTCAGAGCCCGAGTTTCGCTGCGCGAAATCGGGGTCCGACCCCAATTTGTTAGCTCCGCCCCCATGTAATTTTGGGTTTGCGGTTGAGGCACCAGCAGGCGCTTGCGCTACTTTCAGCTGCGCCAGCGCCTGGAAAGCTCCTCGGGCTTTGGCTCCCAGCTCACCTTTGAGCGCGCCCAGGTTGCGGCCCATGCCCATTTGGCGGCCGTGTTCGTCGACCACGCACAGGTTCATGAACAAATGCGGGCTGAGCATCTCGTGTTTGAAGTCGGTCCGTTTGATGTCCAGGCTGGTTTCGTCGCGGCACTTTTTCAGCAGCACATCGGTCAGCGAACCGCTGCCAAACACTTCGGGCACCGACAGCTCGGCCGCCATGCGCGCAGCAGATTCGGGCAGGGGCACAAAGCGCGAACGCGGGCGCTGCGGCAGGCTTTTGAGCAGGGCCTGGATTTTGTCTTTGAGCAGGCCGGGCACCAGCCATTCGCAGCGGTCTTCGCTCACTTGGTTGAGCACAAACAAAGGCACCGTGACAGTGACGCCATCGCGCGTGTCTCCGGGTTCGTGCAAGTAGGTGGCGCTGCAATCGGTGCCGCCCAAACGGATGTGTTTCGGGAACGCCTGGGTGGTGATGCCCGCAGCTTCGTGGCGCATCAGCTCTTCGCGCGTGAGCATCAGCAGGCGGGGTTGCTTGGCGCTCTCTGCGCGGTACCAGTTTTCGAGCAAGCGGCCGCTGCACACATCGGGCGGAAGTTGCTGGTCGTAAAAAGCGTAGATCAGTTCATCGTCCACCAGCACGTCTTGGCGGCGCGACTTGTGCTCCAGCTCTTCGACCTTGGCAATCATCTTGTGGTTGCCGGCCAAAAACGGCAGCTTGGTTTCCCACTGATGCCCCACCAGTGCTTCGCGGATGAAAATCTCGCGTGCGCCGTGCAGGTCTACCCGGCTGTAGGACGTGCGCCTGCCGCTGTAAACCACCAAGCCATACAAAGTGGCACGTTCCAGAGCCACCACTTCGGCAGACTTCTTTTCCCAATGCGGGTCGAGCAGTTGCTTTTTGAGCAGGTGCGCGCCGACTTGTTCCAGCCACTGCGGCTCGATCGCGGCAATGCCCCGGCCAAACAGGCGCGTGGTCTCGACCAATTCAGAAACCACGATCCAGCGGCCCGGCTTTTTGCTCAGGTGCGCACCAGGATGACGGTGGAACTTGATGCCACGCGCGCCCAAATAGGCCTCTTCGTCTTCCAGCTTGTAGCCCACATTGCCCAGCAGTCCCGCCAGCATGGACAAGTGCAACTGCTCGTAGCTGGCCGGCAAGGTGTTCAGTTTCCAGCGGTGCTCGGCCACCACCGTGAGCAACTGCGTGTGCGTGTCGCGCCATTCGCGCACGCGGCGAATGTTGATGAAGTTTTGCCGCAGCAGTTGCTCGTATTGACGGTTGCTGAGTTTGTGGGTGGCTTCTTGACCGCCGCGCGCGGCGTGAATCCACTTCCACAGCTTCAAATATCCGCTGAATTCGCTTTTGTCGTCGTCAAACTTGGCGTGCTGTTGGTCGGCTTGGGCTTGCGCCTCCATGGGCCGGTCGCGCACGTCTTGTACCGACATGGCACTGGCGATGATCAGCACCTCTTCCAGCGCGTTGCGGTGGCGTGCCTCCAAAATCATGCGGCCCACACGCGGGTCCAGCGGCAGGCGTGACAGCTCTTGGCCAATTTGCGTCAGCTCGTTGACGTCGTCCACCGCGCCCAGTTCGGCCAGCAATTGGTAACCGTCGGTGATGGCGCGACTCGACGGCGCTTCGATGAACGGAAAATCCTCGACCACGCCCAGGTGCAGCGACTTCATGCGCAAGATCACACCGGCCAAAGACGAACGCAAGATTTCGGGGTCGGTAAAACGCGCTCGACCCGCAAAGTCTTTTTCGTCGTACAGCCGAATGCAAATGCCGTCAGCCACCCGGCCGCAGCGGCCAGCGCGCTGATTGGCCGCCGCTTGGCTGATGGGTTCGATCATGAGCTGCTCGACCTTGCTGCGCAGGCTGTAGCGCTTGACGCGGGCGGTGCCGGCATCGATCACATAGCGAATGCCGGGTACGGTCAGCGAGGTTTCGGCCACGTTGGTGGCCAGCACAATGCGCCGTCCGGAGTGGCCGTCAAAAATACGGTCTTGTTCGGCTTGTGACAGGCGGGCAAACAGCGGCAGCACTTCGGCGTTGCGGGTCCAGGCGTTGTGCGACAGGTGCTTGCGCAGGTGGTCAGCGGCTTCGCGGATTTCGCGCTCACCCGGTAAAAAAACAAGGATATCGCCGCCCGCTCCACCTGCCCAGAGTTCGTCCACGCCGTCGGCGATGGCGTCGTTCAGGTCGTGGTCACGCGATTCTTCATACGGCCGCCAACGCATCTCGACCGGAAAGGTGCGGCCAGAGACCATGATCACGGGAGCGGGAATCAAGCCCCCACGCTCGCCCACTTCGTGTGGTTCGCTGCCCCCCGAGGGGGCTTCGCCCGGCTTGGGGCGGCCCGGCGCCGGTCGAGGCGCGCTCGCAAAGTGCCGGGCAAAACGATCGGCATCGATCGTGGCCGAGGTCACCACGATCTTCAGGTCCGGCCTGCGCGGCAAGATTTGGCGCAGGTAGCCCAACAGAAAATCGATATTCAAGCTGCGCTCGTGCGCCTCGTCGATGATGATCGTGTCGTAGGCCAACAGGAGCGGGTCGTTTTGCGTCTCAGCCAACAAAATGCCGTCGGTCATCAGCTTGACCGAGCTGTCTTTGCTCAAGCGGTCCTGAAACCGCACCTTGAAACCCACCACATCGCCCAGCGGCGTCTTCAGCTCTTCGGCAATGCGTTTGGCCACTGAGCTGGCGGCAATGCGGCGCGGTTGGGTGTGGCCAATCAAGCGCCCCTTCTCGCCGGGCTTGGCGTTGAGTTTGCCGCGCCCCAGCGCCAGCGCAATTTTGGGCAGTTGCGTGGTCTTGCCCGAACCGGTCTCACCGCACACGATGATGACTTGGTGCGCAGTCATGGCATCCATGATCTCCTGGCGTTTGCCTGAGACGGGCAGGCTTTCGGGAAATTCAATGACCAAAGACAGGGGTGGTTTCGGGGTTGTCACGGGGTAGATTATCCCATGGCACATATTCACGTGCTACACTTGTTTACGTGAACTTTCTACCAGGATTGTCATCATGACCAATTTGACCATCGCGCTCGACGAGAACCTCGTCAAACAGGCCCGCATCAAGGCCATCCAAGAAGGCACCTCGCTGAGCGCGAAGGTGCGCGAGTTGTTGTCGCTGTATGTGCGGCAAGACATGCCGACTGCGCCCGTGGTGATTCCTAAGTTGCCAGTATCGAAAGCTGGCGGCGGGCTGCAACCGGGCATTGACCCCAGCAGCAACCGCTCTATGTACGACGCCATGGACGCGGGCATGGACGTGAACAATCTGACATGACGCCTGACGTGAATGTGCTGGTCGCGGCTTACCGGCCCGACCACCCGCACCACCAAAGTGCCCGCGCCTGGCTTGACGATGCGGTGTTGAGCGCCGCCAACGGCCGCGCCAGCCTGATGCTTTTGGGCACGGTGGTGACGGGTTTTCTGCGCATCACCACCAGCCCTAAGATATTTCGCGAAATCGATCCGCTGCAAGACCTCACCGACTTTGTGGACAGCCTGCTCAGCTGCCCCGGTGTGCAGTTTCAGCCCCAAGGGGCGACATGGCCCAACCTGAAACAAGTGTGTCTGACGCAACACATCGGCGGCAATCTGCTCAGTGATGCATGGATCGCGGCAACCGTCATGCAATCCGGTGAGACACTCTGCACATTCGACCGCGACTTTTCACGCCTATTGCCCTTCAGCCAATTCCTTTTGCTCAAGCCCTGACACCTCAAGCCCATGTCCACTGTTTTCAATTTCACCTTCGTGCCCTGGTTCCGCTCGGTCGCGCCTTACATCCACATGCACCGGGGCAAGACCTTTGTGGTGGGCATTGCAGGCGAGGCGATTGCGGCGGGCAAGCTACAACATTTAGCGCAAGACTTGGCACTGATCCAAAGCATGGGCGTGAAGATCGTGCTGGTGCATGGCTTTCGACCCCAGGTCAATGAGCAGCTCGCCGCCAAAGGGCATACCCCCAAATACGCCAAAGGCATTCGCATCACCGACGAGATCGCTTTGGACTGCGCCCAAGAAGCCGCAGGCCAGCTGCGCTACGAAATTGAAGCCGCGTTCAGCCAAGGCCTGCCCAATACGCCGATGGCGGGCTCTACCGTGCGGGTGATTTCTGGCAACTTCATCACCGCAAGGCCGGTGGGCATCGTGGACGGTGTGGACTTCATGCATTCCGGCCTGGTGCGCAAGGTGGACGTGCTGGGCATCACCCGCACGCTGGACATGGGCGCCATGGTGCTGCTCTCACCCTTTGGTTTCTCACCCACTGGCGAAGCCTTTAACCTGACGATGGAAGAAGTGGCGACCAGTGTGGCCACCGAGTTGCAGGCCGACAAATTGATCTTTTTGACGGAAACACACGGCATTCGTGTCAACCCTTTGGAGCCGGCCAGCGACGACAACCCGATCGACACCGAACTGCCTCTGGCTGTGGCTAAAAAACTGTTGGCCGACTCGCCTGCTCCGACCGAGCCGACCGACATTGGCTTTTACCTGCAGCATTGCGTGAAGGCCTGCGAGGAAGGCGTCGAGCGCTCGCACATCCTGCCCTTCGCAGTCGATGGTGCTTTGCTGCTGGAGGTGTATGTGCACGATGGCATCGGCACCATGGTGATCGATGAAAAGCTCGAGGAGTTGCGCGAAGCCACGGCCGACGATGTGGGCGGCATTTTGCAGCTGATCGAGCCGTTTGAAAACGATGGCACCTTGGTCAAACGCAACCGCACCGAGATCGAACGCGATGTGGACCACTACACCATCATCGAGCACGATGGGGTGATTTTTGCCTGCGCGGCACTTTACCCCTACCCCGAAGGCAAAACCGCCGAGATGGCTGCGCTCACGGTGTCACCGCAGTCCCAAGGCCAAGGCGATGGCGAGAAGGTGTTGAAACGGGTGGAGCAGCGCGCCCGCGCCATGGGTTTGTCCAGCATCTTTGTGCTGACGACCCGCACCATGCACTGGTTCATCAAACGCGGCTTCGTGCAAATGGAGCCCGATTGGCTGCCCGAAGCACGCAAGCGCAAATACAACTGGGACCGCAAGAGCCAGGTGCTGGTCAAAAAGCTTTAAAGGGGTTCAGCCGAAGCGGCGTTGACGCAGGGCCTTGAAAACGATCAAGACGCCGATCAAGCCCAAACCGACAAAGCAGGCAAAAGACCAGTTGGCAATCGAACCACCCAGAAAGGTCCAGTCGACCTTGGTGCAGTCGCCACTGCCCTTGAAAACCATGGGAATCACCCGTTGCAGCGGGAAGTTTTCAATCATGCCGTACAGGTCACGCCCGCAGGTCACGATCTCAGGCGGATACCACTGCAGCCAGCTTTGACGGGCCGCCACAAAAGCGCCAAAACCTGCCACCAAGGTCATGAGCGCAGCCACGGCGGCCATGCGACCGTATCGCTGCAGACGCGAACCCAGCAAAGCCAGCAGCGCCACCCCGATCAAGGCGTAACGCTGCACGATGCACATGGGGCAAGGGTTCAGTCCCTCCACCTCCTGTAAATACAGGCCAAAGGCCAGCATGCACACACCCGCCAAAGCGATCAGGCCAAAGACCCGGCGAAACGGTGGAGGTTTGAGAAACATGCGCTGAGTTTAGCTTTCAGCGAAAGCCCGTTCGATCACAAAGGCACCCGGCTTGGTGGTGTTGCCTTCGGGCAAACCGTTCTTCTCGCACAGGGCCTTGAGGTCGCGCAGCATTTCGGGGCTGCCGCAAATCATGACGCGGTCTTCAGCGGGGTTGAGTGGGGGCACGCCCAGGTCTTCAAACAACTTGCCACTCTCCATCAGGTCGGTGACGCGGCCTTGGTTTTTAAAAGGCTCGCGGGTCACTGTGGGGTAGTACTTCAGTTGCTTGCTGACCATCTCGCCCAAAAATTCGTTTTGCGGCAGCTCTTGGGTGATGTAGTCGTGGTAGGCCAACTCATTGACTTGGCGCACCCCGTGCAACAAGATCACTTGCTCAAAGCGCTCATAAGTATCGGGGTCGCGGATGATGCTCATGAACGGGGCCAAGCCGGTGCCGGTGCCGATCAGGTACAGACGTTTGCCGGGCAGCAAATAGTCGATCAGCAAAGTGCCTGTAGGTTTGCGCCCCACCACAATGGTGTCGCCCACCTGAATGTGCTGCAGTTTGGAGGTCAACGGGCCGTCGGGCACTTTGATGCTCAAAAACTCCAGGTGTTCTTCGTAATTGGCGCTGGCGATGCTGTAAGCGCGCAACAAGGGTTTGCCGTTGTCGCCGCGCAAACCGATCATGGTGAAGTGGCCGTTGGAAAAGCGCAGGGCTTGATCGCGGGTGGTGGTGAAGCTGAACAAACGATCGGTCCAGTGGTGAACGCTCAGGACGCGCTCTTCGAGAAATGCACTCATGACAACTCGTGTGATTGAAAAAAAGACAGGGGTATCAAACCCTGCAGAATGAAAGGACAGCCCAAAGCTTGCTAAAGTGTCGCCCTGTCAAGGGCATGCAAGCGCCAATTCAATGGCTCCATGGTGACATGGTCAACGGACGTCTCAAGAAGTCCGATTTTGCAGGCCCATTCGCATTCGTGGAAATACGAAGATTTTATATCCGTATAACCGCTGCTTCTTTAGCGACTATCAAAGGACTCGTCATGGCACGCACCGTCAACTGCATCAAATTGGGCAAAGAGGCCGAAGGCTTGGACTTTCCGCCCTACCCGGGCGATCTGGGCAAACGCATTTGGGAAGGTGTGAGCAAACAAGCCTGGGCCGATTGGCTCAAGCACCAGACCATGTTGGTCAACGAAAACCGCCTGAACCTGGCCGATCTGCGCGCCCGTCAATACCTGGCTCGCCAGATGGAAAACCATTTCTTCGGGGGTGGCGCCGACGCCGCACAAGGCTACGTGCCGCCTCCCAGCGCCTGAGGTGCCCCCAACGAAGGACATCAAGGACCGGCGTATCACCGTGGTGGGCGCCGGCATGGCCGGGGCCGCAGTGGCCTTCAGCCTGGCCCAGCGCGGCTGGCAGGTGGAGGTTTTAGAGGCCGCGCCTGCCTTGGGGGCCGGCGCTTCAGGCCTGCCCGTTGGCTTGGCCGCGCCCCATGTATCGCCAGACGACAACGTACTGTCGCGCATCACCCGCGCGGGTGTTCAAGCCACCCTGGAGCGCGCGCAATCTCTCGCCCAAGCAGGCGCCCTGAGCGCCCAAGACTGGGGCTTGACGGGCGTCCTGGAGCACCGCATCCAAAGCAAGCGGGATCTGCCCTCGGGCAAAGCCTTACCTCAAGCCCACGAAATTTGGAGCACCCGCGCCAGCCAGGCCCAGGTGGACGCCGCGGGTTTGGCGATCGGCAGTCCGACGCTCTGGCACAGCCAAGCCGCCTGGCTGAGACCCAGGCGATTGGTGGCGGCCCAATTGGCTTTACCCGGCATTCGTTTGCAATTGGGCTGCAAGGTGCAGCGTATCTCCTACAACACAGCTGGCTGGGCTGTGTGGCATGAAGATGGTCGCCTGTTGGCACAAACGCCTGAGCTGGTCTTGGCCAGTGCCTATGACACGGCAGAACTGCTGCGAGGCTTCCTGTCCAGCGAGACGGGGCCCCAGTTGCAACTTCCTTTGCATCCGCTGCGCGGACAAATCAGTTTTGGGCGGGTCGATGCCCTGCCCTCGGCCACCCAAGCGCATCTACCCCCTTTCCCTGTGAACGGCCATGGCAGTTTCATCAGCGGTGTGTCCGCACCGGTCAACGATGCGGCGCATTGGTTCATCGGCTCCACGTTTGAGCGGGACAGCACCCAAGCGCCGGTCCGAGACGAGGACCACGCAGCCAACCAAACCCGGCTGAACACTTTGTTGCCGCACTTGGCCGAAGGCATGGCGCGTGGCTTTGAGCCCGAACACATTCAGGGTTGGGCGGGGCTGCGCTGCACCCTGCCCGATCGCCTGCCTGCGGTCGGCCCCATCGATCCAGGGCGATGGCCCGGCTTGCATCTTTGCACCGGCATGGGCGCGCGCGGCATCAGCTTGTCGGTGCTGTGTGGCGAGATCATGGCGGCCCACCTGGAAGGCACGCCGCATCCGCTGGCGCCCGAGCTGGCACGGCACATGGCAGCGCAACGCTTTGTCAAAACGCCAGCCCTGTCTCCTAAATTCCCAGCCTGAAGCTGGATTTCAGAATAATGGCGGCATGAAACAAACTGACCTGTCTCGCTGGAACACACTGCTGATCTTGGGCGGTGCCGCGACGATGCTGAGCTTGGCCATGGGCATGCGGCAAAGTTTTGGCTTGCTGCAACCGCACATGATTCGCGACATCGGCATCACCGCGGCCGACTTTTCACTGGCCATTGCCATTCAAAACATCGTGTGGGGCGCGACCCAACCGTTTATGGGCATCTTCGCCGACCGCCATGGCGCCCGACCTGTGGCCCTGTTCGGGGTGGTGGTCTATGCCATAGGCTTGGGCTTTGCCGTCACGGCCACATCGGCCTGGAGTGTGACGCTGGGCATGGGTCTGTGTGTGGGGCTGGCTTTGTCGTGCACGGCGTCGAACATCGCCATGAGTGTGACCGCCAAGACCGTCTCACCCGCCAAGCGCAGCATGGCCATGGGTTCTGTCTCGGCGCTCGGCTCCCTGGGTCTGACCTTGGCCTCCCCACTGGCGCAGCATTTGATCTCGACCTCGGGTTGGCAAACCGCCTTGATCGGTTTTCTGGGGCTGGCCAGCGTCATGCTGCCAGCGGCCTGGATGGCCAGTCGGGCTGACAAGATCAAAGTACCCGCCCCCCTGGGCGCAGCTCAAACTGTGACGCAAGCCATTCAAGAGGCGCTCGGTCACAAAGGCTATGTGGTGTTGGCGATCGCCTTTTTCGTCTGCGGCTTGCAACTGGTGTTCATCACCACCCACCTGCCCACCTACCTGGACATTTGCGGCATCGACCCGAGTGTGGGCAGCACCGCATTGGCTTTGGTGGGCCTGTTCAACGTCATGGGCTCGTACCTGTTCGGCTGGCTGGGCGGCTTGTATTCCAAGCGCTTCTTATTGGGCGGCATTTACGTCTTGCGCTCCATCTTCATCGCAGCCTACTTTGTCGTGCCACCGACACCCACCAGCACCCTGGTGTTTGCCGCCGCCATGGGCACCTTGTGGTTGGGCGTGGTGCCCTTGGTCTCGGGTCTGGTGATCCATCTGTTCGGTCTGCGTTACATGGCCACTTTGTCGGGCGTGGCGTTTTTGAGCCACCAAGTCGGCTCCTTTATAGGCGCCTGGGGCGGCGGTTTGATTTACAGCCGTTTAGGCAACTACGACCTGGCTTGGCAAGGCGCCGTGGCCATTGGCTTGGCGGCCGGCTTGTTCCAAATGACCATGAATATCCAGCCTTCGGCGCGGATTTTGGCAGAGCGCAACCCCGCTGCACCCGCCTGAACTCGTCTCTTATGCTCATTTGGCATATATCTACAACCAATAAATCGTTGGTTTTGGCATAAAGAGCGGCTAAAGTCGCGCCCATGATTGATTTGGGCTATGTCTTTGCAGGATTTTTTGTCGGCACCATCGTGGGGTTGACCGGTGTGGGCGGCGGCTCCTTGATGACGCCCTTGCTGATCTTTTTCTTTGGCGTCAAACCCTATATGGCGGTGGGCACCGATTTGCTGTTTGCCGCATTCACCAAGATGGGCGGCACCGTCAGCTTCATGCGCCAGCGCATCGTCCCTTGGCGGGTGGTCGTCCAACTCAGCTTGGGCAGTATTCCGGCGGCGTTGATCACTTTGAGCGTTTTGCACCAGGTCGGTCCAGCCGATCCGGCGGTGCAGTCCCTGATGACCACCACCTTGGGCCTGGCCTTGCTGCTCACCGCTGCCGCCACTTTGTACAAGGCGCTGCGGGGCAAGTACACTCCACGGTCGATTTCTGAAGAAGCCCTCAACCACGCCACTGTGGCCAGACATTGGAGCTTGCCCATTCTCTTTGGTGCTTTGATCGGGGCTTTGGTCACTTTGACCTCGGTCGGCGCAGGCGCCATTGGCGTGAGCGTGTTGCTGGTCTTGTTCCCCCGGTTGCCCTTGCCGCGCATTGTGGCGGCGGACATTGCCTATGCGGTGCCGCTGACCTTGGTGGCCGGTATGGGCCATGCTTCTTTGGGTTCGGTGGACTGGCCATTGCTTCTCAAGCTGTTGGCTGGTTCTTTGCCGGGTATTTGGCTGGGCTCCAAGTTGATGCACCGTGCGCCCGAAAAAATGATTCGCGCTTTGCTCTCGGTACTGCTGGCCTGGGCGGGCACCAAACTGGTTTTGATTTGAAGTTTTGACATGTACCAATACACCGCATTTGACACTCAATTTGTGCGAGCCCGCGCCGCGCAACACCGTGACCAACTGGAACGCTGGCAGGCTGGGCAACTGAGCGACGATGAATTCAAGCCATTGCGACTGCAAAACGGCTGGTACGTGCAGCGCTACGCGCCCATGCTGCGGGTGGCTGTGCCTTATGGCGAGATCTCGGCGCCTCAGCTCAAAGTCCTGGCGCAAATCGCCCGTGAGTACGACAGCCCCGATGACGCCTTGCTGACCCAAGCGCAGGCGACTCAGGACAAATTGCCCGGTGCAGCCCCCCGATTGACGACCAACTACGGTCACTTCACCACGCGCCAGAACGTGCAGTTCAACTGGATTCCCTTGTCCCAATCCGCCGATGTGATGGACCTGTTGGCCAGCGTGAACATGCATGGCATTCAAACCAGCGGTAACTGCATTCGAAACACCACCACCGACGAATTGGCCGGGGTGGCTGTGGACGAGGTGGTCGACCCTCGGCCGTATGCTGAACTGATTCGGCAATGGAGCACGCTGCACCCCGAGTTTGCGTTTTTGCCGCGCAAGTTCAAGATCGCCATCACCGGCGCGCATGAAGATCGCGCCGCCATTGGCTGGCACGACGTAGGCCTGCAAATGGTGAAGAACACCAGCGGTGAAGTTGGCTTCAAAGTGCTGGTGGGCGGCGGCATGGGCCGCACCCCGGTGGTGGGCTCGCAAATTCGCGAGTTCCTGCCGTGGAACCAAATCATGAATTACCTCGAAGCCGTGATCAGGGTCTACAACCGCTGGGGCCGCCGCGACAACCTGTACAAAGCCCGCATCAAAATCTTGGTGAAAGCCGAAGGCCAGCGCTACTTTGACGAAGTGGAAACCGAATTCAAAGCCATTGTGGAGCACGATGGCGGCCTGCATACCATCCCGCAAGCCGAACTCGACCGCGTCTCGGCCTGCTTCGCTGCACCCGCGCTGAACCTGCCAGCCGTCACGCCCGAATGGATCGCCAAAGCCGAAGCCGACGTCAGCATCGAGGCCGCCAAAACACCCGCCTTCGCCCGGTGGATCGCGCAAAACGTGCTGCCGCACCAAAACCCCGCCCTGCGCGCGGTGAAACTGTCTTTCAAGCGCGTGGGCCAAGCCCCCGGCGACGCCACTGCCGACCAACTCAACGCCGCTGCGGCCTTGGTGGCCCAGTATTCCGCTGGCGAAGCCCGCGTCACACACACGCAAAATCTGGTCTTGCCTTGGGTGCGCTTGGACCAGTTACACGCCCTTTGGCTCGAAACCAAATCGCTGGGTCTTGCTCAGCCCAATATCGGTTTACTGACCGACATGATCGCCTGCCCCGGCGGTGACTATTGCGCGCTGGCCAACGCACGCTCGCTGCCTTTGGCGGCCGCCATCACCGAGCGTTACCAAGACCTGGACGAGCTCGATGACCTGGGGCACATCGACTTTCACATCAGCGGCTGCATCAACTCCTGCGGACACCACCACTCGGGCCACATTGGCATTTTGGGTGTGGATAAAGACGGCAAAGAGTGGTACCAAGTCACCTTGGGCGGCTCGGACGGCAAAGACCTGTCCGGCCCCACCGGCCCCGGCAAAGTGGTGGGTCCCTCGTTTTCATCGTTTGAAGTGCCGGATGTGATCGAAGCGATTTTGGACACCTACAAAGCCCTGCGCCAACCCGCGCAAGGCCGCCTCGAGTACTTCATCGAAACCCTTCGCCGCGTCGGCCAGGACCCGTTCAAGTCCGCCGCCAACGCAGCGCGCCACCCTGCCGCTGATGCGCAAGCAGCCTGAATGCAAGGGAAACACCCCATGAAAATCATCTCCGCCCAAGAACACCATGCCGCTGTATCGCCCACAGCGCTGTTGCTGGCCAACGACCTGGACCCGTGCGCGCTGGACCTGACTGGCGTCACACGCATCGACCTGGTCTTTCCCAAATTCACCGATGGTCGCGCCTACAGCCAGGCCTTTTTGCTGCGTCGCCGTTTGGGCTTTGCGGGCGAATTGCGCGCCACCGGCGACGTGCTGATCGACCAACTGGTGCAAATGCAGCGCACCGGTTTTGACGTCGCCGTGCTCAAAGAAGGCGTTGACGCCTCTGCTGCGCAGCGCCAGTTTGAACGCTTTGCCGGCTTTTACCAAGGCTCGGCCGTTGAAGCGTCACCCCAGTTCGCCAAGGCCACCTGATGACTTCCAGTTTGATTTCATCGCGCAGCGCCCCGGCCAAAGCCACTGCGCAAAACGCCAAAGCCAGCCCGGACTTTGCTGCCAAATTGATGGAGACAAAGGCCTTGCTGCAACGCGCAAGCGCAGAGTTCCAACCCGTGACGCAAGCTTCCAGCTTGGGTGCGGAAGACGTGGTGATCACCCACCTCATCAACAGTTTGCAATTGGACATTCCGATTTTCATGCTGGAAACCGGCGCGCTGCACACCGAAACCCTGGCCCTGCTGGAGCGCACGCAAGCGCATTCGCGTGCCCCTGTCGTGGTTTATCGCCCGGTGCAAGAATCGGTGCTCTGGTTCATCCGCAATGAAGGCCAGGACGCGATGTACAAAAGCATGCAACTGCGCAAAGCCTGCTGCAACGTGCGCAAGATGGAGCCTTTGGCCCGTGCCTTGAAAGGCCAAAAAGCGTGGATCACCGGTCTGCGCCAAGAGCAATCCACCGCACGCGCCGAGGTGCCCCTGCTCGATGACAGTGAAGTGAGCACCAAACAACTGTACAAATTCAACCCGCTGGCGAAATGGACCTGGGGCGATGTGTGGCACTACATCGCTGAAAACCAGGTGGACTACAACCCGCTGCACGACCAGTTTTTCCCAAGCATCGGCTGCGCCCCCTGCACCCGCGCCATCAGCCTGGGCGAAGAGTTCCGCGCTGGACGCTGGTGGTGGGAAGACGAAGCGGCCAAAGAATGCGGCTTGCACGTGAAGAACTGAGAAACGAATGAACGCCATGACACAAACCGAGTTGCACACCCTGAGCAACAGCCACCTGGACGCGCTGGAAGAGGAAACCATCTTCATCCTGCGCGAAGTGGCCGCCGCCTTTGAACGTCCCACCCTGCTGTTTTCGGGGGGCAAAGATTCGCTGGTGATGCTCAAATGTGCAGAGAAGGCCTTTGGTGCGGGCCGACTGCCCTACCCGCTCTTGATGATCGACACCGGCCACAACTTCAAAGAAGTGACCGACTTTCGCGACTTGCGCGCCAAAGAGTTGGGCGCCGAGTTGATCGTGCGCAGTGTGGAAGACTCGATGAAGCGCGGTACGGTGCGCCTGGCCCATCCGGGCGAGAGCCGCAATGTGCACCAGTCGGTCACGCTGCTGGAAGCCATTGAAGAATTCCGCTTTGACGCGCTGATCGGCGGCGCGCGCCGTGACGAAGAAAAAGCCCGAGCTAAGGAGCGCATCTTCAGCCACCGCGACAGCTTTGGCCAATGGCAGCCCAAGGCGCAGCGCCCGGAGTTGTGGACATTGTTCAACACCCGTTTGCAGCCCGGCGAGCACTTTCGGGTGTTCCCGATTTCAAACTGGACTGAACTGGACGTGTGGCAATACATCGCCCGGGAAAACATCGCTCTGCCCTCGATCTATTACACCCACAAACGCGAGGTGGTGGACCGCCGCGGCCTCTTGGTGCCCGTGACCGAACTCACCCCCCCCAAGGACGGCGAAACGGTTGTGGTGCGCGACGTGCGTTTCCGCACCGTGGGCGACATCACCTGCACCTGCCCGGTGGAGAGCGATGCCGCCACGCCCGAACAGATCGTGATCGAAACACTGGCCGCCGATGTGAGCGAGCGCGGCGCCACCCGCATGGACGACAAAACCTCTGAGGCTTCGATGGAGAAGCGCAAAAAAGACGGCTACTTTTGAGCCTGCAGGACACGCACATGCACAACGAAAAACACTTCTCTGCCCTCAAATTCATCACCTGCGGTTCGGTCGACGACGGCAAAAGCACATTGATTGGTCGCCTGCTGGTGGACACCAAGGCCGTGCTGCAAGACCACTTGGCCGGAGTACAGCGCTCGGGCGAGACCGATTTGGCTTTGCTGACCGACGGCTTGAGCGCCGAGCGCGAGCAAGGCATCACCATCGATGTGGCTTACCGCTACTTCAATACCGAGGCGCGCAAATTCATCATCGGTGACGCGCCCGGCCACGAACAGTACACCCGCAACATGGTCACGGCCGCCTCCAGCGCAGACGCCGCGGTGGTGCTGGTCGACGCCATCAAACTCGACTGGGCCAACCCCGACCTGCAACTGCTGCCGCAAACCCGCCGACACTCGCTGCTGGTCAATATGCTGCGCGTGCCGTCCATCGTCTTCGCCATCAACAAACTCGATGCTGTTGAGGATGCCGCCGTCGCTTACAAGCACATCGCTGGCGCATTGAAAAAATTCGCTCAAGAGGCGGGCATCACCATCACCGCCATGGTGCCGGTTTCGGCGCTCAAGGGCTGGAACGTGGTGGACAGCGACAACAATGGTCAGAGCAACTGGTGCGGCTACGCCGGCCCGAGCCTGCTCAGCATCCTCGAAGACCTGCCCGTCACCCCAGCTGAAACCGACGTGGCCTTCAGCTTCCCGGTGCAGTGGGTCGAAAAATTCCATGACTCCGGCGTCACGACCCAAGGACGGCGTGTGTTCTGGGGCCGTGTGGCCAGTGGCAGCGTGGAGCCAGGCCAGACCGTCAAGGTGTTCCCCAGCGGTCAGACCGCGGTGGTTTCACAAGTGTTATCGGCCACCCGTCAAGCGCAAAACAAAGCCGCAGGCCACAGCGCCGGCATCGTCCTGGACCGTGAGGTGGATGTGTCGCGCGGTGACTGGTTGTTGGCCAGCGAAGGTGCGCCAGAAGCTCAACGCCAACTGAGCACCACCATCGCCTGGATGGACGACGAACCCCTGGTCGCCGGCCGCCTGTATTGGGCGTTGCACGGTCACCGCTGGGTCAAAGCCAAAGTCCAACGCGTCGTGCACCGCCTGAACGTGAACACCCTGGCGGAAGAAGAGGCTACCGAACTGCCCCCCAACGCCATCGGTCACGTGACTTTGGCCCTGCAAGAGCCCCTGGTGACTCTGCCTTTTGCGCAATCGCGCATTTTGGGCGCCCTGGTGCTGGTCGACACGGCCAGTCATAAAACCTCAGGCGCCGTGTTGGTGAACTGAACTCCCTTAAAATGCCCAACTTGGTACTGCAATGGCAGCGCCCAGCCTAATTCCCGAGTCCATCATGACCCACGTTGTTTCCGAATCCTGTATCCAGTGCAAATACACCGACTGCGTCGATGTTTGCCCGGTCGACTGTTTCCGCGAAGGCCCGAACTTCTTGACCATCGACCCCGATGAATGCATCGACTGCGCGGTGTGCATTCCTGAATGCCCGGTGAACGCGATTTACGCGGAAGAAGACCTCCCCGCCGACCAGCAGCACATGACCCAGCTCAATGCCGAACTGGCTTTGTTGCCCACCTGGAAGAGCATCACCAAGCGCAAAACGCCCATGCCCGATGCCGACAACTGGAAAGACAAAACCGGCAAGCTGTCTGAATTGATTCGCTGAACGGCATGAACGCGCCGATCGAAACCGATGCCCTGGTGATCGGCGCAGGCCCCGTTGGCTTGTTCCAAGCGTTTCAGTTGGGCTTGCAAGGCATCTCTTGCCATGTGGTCGACGCCCTGCCTTATGTGGGCGGTCAGTGCATTGAGCTGTATGCCGACAAGCCGATCTATGACATCCCCGGCATCCCAGTCTGTACCGGCCGCGAGCTGATCGAGCGGCTCACCCAGCAACTCCAACCCTTCCCCCCCGCCTACCACCTGGGCCAACAGGTCAGCGAACTGCAGCGCTTGCCCGATGACCGCTTTGCCCTTCGCACCAGCCGAGGCACTGACTTTGTAGCCCGCTGCGTGTTCATTGCGGCCGGTGTGGGCGCCTTCGTACCCAAGCGCTTTGCGGTAGAGGGCATCGCGGCTTTTGAAGCCCAACAAGTTTTCCATACCCTACCCGCGGATCTGAATCTGCAAGGCCAAAACCTGTTGGTCACCGGTGACAACGACTCCGCGCTGGAAATCGCCCTTCGAGCCGCGCAGCAGACGCCCCATCGCCCAGCCAGCGTCACCCTGATGCACCGGCGTGACCAATTCCAAGCCCGGCCTGAACTGGTGCAAGCCCTGCGCGATGCCTGCAGCGAGGGCCTGATGCGCTTTGTCGCCGCGCAACCCACGGGGTGCGTCAGCCACAACGAACGCCTGACAGGTTTGGAAGTCTTGACCGCCACCGGCGACACCGAAGTTTTAAGCGCCGATGTGATCGTGGCCAGCCTGGGCCTTTCACCCCGTTTGGGCCCGCTGGCCGACTGGGGTTTGGCCTTGGAGCGCAAACAACTGCCGGTGCAAACTGACACCTATTCCACGCACGAAAGTGGCATTTTTGCGGTGGGTGACATCAACACCTATCCCGGCAAGAAAAAGCTGATCTTGTGCGGCTTTCACGAGGCCACTCTGGCCGCTTTTGGCGCTGCGGCTTTGCTCCATCCCGAGCAAAAGACCTTGCTGCAATACACGACAACGTCCACCTTGCTGCACCAGCGCTTGGGACTCTTGTAAAATCCAGACGCGCTGCAGAAATTGCGGCGCATTCGCTAGGGGTGCTGTCTTTCAAGACGGCTGAGAAAGTCCCTTTGAACCTGATTGAGGTAATCCTCGCGCAGGGAAGCTTGTCTGATACAGCACCGCCACAGCACCGTGGCGCTTTCGCTTTAGCAACCAGCCGACCTGCCATAACGTTAAAGGAAACGTCATGGCATATCACTCGTTAGATTTGGGTTCGCCCATTTTCAAATTCACCCGCATCCATGGGGCTGCACTCTTGTGCATCGCCTCGCTGGGCAATGCACTGGCCCAAAACCCCACGCCTGAAATCACCATCACCAGCCCCTCACCTCAGCAGGTCAGCGGCTTTGGCGATGTGCCGCTGTCCAAAGCACCATTCAGCGCCATCAGTATCGATAACGCCACCTTGCGCGATATTGGCGCCACGCGCATCTCAGACGCACTGCGCCTGGACGCCAGCGTCACCGACAGCTACAACTCGCCCGCCTACTGGGACATGCTCAGTGTGCGCGGCTACACCCTGGACAACCGCTACAACTACCGCCGCGAAGGTCTGCCGATTTCGGCCGAAACCATGATCCCGATGGAGAACAAAGAGCGCATCGAGTTGCTCAAAGGCACCAGCGGCATCCAGGCTGGCACGAGCTCGCCAGGCGGCCTGGCCAATTACGTCGTCAAACGCGCACCCACCGGCAATGACGACACCATCCGCGCCGTCACGGCCAGTTATGGCAATGGCAAAAGCAGCAGCATCGCACTGGATTTGGGCGGCCGCTTTGGCGAAACCAAGGAGTTTGGCTACCGCTTCAACACCGCCTACGAAGACCTCAACCCCTACATCCGCAACACCCAAGGCCATCGCCATCTGGTCGCCCTGGCGATGGATTGGCGCGTGTCGGCTGACAGCAAGTTGGAAATTGAGTTTGAACAAAGTGAGCGGCAGCAGATGGGGGTGAATGGGTACAGTTTGCTGTCGAATCCGAACGACTCTTCGGGCAAGCCAAGCTTGCCAGCCACAGTGGATGGCACACGAAACATCACCCGTCAAAGTTGGTCTTTACCCGGGGTATTTGCCGGGACGACAGGCACCATACGTTTTAAGCAAAACCTGGGGGAAGGCTGGCTATGGACCACACAACTAGGCAGTCAACGGCTAAGATCAGATGACCGACTCTCTTATGCCTATGGCTGTGGAGGATTAAAGTGCGATCGCTTTTACTCGGATGGCGGATTCGACCTTTACGACTGGCAAAGCAACAACGAGCGACGCTCGACCGACGTCATTCAAACCAGTCTTAGTGGTAGCACCCTCATGAACGGCATGCGCCACAACCTTAACTTAACGGTCTCGCGACAACGCCAGGTTCTTCTGTCACCGGAAATCCAGCCCTTCATTTACATGGGCACTGGAAATATCTATGACGCCACCGTGATTCCCGGCAGCGCAGACTTCAGCGACTTTGGCACAAACAGCCGTGAATACACCTCCGAATTTTCGTTCAGCGACCGCGTTGAACTGAACGGAAAAACAACTCTCTGGCTCGGCTTGCGCCACAGTCAATTAAACCGCAGCAGCTTGAAAAATGACGGCACGCAAGCCGTCAGTGACCAGCGTGCATTCAACACGCCTTGGATTGCAAGTTCATATCAATGGACAGCGCAAACGTCGGTATATGCCAGTTATGGCGAAGGTATCGAATCCGAAGTAGCACCCAACAAGCCCAAATACACCAATGCGGGCCAAGCTATGCCGATTTTGCGCAGCAACCAATATGAGATTGGCATCAAAAACCTGTCCGGCAGTACGCGCTGGCAAGCGACGGTATTTGACATCACCCGCCCCCAATCGGGGGACGATTGCGATGGAAGTGGCATGGTCTGTAAACGCGTGCCTGACGGACAAGCCCATCACCGCGGCCTCGAACTGTCCGGAGGTTTCTCGCATGGGCCTTGGGGCGGTGATATCAGTGCCACTTGGATTGAAGCCAAGCGCCAGAACGCGATCATTTCTCCAGACACGGTGAACGGACAAATAGCTTTGAATGTGCCCCGGTATACACTTCGTGCCCTCGCCCAATACCGCTGGTCCGATATGCCCGGCCTGCGCACCAGCCTGCGCTTGAACCACGAGGGGGAGCGCCGTGTTTTGGAAAACGGCAGCCTCAACCTGCCCGCCTGGACCACCCTCGATTTCGCAGCCCATTACGACACGCGCATGCAAGGCACACGCACCGAGTGGACTGTGGGGATCGACAATCTGACGGACCAACATTACTGGCGCGAATCGCCCAAACAATTCGGGCACTACTACCTGTACCCGGGCGCACCGCGCACGGCCAGAATCAGCTTGCGCACCAGCTTCTAATCAACGTTGAAGGCTTCAGAAAAAATCTACGGTGCAGTCCAGAAACCTAAATTTTTGACGCTATAATTTAATGATTGTTCCTCAATAGCTCAGTCGGTAGAGCGCCGGACTGTTAATCCGTAGGTCCCTGGTTCGAGCCCAGGTTGAGGAGCCAAAAAATTGAAAAGCCCTGGCAGAAATGCCAGGGCTTTTTTATTGCTCACATCACTGTACAAAGTTGGCTCTGAGTTTGAACAGTACTAAAGCAGTCCATTGATTCAAAAGTTAATTTGTCCCCACAAATGTCCTATTGACAGGTCATTAGGAGTGATCGACCATAGCAAAAATGAACCCCAACTTGCCCTTGCCAAAGTACCACCAGATTTATCTGGTGCTGTGCGAGCAATTGCTAGAGGGTAAGTTCGATGGTGGGTTACCTGGGGAATTGGCCTTGATGAAGCAATTTTCTGTGGCCAGGGTGACCATTCGTCGTGCCTTACAACAGATGGCCGAAGAGTCCTTGATCAAGCGTGAGCCTGGACGCGGCACCAGGCCAATCAAGCGAGATACTGCTGCCAACTTCCATTCAGCGAATGGTTCATTCGGAATGGGCAGCCAACACGCGCGATTGACAGGCTTGCTCGAAAACTTAGTCACCATGGGCTTGCGCACTTCGGTGAAGGTGCTGTCGGTGCAAACTTTACTGGCCCCCAAAGACATCCAAAACAAGTTGCAAATTGGGGCTTCTGACAGGGTGCAAAAAGCAGAACGTGTTCGCAACACGCGTGAAGGCCCTTTATCTCACATCACCACTTGGGTGCCAGAAACTATTGCCCAAGGCTTTGGCAAACGCGAATTGGCACAAAAACCCATCTTGGTTTTGCTGGAAGAAGCCGGGGTCAGAGTGGGTCGCGCCGAACAAACTATTTCAGCGCGACTTGCAAATGCCGATATGGCACGTCATTTGGACGTACCTATAGGATCTGCTTTGTTGTCCGTTAGACGATTGATTTACGACGATCTGGATAAACCCATTCAATGGTTGCAGGGGTTGTACCGCCCCGACCGTTACGAATACCAAATGCAGTTGTCACGTGTTGGCAGCATTGACGCTCAAATTTGGGTGGATAAAGAGCTGTCCGCTAAATTTAATTGATTTTTTCATTGACCCTCCAAAGGAGCTTCCCATGACCACACGTCGTTACTTTATGAGCCAGACTGCTGCTGCTGCCTCTGTCTTGTCCTTCCCTTTGATTGCCGGTGCGCAACCAAAGACTGTGAAAGTGGGGGTGCTGCATCCTGTCACGGGTGCGTTGGCTTACTCGGGCCAACAATGCCGATTGGGTGCCTTGATGGCTATTGAAGACATCAACAAAGCAGGTGGTATCAAGTCCTTAGGCGGCGCCCAAATTGAAGCAATGCTGGGTGATGCTCAATCCAGCCCACAAGCTGGCGCGGCCGAAATTGAAAAGATGAACGAAGCAGGGGTAAGTGCCGTCGTCGGCGCTTTTGCTTCAGCCATTTGTTTGGCCACCACACAAGCTGCTGCCAAGTACAACCTGCCCCACGTGGTTGACGTTGGTGTGGCCGATCAAATCGTAGAACGCGGTTTGAAAAACACCTTCCGTTTTGGCCCAGGTTACAAAAAATGCGCCGAAGTGGCTGTGGCCAATTTGCACGTACTGAATACCGCAGCTGGAAAGCCTGCAAGGTCTGTGATGATCATTCACGAAGAATCTTTGTTTGGAACAGGCACCGCCAACTTATTGGCCAAGGAGTTGCCGGGTTACGGTTATGACGTGAAAGAAGTGATCAAACATGCCAACCCCACACGCGATTTCAACAACATTGCGTTGCGCATCAAACAGGTTAACCCTGACATTGTGATACCTGCCAACTACTACAACGAGTACGCTCTCTTGGTTCGCACCATGCAGCAGCAAAAAATCACGCCCAAGGCCATCTACTCAGTTTTAGGCGGTGCAGCTTCCAGTTATAAATTTGTCAAAGAATTTCCAGACGCAGCCAACGGCATTATCGATTGCAACCATTGGTTCAACCCTCGCGACAAGCGTTCCTTGGAATTGAAAAAACGTGTGGAAGCTCAAGGCCAGTACTTCAGCTACGAAGTCTTTATGACTTACACCGCCATGAATTTGCTAGCCGACGCTATCGAACGCGCTAAGTCCACCGACCGAGCGGCAATCATTGACGCTTTGAACAAGAGTACTTTTGCCAATCACATCATGCCCTACGGTGCAACACAATTTGTGAATGGTCAAAACATGGGCGCTCAGCCTTTGATGACACAAGTGGTCAAAGGCGACATCAAAGTGATCGTACCCCGGGATTACCGTGAAGTGGAACCGATCTTCCCTTTGAAAGCCTAAGCCTTTGGATTTCGCCTTGCAACGCACTTTGAATAGGTCACGATGATTTTTGATGCCAGCATTTTGCTGTCCGCTTTGCTCAATGGATTAACCACCGGCGCAGTCTATGCATTGATCGCGCTGGGCTTGACCTTGATCTATGGTGTGTTGCACATCATCAACTTTGCACACGGCGCCTCGCTCATGATGGCGTTGTATGGCGTGTATGCACTCAAGGAGCGTTGGGGCGTGGATCCGTATGTTGCATTACCCATCATAGTCCCAGCCATGTTTGTGCTGGGCTATGGCATGCAGCGTTTGATCATTAACCGAGCCAGTCACGGCAAAGATGAAAACATTTTGCTCGTCACTTTGGGTTTGTCCATCGTGATGGAAAATCTGGCCTTGTTGTTCTTCAAATCGGATACGCGCACCATCGACACTGCTTACACCTTGAGCACGGTGACCATCGGACCCGAGGTCGCACAGGTGATGGTGTCTGTGCCCAAGTTGATAGCCTTTGCCGGTGCCTTGGTGGTGTCCGCTTTATTGATTGTGATTTTGCAAAGCACCGACTTAGGTCGCTCCATTCGTGCGGTGGCCAAAGAAAAACAAGGTGCGCGTTTGATGGGTATCGATGTGGAGCATGTTTATGCCATGTGCTTTGGTTTAGGCTTGGCTTGTTTGGGCGCAGCAGCCTGCTTCTTGTTGCCCGCGTATTACGTTAACCCGCAAGTGGGAAATGGCTTTGTGCTGGTGGCCTTCACCGTGGTGGTCTTGGGCGGGATGGGCAGTTTTTCCGGCGCCTTGTTGGGTGGTTTAGTGATAGGTGTGGTGGAGTCCTTTGGCGGATTGTTCTTAGGTGAGTCATTAGGCCA
Organism: Comamonadaceae bacterium; assembly: GCA_947448325.1. Taxonomy (GTDB): domain Bacteria; phylum Pseudomonadota; class Gammaproteobacteria; order Burkholderiales; family Burkholderiaceae_C; genus Limnohabitans_A. The sequence continues at coordinate 39,438 of CANFMK010000001.1, forward strand.
GGTCGGTATCTTTGTTATCTTCATTGCCGTATTGCTGTTGCGACCTCAAGGTTTTTTCGGGGCTAAGGCATGAGGTTGGCAGCATGAGTAAATTATTCAAAGACCTTTTCAGCATTGGCTTGTTTGTCGGTGTTGTAGCCGTGATTCCTATGCTCACCACATCGGGTGTCACACTGAATTTTGTGATGATGGCCCTGTTTGCATGCTTGATTGCGCAAGCCTGGAATGTGTTGGGTGGCTTTGGTGGCCAATTTTCATTTGGTCACGCCTTGTTCTTTGGCAGCGGTGCTTACTTTCAAGCCATTGCCCAAATTTCTTGGGGCTGGAATCCTTGGCTTGCTTTGCCCGGCGCCATGTTAGCAGCTGGTTTTGTGGGAGCATCGGTCGGCGCATTGTCTTTCAGGTATGGCCTGAAGGGCTCCTATTTCGCCTTGGTCACCTTGGCCTTTGCAGAGGTCTTTCGCATTGTGTCGCTGTCGGTGCCTTTCACAGGTGCTGGCGTAGGTTTGATGCTGCCGTTGCAGGAGTCGTCGATCAACATGCAGTTTAGCTCGCGCGCTGGTTTTGTCTGGCTGATTTTGGGTTTGGTGACTTTAGCGTTATGTGTTGCAGCCTATTTGCGCAACTCAAGGTTCGGCGCTTATTTGCAGGCCGTGCGTGATAACGAAGATGCCGCACGCGCAGTAGGTGTCAATCCATTCCATGTCAAAACAAGCGCCACGGTGTTATCGGGTGCCTTGATGGGCTCGGCTGGTGCTTTTTATGTGCAAGTTTTTCAGTACATTGATCCCGGCATTGGCTTTGGTTCCCACACCTCAGTAGAGGCTTTGGTGGGTGCCATTGTGGGTGGCATGGGCACTTTATGGGGACCCGTTTTAGGGGCTTTGGTCTTGCATGTGCTTTCCGACTTAACACGCAATTTGTTTGGTCAAATGCCTGGCATCAACATGGTCATTTATGGCGCAGTCTTGATTGTCATTGTGATGTTTTTGCCCCGAGGCATTGCAGGCTTGAGTGCTTATTTGCCTAAATCATGGAGGCATTATGACTAAGCAGCCGACTTTGTTAGAGGTCCAAGGCATCAGTCATTCGTTTGGAGGATTGAAGGCCGTCCAAAATGTCAATCTGGCAGTGCCCCAAGGCTCTTTAACAGCCTTGATCGGCCCCAATGGCGCTGGGAAAACCACATTGTTTGCGCTGTTATCTGGTTTTTTAACGCCTGATTCAGGCCGCGTGATGTTCCAGGGTCAAGACATCACGGGACAGGCCCCGCACCTCAATGCCAAACTGGGCATGACACGGACATTCCAAATTGTGCAGCCATTTGCCGCACAAACCGTGCGAGAAAACATTGCAGTGGGTGCGCATTTGCATACTTCATCGCGCGAACAAGCCTTAGCGACTGCAGAGATTGTGGCGCAACGCGTAGGCTTCACCGATCAACTCGACAAACTCTCCAGTGATTTGACGGTAGCGGGTCGCAAACGATTAGAGCTGGCACGTGCCTTGGCAACTGAGCCTCAATTACTTTTATTAGACGAAGTGCTGGCAGGGTTGAATCCTCAAGAAATCGCCGAAATGATTCCGGTGGTTCGCGCCATAGCCGCCTCTGGTGTGACCGTGCTGATGATTGAGCATGTGATGCAAGCCGTCATGAGTTTGGCGCAGCATGTGTGGGTGTTGGCGCAAGGTCAATTGATTGCCGAAGGCTCCCCATCAGAGGTGACGCGACATTCCCAGGTGATTGAAGCCTATTTGGGCCACGGAACTGCTGCAAGACTGCGCCAAGCAAAGGTTTCAGCATGAATGAAATTTTGAAGGTTGCGCAACTGCGCGCAGGCTATGGCGCGGTGGAAGTATTGCGTGGGGTGGACCTGACAGTCCATGCGGGCGAAACGGTGGCGCTGCTGGGCAGCAACGGCGCCGGCAAAACCACTTTGAATGGCGTGCTCAGCGGTTTAGTCAAGTCTCGCAGTGGTCAGGTGACTTTTGAAGGGAAAGACATCACGGGTTGGCACTCGCGCAAAGTGGTGCAAGCCGGTTTGATCCATGTGCCTGAAGGCCGCAAAATATTTCCCAATTTGAGTGTGTTGGAAAACTTGTACTTGGGAGCTTTTAAGCGTGGTCGTGAGAGGCGTGAAGCCAATTTAGCAAAGATATTGGACATATTTCCACGCTTGCTTGAGAGAGAGAAACAACTGGCCGGTACCTTGAGCGGTGGCGAGCAACAAATGTTAGCCATTGGCCGCGGCTTAATGGCCGAGCCTCAACTTTTGATTTTGGATGAACCCTCTTTAGGCTTGTCTCCGCTTTTGGTGGAAGAAATGTTCAGCTTGATTGGTCAATTAAAGGCCAACGGCCTGGCGGTCTTGTTGGTGGAACAAAACGTAGGTCAATCACTTGAGATTGCCGATCGTGCTTATGTCATGGAAAACGGTTCTATTCGTTTCAGCGGTAAACCGGCTGAACTGTTGGCTAGCGACACATTGCGACAAGCGTATTTGGGCATGTGACCAGATGCCTCAAATTCGAAGTTTTCTTTTCTTAATGAATTTCCTGGTGATGGTTTGCGCCATCGCATTCAGCAGTGCCCACGCACAAACTTCTGCCACGGTCACTGCGCCTGTCCGTATCTTGGTCGGTGCGCCTGCTGGTGGCACAACCGACACCATGGCCCGAACCTTGGCTCAGGCCTTGGGACAACACCTTGGCCGTGTGGTGATCGTTGAAAACAAGCCCGGTGCCGGTGGCAATTTAGCGGCCGAGATGGTGGCCAAAGCAAACCCGGATGGCAACACCTTGCTGATGAGCTTTACCAGCCATGCCATCAACGCGTCGCTCTACCCCAGTTTACCGTTTGACCCCATCCATGATTTCACACCCTTGACCATGGTGTCCACCTCACCTTCCGTACTGGTGGCTCACGCATCTTTGCCCGTCAAAAATGTGGCTGACTTGATCAAGTTAGCTAAAGAAAAACCTGGCCAACTCAACTTTGCGATTGGCGCCTTAGGCTCATCTCTACATTTGGCGGGGGACTCATTCAAGATGAAAGCGGGCGTTTTCATTGTGAATATTCCCTACCGCGGAACTGCTCCAGCTGTGCAAGATGTGATTGCGGGGCAAGTGGAGTTGATGTTTGCAGCGGTAGGCAATGCACAAGCGCACATCAAGTCCGGTAAATTGCGGGCCTTGGGAGTGACCAGCCAGAAGCGCTTGGCTGCGTTACCTGATGTGCCCGCCATCAGCGAAACCTTGCCTGGATTTGAATCGAGTGCTTGGTTTGGCCTGTTTGCTCCGGGTCGCATGAATCCAGACTTGACCAAGCGATTGAGCGATGCGGCTCGCGTGGCCATTCAAATGCCAGAAGTGAAGCGTCGCATCGAAATGGAAGGTGCCATTCCCGTTGGCAGCAGTCCTCAAGAATTCTCTAAATTTGTAGAAAAAGAAATTGTGCACTGGCGCACGGTAGTTCACTACTCTGGAGCCAAACCAGAATGAGTTTTGTCCATGCATCCACAATCTCCCCTGGGACGACGCTGGCGCAAAAGCTCATTGCACGCGCCTCGGGCAAGTCACATGTGCAAGTGGGTGAAGTACTTACTTGTAGCGTCGATCTGGCCATGTTTCATGATTCATCTGGACCGCGCCGGCTCAAACCCATGTTGGCTGAAATAGGTGCGCAAATTTGGGATCGCAACAAAGTGGTCTTGGTGCTTGATCATTACGTGCCAGCTCAAGATGCGGATTCACAAAAAATCATTCAATTCACTCGTGATGTGGCTAAAGAATGGCATTTACCCCATGTGATTGACTCTGAAGGAATTTGTCACGTGGTCTTGCCTGAGCGCGGTCATTTGAAGCCTGGTTATTTTTGTGTCGGTGGTGATTCGCACTCACCCACAGGCGGTGCCTTTGGAACCTACATGTTTGGCATTGGTGCCACCGAAATGCTGGGCGTGGTGGCTACTGGTGAAATTTGGGTGCAAGTACCACAAACATTACGCATGGAGTGGTCTGGTGATTTGCAAAAAGGTGTGTGCGCCAAAGACATGATGCTGCACATGATTGGCAAGTTCGGCATGAACGGGGGTAACTACCAGGCGGTGGAATTTGCAGGTGACACCATTCGCGGCTTTGATATGCAAGAGCGCATGACCTTGTCGAACATGAGTGCCGAGATGGGTGCACAAGTGGGCTTGATAGCAGCCGACGAGGTGACCAAACAGTATCTGAAATCAGTGGGCGTGACTGATTCACAAATTGTTGACAGCCATTACTTTCAAACTGATGACGATGCAAACTGTCAGCGCTTTGCGTTTGATGCAAGGCAACTGAGTCCACAAATAGCCGCACCCCACAGCCCTGAAAACACGAAACCCGTTGCAGCCTTTTCTGACATCAAACCCACCGTGGCGTACATCGGTGCCTGTACGGGCGCCAAATTGACAGATTTACGCGCGGCTGCAGAAGTGTTGAAGGGTCGCAAAGTGGCAGCAGGCATTCAACTTTTGGTGGCGCCGGCCAGTGCGCGCGATCAAGCGCAAGCCGCACGAGAGGGCGTGATGCAAATTTTGACCGATGCAGGTGCCAGGGTGTTGCCCAATGCGTGTGGTGCTTGTGCGGGGTATGGCGCTACGTTTCAAGAAGGTGCCACCGTGATTTCCAGTACGGCTCGTAACTTCCAAGGCCGCATGGGTCCCGCCAGTGTGCAAGTGTATTTGGCCTCCCCTTGGTCAGTAGCCGCTGCGGCAGTGACGGGCCACATTTCAGATGTGCGCGAGATGGTGTCATGAGCGTACAAACATTCAAAACCCACAAAGTTTGGCGCGTAGGCTCCAATGTGGACACCGATGCATTGGCACCCGGGGCCTATATGAAGCATGGCATGGATGTGATTGCCGCGCATTGTTTGGAAGTGATCCGCAGCGATTTTGCAAATGGCGTGAAATTTGGCGATGTGCTGGTGGCCGGTCCCAACTTTGGTATTGGCTCTTCCAGAGAACAAGCTGCTGGCGCTTTGAAGCATTTGGGTATTGCTGCTGTCATTGCACCTTCTTACAGTGGTTTGTTTTTCAGAAATGCGTTCAATTTGGGCTTGTTGTTGTTGACTTGTCCCGAAGCAGAAAGCCTGCAAGAAAATGACCAGGTGAACTTGCAATACCCAGACAACACGCCACAAGTATGGACCACTGCGGGACGCGTGTTGAGTTGTTCACCTGTGCCAGCGTTTTTGATGGACATGGTGCATGCCGGTGGGCTCGTCAACGTACTGAAAAAACGCATGGCAAGCCTGCCTTCACAAGCCAGTTTGCAAACCTGAATTTTTCGCAATGAATGGAAATCCTATGAGTGAGCGAAAGCCGCCCCCCTCCCCTGCCCTGGACCCCGTGACCTTGGCGGTTTTGAAAGGGCGTTTAGAACAAGTGGCCGACGAGATGGACGCCACCCTGTATCGCAGCGCCTTCAACCCCATCATTGCCGAAGCGCATGATGCGTGCCATGGCATCTACGATGGAGAATCGGGCGACACCTTGGTGCAAGGTAAATCTGGCTTACCCGTATTTGTTGGCGCGATGGCATTTGCCGTGCGAGCGGCGATAAAGGCAGCGGCCACGCGCGCAGGCATGCAAAACGGTGATATTTGGTTGTTCAACGATCCTTATGAAGGCGGCACGCACGCCAACGACTTTAAATTGGTTCGCCCGTTCTTTCGTGATGGCCATTTATTTTGTTTCTTGGCTTCAGCAGCGCATTGGCATGATGTGGGCGGCGCAGTGCCAGGCAACTACAACCCCGCAGCCACCGAGTGTTGGCAAGAAGCCGTGCAAATTCCACCTGTGCGCATTTTGCGCGCGGGCATATTGGACGACGATGTCTTGGCCATTTTGCGGGCCAACACCCGTTTGCCCGACAGCCTCTGGGGTGATTTGAATGGCCAACTGGCCGCTTTAGAGTTGGGGGCCAAGCGCTTGGGTGATTTGCTCGATGAATACGGCGATGCCAAAGTAGCGCAATCCATGGTGGAGCTGCGCGCGCGCGCAGTGCGGTTGATGCGCTCACACATAGCCAGCCTGCCAGAGGGCTGCTACAGCTTTGAAGATGTGCTGGACAACGATGGGGTGGTGGATACCCCGCTCACCATTGCCTTGGACATGACCGTCAAGGGGGATCGGCTGACCTTGGATTTTTCGCGCACGTCTGCGCAGTGCGCCGGCCCCGTGAACATTTCCAAGGCCACGGCTGTGGCGGCCTGTTATGTGGCTCTGAAACACGTTTTCCCCGATGTGCCTGCGAATGCAGGTGTGCTTGACGCAGTGGACTTCATCATTCCTGATCGCTTAGTGATCAGTGCAGAACGCCCACGCCCGGTGGGTGGTTACACCGAAACCATTTTGCGCATGATCGATGTGATCTTCAGTGCCACGGCTCTGGCCGATCCCAAACGTGCAGTGGCGCATGCTTATGGCACCATCAATGCATTGTCGATTGCGGGGCATCGCACCGATGAAAAACGCAAAGGGCAACGCTGGGTGATGTTCAGCTTTTTTGGCGGAGGGCATGGCGGCCACTCCGATGCCGATGGCTTGTCACACAGCAATGCGCCTATTTCAACTGCCACGATTCCACCATTGGAAATTCTGGAAGCGGCCTACCCCGTGCGCTTTACGCAGTGGGCTTTGCGAACCAACTCTGGCGGGGATGGACAACACCGCGGTGGCTTGGGTGCTATCTATGAAATTGAATTGCTCGAAGAATCGGCCGAGGCTTTTATTTTTGGGGAGCGCGGTAAAGCCTCGCCCAAAGGCATTGCCGGTGGGCTGCCTGCTTTGCCCAACGTCTTTGAATATGAAAACGAGGGCGTTTGGAAAACTCCGCCCATGGTCTCAAAGATGCTCGGTATTCGTTTGAAGAAAGGAGAGCGTGTGCGTTTGCAAACACCAGGTGGAGGTGGTTGGGGAACGCCCGCCAATCGCAGCCCAGAAGCGCGTTCTAAAGACCTGGAAGAAGCCTACGTTTCAAAGGAAAAATCATGAGTCAGAAACGCTGGGTTGTCGGGGTGGATGTGGGCGGCACGTTTACCGATTTATTTCTGCTAGACGAGCAAAGTGGCACCGCACGAATTGTCAAAGTGCCTTCAACTCGCGGAGAGGAGTCGCGAGGTTTTATGAATGGTATTCAAAAAATCTCTGAAAATGGTTCTGCTTCGGGTGTGGCCAGCATTGTGCATGGCACAACAGTGGGCACCAATGCCTTACTGGAGCGTAAAGTAGCACGTACCGGCATCATCACCACGCGTGGTTTTCGGGATGTTTTGGAAATGCGCCGACGCGATCGCCCCCAAACCTGGGGTTTACGCGGCAGTTTCACACCCATCGTGCCACGCGCCTTGCGTTTGGAAGTGGACGAGCGCGTTTTAGCCGATGGGCAAATTCATACGCCTGTGGATATCGATCAAGTGAAGGCACAGGCACAAGCTTTGCTTGATGCTGGTTGTGAGGCAGTCTGTGTGTTCTTCATCAATGCCTACGCCAACATGACCAATGAGCAAGCTGCAGTGGCTGCTGTGCGCGCCATGTGGCCCAACCCGCACGTGACCGCGGCCTGTGAAGTTTTGCCCGAAATTCGCGAATTTGAACGTTGCTCTACAGCCACCTTGAACGCAGCATTACAGCCAGTAGTGGGCAGCTACTTGACGCGTTTGGAATGTGATTTACGCAGCCAAGGCTTTGAAGGCGAATTGCTCATTGTGCAAAGTAATGGCGGTGTGATGTCTCGCCAAACGGCTTGCGATGTGCCCGTGAGAACAGCATTATCGGGGCCTGCAGCAGGCGTTATGGCATGTGCTGCAATTGCGCGCGCAGCCGGTTATCCCAATGTCATGACAGGCGATATGGGAGGTACTTCGTTTGATGTGTCATTGGTGGCCAACAGCGACGCCGCCCTGTCCGCACAAACATCCATTGAATTTGGTTTGGTGGTGCGTTCACCCATGATTCAAATTGAAACCATTGGCGCGGGAGGTGGCTCCATTGCCAGCGTGGATGCCAGTGGCATGTTGCAAGTAGGCCCCGAGTCCGCAGGTAGCGTGCCAGGTCCGGCTTGCTACGACCGCGGCAACATGCGGCCCACAGTCACCGATGCCAATGTATTTTTGGGCCGTATTTCAGCCGATCGCCCCTTGGGAGGGGGCTTGTTGCAAGCCCTGCGCGCTGATTTGTCAGAACAATCCATTCAAGAGCATGTTGCAAAACCTTTGGGACTGAGCACATTGGAAGCGGCTGAAGCCATATTGACCGTGGCCAACGCCAAAATGGCTGGTGCGGTACGCGTGGTCTCCATAGAAAAAGGACACGACCCCCGACAATTTGCCTACATGCCTTTTGGCGGTGGCGGCGGTTTGCATGTGTGCGCAATGATGCGCGAAGTGGGTGCGGCCACAGGCATCGTACCGCGCTACCCCGGTGTCACATCAGCCTTAGGTTGTGTCATGGCAGACATGCGACATGACGCGGTACAAACCTTGAACCAGGCACTGAGCGATGTCGATTTCAAAGAAGTCTTATCACGCATTGATCAATTGGCAGAAACTTGCCAAACCCGTTTAGATTCAGCGGGTGTGCGTTTTGTGGCTGTCGAGGAAGATATCTCCCTCGACATGTTGTTCACGGGCCAAACGCATACTTTGCAAGTGAAAGTGCAACGCTCGCAATTGACTGCTGCGGCGCTGCACCAAGCGTTCATCGATGCGTATCAAAATGCCTTTGGCCGTGTGCTTGAAGGCCCGGCCATTCGCGTGATGAATTTGCGCTACGCCCGTATTGGTCGTCGACCTAAATTTGACTTGACTGTGTTGGCACCCGTGGGTACAGGCAGTACGCAACCCTTGGGCATTCAGCGTGTGTATCACCAAGGGCAGTGGTGGAATGCTCAGCGCTATGCGCGTTTAGATTTGCCTGTTGGCGCTCAAGTGCAAGGCCCCTCCATTTTGGAGCAAGCAGACACTACAGTTTGGTTAGAGCCTGGCTTTGAAGCCAAAGTCGATGCGATGGGTAATCTGCTGGTCACAGCGCAATTTTGAAACAAGTACCCCCTCAGTGAAGAAAGTTTTGTCATGACGCAGCATTCAGAGATCGCGGTAGCACGCACCGCCTTGATCATTGTGGATTTACAAAACGACTTTTTATCGCCCGAAGGTGCCTATGCGAGGGGAAATACCGTCAGTCAAGAAGCCTTGTTGTTGCCTGCAAGGATTGCGCCTGTTGCCAGGGCGTTGAAAGCACAGGGAGGTTATGTGGCGGCCAGTCAATTTACCCTCTGGCCAGACGCCAAAGGTGAACCGATGGTGTCGCCTCACTTGCGGGAAAAACGCCCATTCCTGCGCAAAGGTGATTTCGCGCCTGGCAGTGTCGGCCAAGCCAATATGCCTCAACTCATTGACTGTGTTGACTTGGTGGTTTGTAAAGTAGCGTACTCGGCATTTTTCAACACCCAACTGGATTGGGTCTTGAGAAAAGCCAGCATCGAGTCAGTGGTGGTATGCGGCATCGTTACCAACGGGGGTGTGGCCAGCACAGCGCGCGATGCACATCTGCATGATTACAACGTAGTAGTTTTGAGCGATGGCTGTGCCGCCTTCAGCGATGCACTGCATCAAGCCTCATTGGCCGACTTGGCATCCATTGGCAAAGTCATGACTTGCGACCAATTCATCAGTAGCTTGGTATGAGCGGCACATGCGAAATCCTTCACATACCAGTGGTCATCGTGGGCGCAGGTGCCTGTGGCCTCACTGCGGCACTGGCATTACACAGGCAAGGCATTGAATGCGTGGTGCTAGAACGTGACGCAGTGCCCGCGGGTTCTACCGCATTGTCTTCTGGTTTTGTACCTGCGCCTTCAACAAGGGTACAAAAGGCAGCTGATGTGCACGACAGCCCTCAATTGTTTGCGCAAGACATTCAAAACAAAGCCCATGGCCAAGCAGCTCCTGCATTGGTGCAGGCCTATAGCGAAGCCATCGGCCCTGCCATGGATGCTTTGGAAGCGCATCACCAAATTCCATGGCAATTGCTCGATCAGTTTTTGTACCCCGGCCACAGCGTGCACCGCATGCATGCTGTGCCCGAAAAAACGGGCGAAGGCTTAATGAGTCGGCTACGCGCAGCCGTCGATGCGGTGGGTGTCGTGGTTTTAATGCAAGCTCAAGCAACAGCGCTTCATGCGGACGATCAAGGAAGTATTCACAGTCTCAGCTTTTCGCAGCCCGATGGAAGTACCAGCAGACTGACTTGTGACGCTGTGATCTTGGCGTGCAATGGTTTTGGTGGCAATGCAGAAATGGTGAAACAACACTTACCCGCCATGAAACATGCTCAGTATGCTGGCCATGCGGGTAATGATGGCAGCGCTATCGCTTGGGGTATTCAGTTGGGTGCAGAATTGGCCGACATGGGCGCGTACCAAGGCCATGGTTCTTGGGCCATTCCCCATGGAAGCCTGATTTCTTGGGCCATCATGATGGAAGGTGGCGTTCAAATTAACCTCTTGGGCGAACGCTTTCATGACGAAACACAAGGTTACTCAGAGGCCGCTGTGAAAGTCTTGGTTCAGACCGATGGCATCGCCTGGAACGTCTTTGACGGCCAGTTGTTGCGCTTTGCACAAGAATTTCCTGATTTTGTGGTTGCGCAAGAAGCTGGCGCCGTCAAATCTGCTGCGGATATTGCTGCTTTGGCAGCCATCATCGGTTGTCCGGTCGACGCGTTACACAAAACCTTGTCGGCGATGAACCCAAGCGGCGCGGAAGATTGCTGGGGCCGCATTGTCAAACGCCCTTTGGAAGCACCGTTTTACGCTGTCAAAGTAACGGGGGCCCTGTTTCACACGCAAGGTGGTTTGAACATCAATGCGCAATGCCAGGTGCTTAAACCCAATGGCAACACCTTGCCCAACTTGTATGCCGCGGGTGGCGCTGCACGCGGCGTATCCGGTGCGGAGGTATGGGGCTATTTATCTGGTAATGGATTGCTCAGTGCCATTGCGGGCGGCCACATTGCGGCACACGCAGTGGCCCAAAAAATCAACAAGGACATCTCATGAGTTCCATGGCCGTACCCACATTGGCTCAAAGACTGAAACAATCCAACGCCTTGTTGGCCCCAGGGATTTACGATGCCTTCAGTGCCCTGATTGCCGAACAAGCTGGATTTGAGGCTCTCTATTTGTCTGGCGCTTCCATTGCCTACACTCGCTTAGGCCGCTCCGACATGGGTCTCACCACGGCCACAGAAGTTGCGCAAACACTGGCCCACATCACCGACCGGATCAAGGTACCTGTGATTGTGGATGCCGACACGGGCTTTGGCAATGCGCTAAATACGCAGCGCACAGTTCGCGACTTTGAACGTGCGGGTGCTGCCATGATTCAAATTGAAGACCAAACCTTTCCTAAGCGCTGCGGTCATTTGGATGGCAAAGGGGTTGTATCCGTGGCAGAAATGCAAGGCAAATTGAAAGCTGCATTGGATGCACGTCAAAACAGACATACTTTGATCTTGGCGCGCACCGACGCGATAGCCGTAGAGGGCTTAAATGCTGCTCTAGAACGTGCCGAAGCCTACTTGGCGTGCGGTATCGATGCCTTGTTCGTGGAGGCTCTTCGAACGCCCGAACAAATGGATCAAGCCTGCGCGCAGTTTGCGCACCGGATTCCTTTGCTAGCCAACATGGTGGAGGGTGGTCAAACACCCATTCAAAGTGCCAGTGAATTAGGTGATCGTGGTTTCAAGATTGTGATTTTCCCGGGCGGCACTGCGCGTGCTGTAGCGCATACTTTGCAGGGCTACTATGGCAGCTTACACGCACATCAAACCACTACCCCGTGGCGAAACAAGATGTTGAATTTTGATGATTTAAATCAACTGATTGGCACCCCCGATTTATTGGCACACGGGAAAAAATACGACGGCAAATCATGAGTTATCAGACTCACCATGTGAGTCACCAACGCAAGATTAGTTGAAACTTACAAAAAATCTGGCATGAGATCTGACTGGCCTAGCAAGATTACGGGTAAGGCAAACTGGGTAAATTAAAGAAGCGAAGGAAAAAATATTTGAAGTGGCATGCACATTTGCCCTCAAGTTCACTCAATCTGTGCCGATGCTATGCCTATGACCGATAAAGGTTAATGGGTTTCCATCATGATCATTGAACGAGTTGAATTACAAAGCATACGTACCAGCGAATACATTTCCATTCTGAGTGGATTGGATGTGGGTGAATGTCTGTTTTTTGATGACTTCAAAAAAGCGCAAAGCCTTAGGTCACTCGCCTATTACCTGAAAAAATCCAGAAATCTTGAACGAAATTTCATGTTCAGAAAAATGGACAACGGGTGGAGACTGATTCGCGTTTCCTGAGCTACAAAATTTAGGCCATATAGGGAGCTGTCAAACGTCTATTTTGGTATGCCATAGGTCTAATTTCCTTGCGTGGCGTTATCGGTTGTGACAACTTTTTCCAGGCATCTGACAGCGTACGCGTCAGCAACAACACTTCACTTAAAGCTTGTACATCACGGTGCACATTCGCTTGCCACAAACGCATCCCCATGTAGGCATAAAGATACGCCAAGTTGGACCCCAGCGGGGGATGCCTGTTTGAATCCAAGGTCAGTTGCAGCCCTTTGATGATTCTTTGAGCACTCGAAAGTGATTGGAGTTTGAGCTCCGGGGCTTGATTAAGGCCATGCCCTTGCGCCGCTAACAACGATGCATTCAGACTTTCAAATAAGACCTGAATCATCTTTAATTTGCTGCCTGTCATCAAATCAGAATCGCGCTGCACTGACTCATACAAGTGGATTAGATGCGTGCGTCTGGACATGCAGACTCTCCTAAGTGAAACATTTCAGGTCCAGCATGCCTCAAAAACTTGAGTCGCTATCCATGCAAACTGCGCAAAATGTGCAAATAACGCAAATAACGTCAACCCTGCAAATTTGGCAAAGCGCGCAAAAATCGCTCAAGTTTTGAACAGCCTCCGTTAAGGTCAGAGCATTGCTAAATCGCATTGTTTCTACATTGCTTGAGGATTCCACATGACTACCGTTACCAACCTAGACAGCTTGCGAGCTTTGGCTGGTCTGAATCAGGCCAACACCAAAGTGAGCCAAGCCTCTGAGCGACTCAGCACAGGTTTTCGCGTTAACAGATCCTCAGACGATGTAGGCGGCATGGCGGTCGCTAACGACCTTAAAACCCAAATTGGATCGTTCAATGCTGTCCTGGATAACGTTTCGCAAGGTAGCGCGGTGACACAAACCATCGACACCGCATTGACCGCGATCGTCGATATTTTGGGCTACATGCGCGTAGCAGCGGCGGCATCAGAGAGCGATTCACTCAGTACGGCAGAACGGACCGCTTACCAAGATGAGATAGATGCTTATGTCACATCCATTGACACCATATCAACCAACGCCAGTTGGAATGGCACTTCTTTGATGTCATCCGCCTCGACCTTGGACGTGCAAACAGGCGTTAACTCTGGCGACAGCACGACCCTGAGTTTTGACAAAATCACAAGCAGTTCACTGGCGATCAGCAGTCTCAGCACCGCCACCACCACCACCGCCGGTACAGCGGTGAATTCAATAGACGATGCATTAGACACAGTCAATACTTATCAGGCTTATATTGGCGCGATGTCCAACGTCATGGACTCTCAGTACAACGTAGCCAACGACACCATTATCAATTACTCATCTGCATACGGCAAAATCATGAATGCAGACTATGCTGCTGAAACAGCTAATTTGGCTGCAGCACAAATACAACGCGATGGTGCTGCGGCCATGATGATCCAAGGCAACGACCTCAATCGCTCATTGGTCGACTATCTGCTGAAATCCGTATCCAACTAACCCGTAATCAGCGCGCAATGGCGTTGTGTGCTTTGTGTCATAACCAAATTGTCAAAGATACTCGGTTCACAACTTAACGCACCGTTTTCGCCCAGGCTTCATAACGAGCCTTATTAACTTCGTTGGGTGGGTAAAGGCCTGGCAGCGCCGCACCGTTGTTGACCTCGTTCATGATCCAGGCTTCCAGGCGTTCTTGTTCGACCGCTGCTTCCACCACCGCATCCAGCAAGTCCGCCGGGATCAGTACCGCGCCGTCGGTGTCGACCACCACGATGTCGTTCGGAAACACTGCCACACCCCCGCAACCAATGGGTTCTTGCCAATTCACAAAGGTCAGTCCAGCCACCGAAGCTGGTGCTGCAGTGCCTTGGCACCAGACCGGCAAGCCGGTGCTGAGCACGCCGGCCAAATCACGAACCACGCCATCGGTTACCAAACCGGCCACGCCACGCTTTTGCATGCGGGCGCACAAAATGTCGCCAAAGATGCCGGCATCGGTCACGCCCATGGCGTCCACCACGGCAATGCATCCGGCCGGCATGGCTTCAATCGCGGCGCGGGTCGAAATCGGCGAGCCCCATGATGCGGGCGTGGCCAAGTCTTCGCGTGCGGGCACAAAGCGCAAGGTAAAGGCCCGCCCCACCACACGCGGCTGACCCGGTTGAATCGGCCGGGTGCCCCGAATCCACACATTGCGCAAACCTTTTTTGAGTAGCACCGTGGTCAAGGTGGCCGTGGTCACGCCAGAGAGTTTTTGCACAATGGCAGGGTCTAAAGGCAGGGATTCGAGTGACATGGCATTTCCAGAATAAAAAATGTGTGGACTGAGGTGAGCGACTTAGACGCCTAACTGGGCACGCCGAGCATCACGCAACATGAACAGGTAAAGACTTTCAACCTTATCTCGCGCCCAAGGGGTTTTGCGTAAGAACTTGAGACAAGAGGCCACGCTCGGGTCATGGGTGAAGCAGCGCACCGGTATGCGCTCACCCAAACCCTCCCAGCCGTAATGGTCAGCCAAGGCCTTGACGATGTTTTCCAGGGTCATGCCGTGCAAGGGGTTGCGCGGCTGGACGGGTTTCTCAAGAGGTTCAGTCATATGGCTATTTTCAGCCCATCTGCGGTGCTCTTAGAGGAAAATTTACTTGAGTACCTTCAAGGGCAACTCGCCCCCGTTGGGAATCGGCGTGCGGTCCACATTCAGCACCATGGCAACCAGAACGTAGTAACCGTTGACCGCGATCAAATCCATCACGCCCTGCTCGCCGAACTGGTCCACCACCGCTTTGTAGGTGGCATCACTGACCCGTTTTTGGGTATGCAACTCTTGGCAAAAGTTGTAAACGATTTCTTCGTCCGGCTTCATGCCGGTGGGTCGCTGGCCTGCCGCCACCGCCGCGGCCACCTCAGGGCTGAGCCCCGCTTGGAGGGCTAAGCGATGGTGTGCATGCCATTCATATTGCGCATTCCATTGCCTGGCGGTGATCAAAATCGCAAATTCATTCAGACGCGCACCCATGGTGCTTTTGAAGCGGATATAAGAACCCACCTTTTGCAAATGATCGCCCAATTCGGGGCTGCGTAAAAAGACATTGAAGGGGCTGCCCAAAGCCGCGCTGTTGGCGGCGGAGCCCGGCACGGCGGCGCGAGGGCCGGAACGGATGTTGTTGGCCAACTCACGTTGAGCCGGCGTCATTTGTTCTGCACTGAGCAGCTGAAAGCGTGCGGGGCCAGCCGGCGCTGCGGTCTGCGTGACCGCGCAAGACGCCAAACACAGTGGGATACTGCAAGCCGCCAAACGCGCGGCCGTCAACCAAGTCGGGTTCATCGATGTCTCCTGAGGCAAGATGGTCGCCAAAGCCCAGTTGCTTGGCGCTCAGGGCGCAGTATCGCGCGGTGCGATCTCAGTCCACTGTCGCGCCAGAGTCTTTCACCACTTTGCCCAAGCGCACCGTTTCTTTCTTGATCAACTCGCCAAAGGACGCGGCCGTTCCGGCCACCACGGGGGTGCCCAGGGCTTCCCACTTTTTACGGAATTCGGGCTCTTTGAAGATGGCGTTCAAGGTACTGTTGAGTTTATCGATGACGGGAGCAGGCGTGCCCGCACGCACGGCAATGCCGTGCCAACCGGTGAACTCGTAGCCCACCACACCCGCTTCGGCCATGGTCGGCACATCCGGCAATTGCGGGCTGCGCTTGGCCGAGGTCACGGCCAATGGGGTCAGCTTGCCCGACTGGATGTATTGCAAGGAACTGCCCAAAATATCAAACATCACGCCCACTTGACCACCCAGCAAGTCATTGAGCGCAGGCCCAGCCCCGCGGTAGGGAATGTGCGCAATGTGGGTGCCCATTTGGGTGTTGAACAACTCACCCGCCAAATGCTGGGGTGTGCCGTTGCCAGCAGAAGCGAAACTCAGGTCAGATTTCGGATTTTTGCCCAAGGCCACCAATTCCTTGACGGTCTTCACGCCCACTTTGGGATTGACTTCCAGCACCAAGGGAAAAGAGGAAATCTGAATGACCGGGGCCAAATCAACCATGGGGTTGAAGGGCATGGTGCGGTACAGGGTGGGGTTGACCGCCATCGGGCCGCTCGCAGCCAACAGCAAAGTGTAGCCATCGGCCGGCGCTTGCTTGGCCACTTCGGCACTGCCCAAGTTACCGCCGGCACCGCCTTTGTTGTCGATCACCACCGTCACATTCAGGCGGGTTTGCATTTCGCCTTGCAGCAAGCGGGCCATCAAATCGGTCGGGCCACCCGGTGGGTAAGGCACGACAAAGCGGATGGTTTTGCTGGGATAAGCGTCTTGCGCGTGGGCACCCCCCGGTACGGCCCACCCTGCCACCAGGGTGAACAAGGATGTGGCCATTGCGGCGGTGATTTTGAATTGGTGTGGCATGTTGTCTCCATCAAGGGGGTCAAAAACTTCGGTCTAAGGGGGGGAGTTCCTCCGACAGCAAGGCCAGGCCTTGTTGTAACAAGCGATCATAGCGGTGCCGCTCAGCCTGCCGTTGAGCTGGACTCCAGTCGAAAAATCCCGCACCGGTTTTCATGCCTAAGCGGCCGTCGGCCACGTGCTGGCGCAACACCTGGGCGGGTACTGCGGTGGTGGAAAGGCTGGGGTACATGGTGGCTGCGGCTGCGGTATGGACATCCAAACCCGCATGGTCACGCTGCAACACGGGGCCAGCGGCCAAAAAGCGAAAACCAAAACCAAAGCGCACTGCCGCGTCCACATCTTCGGGGGTGGCCACGCCTTCGTCGATCATGGCAAAGGCTTCACGCGCCAAAGCATGTTGCAAGCGGTTGGCCAAAAAGCCCGGTTTGTCTTTGCGCACCAGCACCGGCACGCTGCCACAGCCGCGCATGAAGTCGCACAATGATTGGGCACAGGCGTTATCGGTGTTCGGCCCCAGTACCACTTCGACCAAGGGCACCAAATGCGCCGGCATGAAGAAATGCAGACCCAGCATCCGTTCGGCTGTGGGCAAGCCCTGGGCAATGGCGCTGATCGGAAAGCTGGAACTGTTGCTGGTCAGCACCGTGTGCGCGGGCACCCACTGAAGCAGTTCGGCAAACAAAGCTTGCTTGAGCGGCAATATTTCGGGAATGCACTCGATCACCAAGCGCACATCAGACCAGTCCACCTCGGCCAATTGCGCCACCGAGCGCAGGCCAGTGGCTCGCGCCGCCAAGCCCAAATCCGTCAGACCGGTTAAGACATGGGCGGCCAGTGCCTCCCGCTTGTCGGCTTGGGGATCGGTGACCGTCACGCGGCATCCTGCACGGGCTAGGACAATCGCCACGTCAGCGCCCATGGTCCCCGCACCAATCACCACTGCATGGCAGTCACGGGGTTGGGAAGGCAAGATCGTCGAAAAGTGTGAATTCATGGTTCAGATTAAATTGGGGAGCAAACAAAGTTTGGGGGTGATCAGTCAAAAGCAGAGGCATCTGCATCGGGGCGGCGTTCTTCCAGACTCATCAGGGCGGGCCAGTTGAGCAGTTCAGCCAGGCGGTGCACCACCCACACCGATTCCGGTTCGGAGACCACAGAGCCCTCAACCTGTAAGCCGCGCAGGCATTGAGTCAGAACGTCCTGCTCCGTCACGCCCAAGCTGAACAGCATGTTTTGCGCGGTCTCGGTCAGCATATGGGCCATGTCTTCACACAACTCATAGCGGGCAGAAACTTCGGCGTGTCCGGCCGTGGGTTTGTACCGACCTGGCTGTAAAAAAAGTGCCATGAAGGATTCGGGGATGTAAATTTGATTGTCTTCGGACATGCCCAATCATTTTAGGCCCAGGCCCTGGTGCTAAAGTTGACCCATCCCTGTGCTGAAAGGTCCCCATGTCCCAAGACTCTGCGAACAAGCCCACCTTCACCGATTGGAAGCACGATGGCGTGCGCGTGGTGCCCGGCAATCAACTGGATGGCAATGTGCCGTCCACCCCCGGCATGGACCGCAAAGCCGCGATCAACTTTGCCCGCGTGGGTGCGCAAAAACTGTGGGCGGGAACGGTACACATCCACCCCAACGCCAAAACCGGCGCGCACCACCACGGCCCTTTGGAGAGCGTGATATACGTGGTCAAGGGCCGCGCGCGCATGCGCTGGGGCGATGCCCTTGAATTCACTGCGGAAGCGGGCCCGGGCGATTTTATTTATGTGCCGCCCTATGTACCGCACCAAGAAATCAACGCCAGCGCAGAAGAAACTTTGGAGTGCGTGCTGTGCCGCAGTGACGGTCAGGCCGTGGCCGTGAACATGGACATTGAGCCTGTCGAAAAACCCGAAACCGTGTTGTGGATCGACCCGACGCATCCGCAAGGTGGGGTTTGACTGAGCTTTCAAGCCGACCAAACAGTCGTATGCATGTAGGGTAACGATCTATAGACGGCGCAGCCTCATCGATTCATATTGGGCGAATCCCTATTCGTCTACAGCCATGATTCGCACTGCAGGAAAGCCATGACACACCGCACATTCAGTTGGATCCCTTGTTTCAGCCTGGCACTCACTCTGATGGTAGGCAGCAATGCCATGGGCCAGAAAAAATACGACCCCGGCGCCAGCGACACTGAAATTCGCATCGGTCAAACCCTGCCCTATTCCGGCCCGGTCTCCATGCTGGGCAATGTGGGCAAGGTGTCTACCGCCTACCTCGAAATGGTGAACGCACAAGGCGGCGTCAATGGAAGAAAAATTAAGCTGTTGTCGCTAGACGATGGCTACAGCCCGGTCAAGACCATGGAGCAAACCCGCAAACTGGTGGAAAGCGATGAAGTGCTTTTCCTGTTCAGTTCGGTCGGCACGGCCACCAACCAGGTGGTGCACAAATATTTGAATCAGAAAAAAATCCCGCAATTGCTGATTCTGTCGGGTGCCAACAAATGGAACGACCCCGCCAATTACCCCTGGACCCTGAGCGGCATGTTTTCTTATGACGCCAAAGCACGGGTTTACGTCAAACACATGCTGGCGCATGTCAAAGACCCCAAGATTGCCGTGCTCAGTCAAAACGATGAGTTTGGTCGCGACTTCTTAAAGGGCTTGCGTTCAGCCCTGGGCGACAAAGCTGCCAGCATGATCGTGGCGCAAGCCAGTTATGAGTCCACCGATCCCACCGTCGACTCCCAAATGATCGCGCTCAAGGCCTCGGGCGCCAATGTGTTGATGAGCTTTTCTAATGGCAAGTTCACCAGCCAATCGATCCGCAAAGCCGCTGAAATGGGCTGGAAACCCCAGCTCTACATTCCTTTGGGTGCCTCCTCAATTGCCTCCATCTTGCAACCCGCTGGTTTGGACAATGCCATGGGTGCGGTCACGATCGCCAACCAGAAAAACCCGCTGGATCCCCAATGGCGCGATGACGCTGGCATGAAAGAGTACAAAGAATTCATGAAGCGTTGGGCGCCCTCGCTGGACCCCAATGAATCCTTGAACCTGTCCGGCGTGACGCTGACCCGCCTGATGGTCGATGTACTGCGCAAATGCGGCGACGATTTGACCCGCGAGAACGTGCTCAAACAAATGCTCAGCCTGAAAGACTACAGCAGCAACCTGATGCTGCCAGGCGTGTCCATAACCACTGGCGCGCAAGATTACGAGTTGTACAGCTCGACCCGACTACAACGCTTCAATGGCCAGTCTTGGGTCCCTTTTGGCGACGCCTTCAGCCTGCGATAAACCTACACCCTATGCAAACTCCTTTTTTACCTCTTCAAGACATCCGTATCGTTGATCTGAGCACCGTGTATTCAGGCCCCTTGGCTGCTGCCATGCTGGCCGACCAAGGCGCTCAGGTGATCAAAGTTGAATCCCTGGAGGGCGACACCAGCCGCATGATCGGCCCGGCCAAAGGCGATCTGTCTGCCACCTACATCGCGGCCAATCGCGGTAAACGCTCATTGGCAATGGACTTAAAGCAAAGCGCAGCCAAAAGCATCTTGCTGAAATTGATCGCTCAGGCAGATGTGCTCATCAATAACTTTCGGCCAGGGGTCATGGCACGCTTGGGCTTAGATGACGAGGTCTTGCAGCAGACCAACCCGCGTTTGATCCGCTTGTCCATCACCGGATTTGGCAGTCAAGGCGAGGCCGCACAAGAAAAAGTCTACGATGCGGTGATCCAAGCCGTCGCCGGGGTGGCGGCCACCCAAAGAAACCCGATCAACGGCCAACCCACGGTGCTGGCCACCGCCATGTGTGACAAATTAACCGCTTTGCAGGCGTCGCAAGTCGTGGCAGCGGCCTTGTATGCACGAGAGAAAGACGGTGTAGGTCGGCGCATCGACCTGTCCATGCTCGACGCCACCTTGGCCTTCCAATGGCCTGATGCCATGTACAACCATGTGTTCTTGGACGATGCGCCCGCTGTATTTCCAGAGTTCGGCATCAACCAAAAACCCTGGGTGACCCAAGATGGATTGGTGGCCACCATGAGCCCGCAACAGGCCGAATTTCAAGGTCAGTGTCTGGCCCTGGACCGGCCTGACATCGCTGCAGATCCCCGCTTTGCCACCTTGCCGCTGCGCAACCACAACGGCAAAGCCCTGCGGGCCTTGTTAGAACCTTTGATGGCCTCCTTCAGCACCGATGATGTGCTGGAACGCTTCCACAAACACAATGTGCCTGTGGGCCGCATCAATGAACGCCCCGAGGTGTTGACAGACCCGCATGTGGTGCAAGGCCAGTCGTTGGTGGAAATTGCACATGGCGACATAGGCCGTGTCCGCTTGCCGCAGCATGCTGCTTATTTTGACGGTCAGCGCCTGCCGCCGCCCCAACCGGCTGCGCATTTGGGTGAGCACAGCCGCGACATTTTGCTGGAGTTGGGTTACAACGACAGCCAAATCCAAGACCTGATCGATCAACAGACCATCAAGGTCTGAGCGCCGCAGCGCACAGCCGCGTGCTCAGGCCTTCAAGGGCACGGCAAAACCACGCACAACACCTGGTCGCGCCATCAAGTCCTGGTACCAGCGCTGCACGTTCGGGAAGTCCTTCAAGTCGACCTGATGGCGCGGGTGACGCCACACCCAGCCGAGCAAGGCAAAGTCGGCAATCGACAGTTCGCCGGCGAAGTAGGTGTGTTGGGCGAGTCGGCGATCCATCACGCCATACAGACGCCGCGTCTCGGCCATGAAACGCGCCAGGCCATAGCGCTTGTCTTCTTCGCTGGCCAAAGCAATGAAGTGATGCACCTGCCCTGGCATGGGCCCAAAGCTGCTCATTTGAAACATCAACCACTCCATCACAGCGGTTCGACCGCGCGCATCGGTGGGCATGAACAGACCCGTCTTTTCGGCCAGATAAATCAAGATGGCCCCGGATTCGAACACGCTGATCGGCTGACCGTCAGGGCCGTCCGAGTCGATGATGGCGGGGATCTTGTTGTTCGGACTGATGCGCAAAAATTCAGGCGCCATCTGTTGGCCGGCCGTGATGTCGATCACTTCGACCGAGTAAGGAAGGCCCATCTCCTCCAAGGCGACACTGATTTTTCGCCCATTGGGCGTGTCAAAAGCAAACAGCTGAATGGTCATG
>CANFMK010000002.1 GCA_947448325.1 Comamonadaceae bacterium
ACGACTACGAAGCCAAACTCAAAGAGTACGGTGACGAGTTCCAAGCCAAGATGGGCGCTGAAGGTATCAAGGACTTGCTGCAAGGCATTGAAATTGAATCCGAAATCGAACGTCTGCGTGGTGACTTGACTGGCTCTGAAGTCAAGGTCAAGAAAAACTCCAAGCGCTTGAAAGTGCTGGAAGCCTTCAAGAAATCAGGCATCAAGCCCGAGTGGATGGTCCTGGAAGTGCTGCCCGTGTTGCCACCGGACTTGCGTCCTTTGGTGCCACTGGACGGCGGCCGTTTTGCGACCTCCGACCTGAACGATCTGTATCGCCGCGTCATCAACCGCAACAGCCGTCTGCGCCGTTTGCTGGAGTTGAAAGCGCCCGAGATCATTGCACGCAACGAAAAGCGCATGTTGCAAGAAGCCGTGGACAGCTTGCTGGACAACGGCCGTCGCGGCAAAGCCATGACCGGCGCCAACAAGCGCGCCTTGAAGTCTTTGGCCGACATGATCAAAGGCAAGTCAGGCCGCTTCCGCCAGAACTTGCTGGGCAAGCGCGTGGACTACTCCGGTCGTTCAGTCATTACCGTGGGCCCAACCCTCAAACTGCACCAGTGCGGTTTGCCCAAGTTGATGGCGATCGAGCTGTTCAAGCCGTTCATCTTTGCCCGTCTCGAGTCCATGGGCATTGCCACCACCATCAAGGCGGCCAAGAAAGAAGTCGAAGCCGGTACACCGGTGGTCTGGGACATCTTGGAAGAGGTCATCAAAGAGCACCCCGTGATGCTCAACCGTGCACCGACGCTGCACCGTTTGGGTATCCAGGCCTTTGAGCCCTTGTTGATCGAAGGCAAAGCCATTCAATTGCACCCCCTGGTTTGCGCCGCGTTCAACGCCGACTTTGACGGTGACCAGATGGCCGTTCACGTGCCTTTGTCGGTGGAAGCACAGATGGAAGCGCGCACCTTGATGCTGGCTTCGAACAACATCTTGTTCCCGGCCTCGGGCGAACCCTCGATCGTGCCTTCGCAAGACGTGGTGCTGGGTTTGTACTACACCACCCGTGACCGCATCAACGCCAAGGGCGAAGGCCTGATCTTCTCCGACATCGGTGAAGTGCAGCGCGCGTTGGACGCCGGCGTGGTTGAGCTGACCGCCAAGATCAGCGTGCGCATGACCGAGTGGACCAAGAACGCCGAAACCGGCGAGTTTGATCCCTCCGTCTCCATGGTCTACACGACCGTGGGCCGCGCGCTCTTGTCTGAGATCTTGCCCAAAGGCCTGCCCTTCTCCAACCTGAACAAGGCTTTGAAGAAGAAAGAAATCTCCAAGCTGATCAACACCTCTTTCCGCAAGTGCGGTTTGAAAGAGACGGTGGTGTTTGCCGACAAATTGCTGCAAAACGGTTTCCGTTTGGCGACACGCTCAGGCATCTCGATCGGTATTGACGACATGTTGGTGCCGCCCGAAAAAGGCAGCATCATTGCCGACGCAGAAAAAGAAGTCAAAGACATCGAGCAGCAATACGTCTCCGGTCTGGTGACTTCCGGTGAGCGCTACAACAAGGTGGTGGACATCTGGGGCAAAGCCGGTGACTCCGTCTCCAAGGTGATGATGGACCAGCTGCGCAAAGAGCGCACCATCGACCGCCATGGCAAAGACGTCGAGCAAGAATCCTTCAACTCGATCTACATGATGGCCGACTCCGGTGCCCGCGGTTCTGCAGCGCAGATTCGCCAGCTGGCCGGTATGCGGGGCCTGATGGCCAAGCCCGATGGCTCCATCATCGAAACGCCCATCACGGCCAACTTCCGTGAAGGTCTGAACGTGTTGCAGTACTTCATCTCGACCCACGGTGCGCGTAAAGGTCTGGCCGACACGGCGTTGAAGACCGCCAACTCGGGTTACCTGACCCGTCGCTTGGTCGACGTGACGCAAGACTTGGTTGTGACCGAGCTCGATTGCGGCACGTCGGATGGCTCGCTGATGCGCGCCATCGTCGAAGGCGGTGAAGTGATTGAATCGCTGCGTGACCGTATCTTGGGCCGTACAGCAGCCGAAGATGTGTTGGATCCTGAAAACCGCACAGTCTTGGCCAAAGCGGGCGTGATGCTCGACGAAGACCTGATTGACGTGCTCGAAGCCGCCAACGTGGACGAAGTCAAAGTGCGCACTGCACTGACTTGTGCCACACGTTTTGGCTTGTGCGCCATGTGCTACGGCCGCGACTTGGGTCGTGGCGGTTTGGTCAACAACGGTGAAGCGGTCGGCGTGATTGCCGCCCAATCCATCGGTGAACCGGGTACCCAGCTGACCATGCGGACCTTCCACATCGGTGGCGCGGCTTCGCGTGCCGCAGTGGCCTCCAGCGTGGAAGCCAAGTCCAGCGGTTTGATTGGCTTTAACGCCACCATGCGCTATGTGACCAACAGCAAGTCTGAGTTGGTGGTGATTGCCCGTTCCGGTGAAATCATCATCCACGACGAACACGGCCGCGAGCGCGAGCGTCACAAAGTGCCGTATGGCGCGACGTTGACGGTCAAAGCCGACCAGGCCATCAAGGCCGGCGCTATTTTGGCCAACTGGGATCCATTGACCCGACCCATCATCACGGAATTCGCCGGTAAGGTGCAGTTCGAGAACGTGGAAGAAGGCCTGACTGTGGCCAAGCAGCTGGATGAAGTGACCGGTCTGTCCACCTTGGTGGTGATCGATCCCAAGCGCCGCGGCTCGACCAAAGTGGTGCGTCCACAGGTCAAGCTGATCGATGCGGCTGGCAAAGAAGTCAAGATCCCAGGCACCGATCACTCGGTGACGATTGGCTTCCAAATCGGCTCTTTGATCCAGGTGCGTGATGGCATGGACGTGGGCCCTGGCGAAGTGCTGGCGCGTATCCCGGTTGAAGGTCAAAAGACCCGAGACATCACCGGTGGTTTGCCCCGTGTGGCCGAGTTGTTCGAAGCCCGCAGCCCGAAAGACAAAGGCATGCTGGCCGAGATGACCGGTACCGTGTCGTTCGGCAAGGAAACCAAAGGCAAAGTGCGTTTGCAGATCACCGATCCAGAAGGCAAAGTCTGGGACGAGTTGATCCCCAAAGAGAAAAACATCTTGGTCCACGAAGGCCAAGTGGTCAACAAAGGCGAAAGCATTGTGGACGGCCCCGCCGACCCACAAGACATCTTGCGCCTCTTGGGTATCGAAGAGCTGGCCCGCTACATCGTGGACGAAGTCCAGGATGTGTACCGCTTGCAAGGTGTGAAGATCAACGACAAGCACATTGAAGTGATTGTTCGTCAGATGCTGCGCCGCGTGGTCGTGGAAAACGCTGGCGATTCGAACTACATTGCTGGCGAACAGGTGGAGCGCTCTGAAATGCTCAACACCAACGATGCGCTGCGCGCTGATGGCAAGATCCCTGCGACCTTCACCAACTTGCTCTTGGGTATCACCAAAGCTTCGTTGTCGACCGACTCTTTCATCTCGGCCGCTTCCTTCCAGGAAACGACCCGCGTGCTCACCGAGGCTGCCATCATGGGCAAGCGCGACGAGTTGCGTGGTTTGAAAGAAAACGTCATTGTGGGCCGCTTGATTCCAGCCGGTACCGGTTTGGCTTATCACAAAGCCCGCGCCGCCAAGGACGAGATGGACGAGGCCGAGCGCCGTGCCATTGCCGAAACAGAAGCCAGTGAATTGGCCGATGCGCAGCAATTGGTGGCCGATGCCGACCAAGCCAGCGAGTAAGCCCGGACCGGGTGACCGGTTGCGCTGACCCAAGCCCCTGGACCGCTGAGCGTGGTCCAGGGGCTTTTTTCAAACAAGGCATTGAGATGGGAACAAGACCATGACAGGGCTGATTGTGGCGGCGTTGGTTTTCTTTTGGGCGGTGGGCGCTTACAACCGCTTGGTGCGTTTGCGCGCGGCCTGTTCACAGCAGTTTGCTGTGGTCGATGCGCAGTTTGTGCGCCTGTGGGCGTGGGTGCAAGGCAGTTTGCCGGCCAGCGTGCGCGATGAAGACGCTGCACCTGACAAAGCGATCACCACTTTGACCGAAGTCTGGACCGCCTGCGAAGTGTTTGCCGAAAGCCTGGCCCAAGCCCGCGCCACGCCCTGGTTGGCCGCGCCGATTCAGCGTGTCAACATCGCCCGTGTGCAATTGTTCAAATTGCTGCGGCAAGAAAAAGACTTCCATGCCGCCGACGAATCGGCTTGGTTCAGCGCCCCTTTGCAAAAGAAATTTGAGCGCTTGAAAACCCAGTCCTGGCCCATGATCGTGGCCTATAACCAGTCAGTGCAAACCTACAACGATGCGATAGCTGAATGGCCGGCGCGCATTTTGGCGCGCCAGTTCCGGTTTGAAGCCGCCGCCAAACTCGACAGCGCCGATCCTTTGGCTTGAAACCCAGCATGCCCTCCATGTCCCCAAGTTCTCCGGCTGCGCGATCTTCAGCGACCAGTGTTCCTTTGTGGCAACTGCTGCAAGGCACGGCAGGCGTGGTGGCCGCAGTGCGAAGTGGCCGGTCCTTGACCGCCTTGTTGGATGCGCAGCCGCCCGCGCTGCGCCCTGGCGTGCAGGCCTTGTCTTTTCAAGTGATGCGCTGGTTGGGGCGCGCTCAGGCGCTGCGTGTGCAACTGGCCCGCAAAGCGCCACCAGCGCCGGCGGATGCCTTGTTGTGTTCAGCTTTGGCGCTGTGTTGGGACGATACCCTGGCACCTTATTCGGCTTTCACTTTGGTAGACCAAACGGTGGAGGCTGCGCGCAAAAACAAGGACACGCGCGCCCAGGCCAACTTCATCAATGCTTGTTTGCGCCGGTTTTTACGTGAACGCGCTGAATTGATTCGCGTGACCGACGCCGATCCGATCGCACAATGGAACCATCCGTTGTGGTGGATTCACAAGGTCCAAGCGGATCACCCCGCTCAATGGCCCAGCATTTTGACGGCCTCGCAGTCGCCTGCGCCGATGACGCTGCGGGTGAATGCGAGCCGCAGCAACGTGACCGACTACCTGACCCATTTGCAAGCCGTGGGCTTGAGCGGGCATGCGGTGGGCGAGTTCGGCATTGAATTGACCAAAGCCGCGCCCGTGCAGCAATTGCCCGGTTTTGCGCAGGGCATGGTCTCGGTGCAAGACGCGGCAGCCCAGTGGGCGGCGCCCTTGCTGCTGCAAGGGCTCGACACCACACAAAGTTTGCGGATTTTGGATGCCTGCGCCGCCCCGGGCGGTAAAACTGGGCATCTGCTCGAAATGTGCCCCAGCGCGCAGGTGACGGCACTGGATGTGGACCCCGCGCGTTGCGAACGGGTGCAACACAACCTGGACCGGTTGCAAGTCCAAGCCCGAGTCATCGCGGCCGATGCCGCCCAGCCTGCCAGTTGGTGGGATGGCGCGCAGTTTGATGCGATTCTTTTGGACGCGCCCTGCACGGCCTCGGGCATTGGACGCCGGCACCCCGATGTGCGATGGCTGCGCCGCGAAAGTGACGTGGGGCAATTGGCTGCCATTCAAAAAAAGCTGCTGCAAACCCTGTGGCCCCTGCTCAAACCGGGGGGGCATCTGGTGTACTGCACCTGTTCGATTTTCTTGGCAGAGGGTCACAGTCAAATCCAAACGTTTCTTCAGCACAACACTGACGCAGTCTTCTTGCCCTCTCCAGGACATTTGATGCCCCAAAATCGCACGATGAGCCCGTCTGTCCAGGACAATCAGACGGGTGAACACGATGGGTTTTATTACGCACGGCTGCAAAAGCGTCCTTGACACCAAGGCGCTGTGGATGCGCGCAGGGCTGCAGCGCTGTGCACAGTGGCTGCTTGCATGCGTCTGCATTTTTGCAAGCGCGCTCTCCAGCGCTTGGGCGCAAGCCCCCGCGATTGAATTGACCGAGTTGCGTGTTGAGCGGTTGGACAATGCGATTGTGCTGACCAGCAATGTGCGCTTGGAGTTGGGTGCCGCCGTTGAAGACGCCTTGCTCAAAGGGGTGGCCATTCATTTTGTCGCCGAAGCCACCGTCATGCGAGAGCGCTGGTACTGGTATGACACGCGCACCACAGGGGCTACTCGCCGCTACCGCCTGGCCTATCAGCCGTTGACACGCCGTTGGCGCTTGACCCTCTCCAGCGAAGCCACTGGCGCGCTGGCCGCCAGTGGCAGTTTGTCGCAACAATTTGACAACTTGCCAGACGCTTTATCGGCCATCCGGCGAAACCTCAATTGGAAAGTGGCTGATGTCTCAGACATCGACGTCGATACCAAATACAACTTGAATTTCCAGTTCCGTATCGATACCTCCCAATTGCCACGCCCGTTTCAAATCACCGCCGGTGGTCAAAACGAGTGGAACTTGGCTTTGAGCCGAAGCGTACGTTTGTCTAACGACTTGGTGCGTTGAGATGAGCGATCTCAAATCAAAGACACTGCAAAGACGCCTGAAAGGCTCACCGGGTGTGCGCTGGATGGTGGGTTTGGTCTCCGTGTTGATGGTGCTGATTGCCCTGCTGCTGTTGGTGCTGCTGACGCAAGCGACCAGCAACCGTGCCTTGTACGACGAGAACTATGAAAAACTGTACATCGTCAACCTGGTGGTCGCGACCTTATTGTTGATCGGGATCGTGACGGGCCTGGTGCGTCTGCTGGTGCGACTGCGCCAAGGCCAATTTGGTTCACGCTTGCTGGTGAAGTTGACGGCCATTTTTGCGCTGGTGGGCGTGGTGCCCGGCGGTGTGATTTATGTGGTGTCTTACCAATTCGTGTCGCGCTCGATTGAAAGCTGGTTCGATGTGAAGGTCGAAGGGGCACTGAACGCTGGCCTGAATTTGGGCCGCGCCACTGTGGACACCCTCAGTGCCGATTTAGCCAAGCAAGCCCGCTCGGCAGCACAGCAACTGCTGGAGGTGCCTGAGCCCAGTGCGGGTTTGGTGCTGGACCGCATTCGCGAACAAATGGGGGCGAATGACGCGGTGCTCTGGACTGCCAAAGGGCGCTTGATCGCCAGCGCCGGGCAATCACGATTTCAACTGCGTCCCGACCGACCCAGTTCAGAGCAAATTCGCCAAGTGCGCAACAAACTCAGCATTGAATGGGTGGAGGGCTTGGAAGACAACGCGGCGGGTGCGCCCTCTGGTCGAATCAAGGTGCTCAGTTTGGTGCCGCAAAACAGTTTGAGTTTGCGCGACGACCCTTGGGTGCTGCAAATCACCCAAGAGCTGCCTGCCACGCTGGTGGCCAATGCCTTGGACGTGCAAGCGGCCAACCGCGAATACCAAGAGCGCGCCTTGGCCCGTGAAGGTTTAAAGCGCATGTACATCGGCACTTTGACGCTCAGCTTGTTTTTGGCCGTACTCGGTGCGGTGCTGTTGGCGGTGCTGTTGGGCAATCAATTGGCGCAACCTCTGCTTTTGCTGGCGCACGGTATGCGGCAGGTGGCAGCCGGCGACTTGACGCCCAAAATGGCCTTGCAAGGCAAAGACGAGCTGGGCGGGTTGACGCGCTCGTTTGCCGACATGACACAACAACTGTCCGATGCCCGCTCGGCTGTGGAGCGCAGCTTGGTGCAATTGGACGCGGCGCGCGGTAACCTCCAAACCATTTTGGACAACCTGACCGCTGGCGTGATCGTGCTCGATGCGGCCGGACGCATCCAGTCGTCCAACCCGGGCGCCACGCGCATCTTGCGTGTGCCACTGGCCGCGCGTGAGCATACGGCCTTGATCAGCTTGCCAGCGATGCAGTCATTTGCCGTGGGTGTACAAGAGCAATTTGAGCTTCTGAGTGCCGACAAAGACAGTCACGAGCTGGACCACTGGCAAAAATCTTTCGAAGTGCATGCCGCAGGGCAAGGGCTGGACGCCACCGCCGTGACCCTGATTGCCCGTGGCGCCGTCTTGCCCGATGGCATGCGCCTGCTGGTCTTTGACGACATTTCCGAAATTGTTTCTGCGCAGCGCGCTCAAGCCTGGGGCGAGGTGGCGCGCCGCTTGGCCCATGAAATTAAAAATCCTCTGACCCCGATCCAGCTTTCTGCAGAACGGCTCGAGCGCAAGTTAGACGGCAAATTGGATGCGCCCGATCAGGCCGTGCTGGTCAAGTCCGTCAAGACCATCGTCGATCAAGTCGACGCCATGAAGCGACTGGTCAATGAATTCAGAGACTACGCCCGTTTGCCTTCGGCCGATCTCAAACCCTTGGACCTGAACGCGCTGATCCACGACGTGATGGGCCTGTATCTGCAAGAGCCGACAGATATGCCAGGCCATGCCCCTATCGCTCTGATGTTGGACGCTGATTGCCCCATGATCCAAGGTGACGAACAGCAACTGCGCCAAGTGGTGCACAACTTGTTGCAAAACGCCCAAGATGCTTGCGAGGCACAAAATGGCAAAGGGTCTGTGATTTCAGACGCGTCAGGGGTGACCGTGAAGACCCAATGGAGCCCTGCTCGGCAGCGCGTGCGCTTTACCGTCACCGATGCAGGTCCTGGATTTGCCCCGAATATTCTGCGACGCGCCTTTGAGCCCTACGTCACGACCAAGGCCAAAGGCACTGGTTTGGGCTTGGCGGTGGTGAAAAAAATCGCCGATGAACACGGCGCGCGCCTGGACATCAGCAATGTGATCGAGGACGATCAAATCAAAGGTGCCCAAGTATCGTTATCATTCAGCATTCCCAAGGGTGCCACTGCATCGGTGGGCATCACAGACACAACCTCCTAAGACTCTACAGGCAACATGGCAAACATTTTGGTGGTCGATGACGAGTTGGGCATCAGGGACCTGCTCTCTGAAATCCTGAACGACGAAGGGCATACCGTCGAACTCGCTGAGAACGCGGCCCAAGCGCGTGAGATCCGCGGCCGCATTCGCCCTGATCTGGTCTTGCTCGACATCTGGATGCCAGACACCGATGGCGTGACCTTGCTCAAAGAATGGTCCGCCACCGGGCTGCTGACCATGCCGGTGATCATGATGAGTGGCCACGCCACCATCGATACCGCGGTGGACGCTATCCGCATTGGTGCCCAAGCCTTTTTGGAAAAACCCATCACACTGCAAAAACTGCTCAAGGCGGTGGAGCAAGGCTTGGCCAGAGAGCAAGTGCGCCAAGCGGTGGCCGCGCACCAAGAGGCGATGCGTGCACCAGCCGTGACTGCGCCTGCCGCCGAACAGCCTGTGGTGCCCGAGCCCGATGCGGGTCCTGCGGTGTCGCAAATATTCGATTTGGATCGCCCTTTGCGAGACGCACGAGACGCTTTTGAAAAAGCCTATTTCGAATTCCACCTCAGCAATGAGGGTGGCTCTATGACACGCGTGGCCGAAAAAACAGGTTTAGAGCGCACGCACCTGTACCGCAAACTCAAACAATTGGGCGTGGACGTGACACGCAACAAACGCAGCAACTGACATTGCTTCGGACCTGCGCCAGGTCGTCCGGTCGTTTGTGTGCTCAGGACGGGTGTTTTTCAAAGTAGTCCCTTGCAACTCTGCTATAATTTTGGTCTGCCCGGCCCGGTAGCTCAGTTGGTAGAGCAGCGGATTGAAAATCCGCGTGTCACTGGTTCGATTCCAGTCCAGGCCACCAATTAGAACCGCCGTTTTACGCTGTAGAACGGCGGTTTTTCTCATTCTGGCTAGCGTAAAACACGCTGCTGCCACGCTGTTCCTACTTGCTACACGCTGGGGTGCTTGCTAATTGATGCAGCCACCGCAACAGAGCCAGTATTTAGACAGCCAGCGATACGTGGATGGGGAAAAGTCTGCGTTTCAAAAAACCACCCTCCGTTCGTTTCTCACAGCCCTCCAACCCGCACAACCCACAGCCATATTGAATCGCCCCGAAGCGATTCAGATGGACGGTGTGTGCGCACCGTTCTCTCAGTGCGCGTACCGCGCTGCCATGGCTTCCAGCGGGACCGGCTTGATGCGGCTGGCTTGGCCGGCGCAGCCAAAGGCTTCAAAACGGGCCTGGCAGATGCCTTGCGCGGCTTTGCGGGCGACGGCCAGGGCCTTGCGTGGGTCGAACTCGGTGGGTTGCTGCGCCAGCAGCTGGCGCATGGCACCGGTCATGGCCAGGCGGATATCGGTGTCGATGTTGACCTTGCGCACGCCGCTTTGAATGCCCCGCACGATCTCTTCGACCGGCACGCCATAGGTTTGTTTGATCTCACCGCCGTATTGGCGAATGATCGCCAGCCACTCTTGCGGCACGCTGGAGCTGCCGTGCATCACCAGGTGCGTGTTGGGAATGGCCCCATGGATGGCGGCGATGCGGTCGATCGCCAAAATATCGCCAGTGGGTGGACGGGTGAATTTGTAGGCGCCGTGGCTGGTGCCAATGGCGATGGCCAATGCGTCGACACCGGTCTGGGCCACAAAGTCTTTGGCCTGGAGCGGGTCAGTGAGCATCTGGTCATGGCTGAGCTGACCTTCGGCCCCGACCCCGTCCTCTTCACCGGCTTCGCCCGTCTCCAGCGAGCCCAGACAGCCCAGATCGCCCTCGACCGACACGCCCACGGGGTGGGCCATCTCACACACCCGCTGCGTGACGGCGACGTTGTACTCGTAGCTGGCGGGCGTCTTGGCGTCTTGCATGAGCGAGCCGTCCATCATCACGCTGGGAAACCCAGAACGGATCGATTGCTGGCATTGCGCTGGCGAGGCGCCATGATCTTGGTGCAGTACCACCGCAATGTCGGGGTGGGTCTCGATGGCGGCCAGCACCAAGTGACGCAAATAGGCCTCTCCCGCGTATTTGCGTGCCCCGGCCGAGGCTTGCAAAATCACCGGGCTGTCGGTGGCCTGAGCGGCCTCCATGATGGCCTGCACCTGTTCGAGGTTGTTGACATTGAAGGCTGGTACGCCGTAGCCGTGTTCGGCGGCATGATCCAGCACTTGGCGAAGAGCAACGAGGGCCATGGGTTTTCCTTGTCAATAAAAAAAGGGAGCTTTTAAGCGCTGAGGCCGATGGCCGCAGATTCATCGCACGCCGCAGACAACCCGAGCCATCTCCAGACATTTGTTGGAGTAGCCCCATTCGTTGTCGTACCAGGCCATGAGCTTGACGAAGCTGGTGTCCAGCGCCATGCCCGCATCGGCATCGAACACTCAGGTGGCACTCTCACCGCGAAAGTCGGTGGAGACCACCTTGGCTTCGGTGTATGCCAGCACACCCTGGAGTGCACCCTGACTTTGCGCTTTCATTTCGGCGCAGATTTCGGCATAGGTCGCTGGCTTTTCCAACTGCGCTGTCAGGTCCACCAGGGACACATCGCTGGTGGGCACGCGCACCGAGCCGCCGGTCAGTTTGCCGTTCAGTGCCGGAATCACCTTGCCCACCGCCTTGGCCGCACCGGTGCTGCTCGGGATGATGTTTTCTAAGATGCCGCGCCCACCGCGCCAGTCCTTGTTGCTGGGGCTGTCCACCGTTTTTTGCGTGGCGGTGGTGGCATGCACCGTGGTCATCAAGCCGCGGGCAATACCCCATTTGTCGTGCAGTACTTTGGCCAGAGGGGCCAGGCAGTTGGTGGTGCAGCTGGCATTGGAGACGATGGCCTGGCCCGCATAGCGGCCATGGTTCACGCCGTAGACGAACATGGGCGTATCGTCCTTGGAGGGGGCCGACAAAATGACCTTGTGGGCGCCCGCAGCCAGGTGCTTGCCCGCGCTGTTTTGGTCCAGAAACAGGCCGGTGGCTTCGATGACCACATCGGCACCGACCTTGTTCCAAGACAGCTCAGCCGGGTCGCGCGCCTGCGTCAGGCGGATGCGATGGCCGTTGACGATCAGGGTATGGCCCTCGACCGCGATGTCGCCTTGAAAGCGGCCGTGCACGCTGTCATAGTCGAGCATATAGGCCAGATACGCGGGCTCGAGCAGGTCGTTGATACCGACGATCTCGATGTCGTCAAAGTTCTGCACCGCAGCGCGAAACACCATGCGGCCGATGCGGCCAAAGCCATTGATGCCCAGTTTCAGCGTCATGAATACCTCTTGTTTTTATAACAATTTTGAAAAATCGGCGATCACGCGGTCCGGCTGGCAGGCCGAGACCGCCTCACCCATGTTGTAGCCATAGGGCAGCAACCAGACCGCGATGCCGGCCTGCCGCGCTGTGGCGGCATCGATGGAAGAATCGCCGACAAACAGCGCATGCGCTTTGTCGACGTTCCACAAGCGCAGGCCATGCAGCACCCCGACCGGGTCTGGTTTTTTGGTCGAAAACGTGTCGCCACTGACCACCAGGTCAAAAGCGTTGCGCAGTTGATGGGCCTGCAGCACGGTGTCGGTGTAGCGGCCTTCTTTGTTGGTCACCACCGCCAGGCGGCACCCGCTTTCGCGCAAACGGCTCAGCGTGTCCCGCACATGCGGGTACAGCGTGCTGCGGGTGCCACAACGCTGTTGATAATGGCGGTCAAAGATGGGTAAGGCGTCGCGCAAAATCCCACCCTGGCGCACCTGCGCTTGGCTTTGACCACTCACTTGGGCCAGCGCTTGAATCAGCAGTTCGCGCGTGCCGTGACCGATCCAGCGGTCAACGTCGCGCTGCAAGACCGCAGGCCAGTCAAAGTAGCGCAGTGTGTCGTTGACGGCGTCGGCAATTTCGGGGGCGGTCTCGACCAGCGTGCCGTCGAGGTCGAAAAATATGGCTTTCCAAGGC
This sequence comes from Comamonadaceae bacterium, assembly GCA_947448325.1. Classification (GTDB taxonomy): domain Bacteria; phylum Pseudomonadota; class Gammaproteobacteria; order Burkholderiales; family Burkholderiaceae_C; genus Limnohabitans_A. The sequence continues at coordinate 12,639 of CANFMK010000002.1, forward strand.
ATGCGCTGCGCCCTCAACCGAAACCCATGGCGCGCTTTTTACGCTCCATCATGCGCCAGACAAAGGGCGTGAAGATCAGTTGCATGGCCAACTCCATCTTGCCGCCGGGCACCACGATGGTGTTGGCCCGGCTCATCCAGGCGTTTTGGATCATGCTCAGCAGGTACTGGAAGTCGATGCCCTTGGGGTTGGCAAAGCGGATCACCACCACGCTCTCGTCCGCGCTGGGGATGTCGCGCGCAATGAAGGGGTTGGAGGTGTCGACCAAGGGCACGCGCTGGAAGTTGACATGGGTGTGGGCAAACTGCGGCACGATGAAATTCACATAGTCGGGCATGCGGCGCAAGATGGTGTCGGTGACCGCCTCGGTGCTGTAGCCGCGCTGGTTTTGGTCTCGCCAGAGTTTTTGGATCCACTCCAGATTGATGACCGGCACCACACCGACACGCAGGTCGGGGTATTGCGCAATATTGTGCTCGGCTGTGACCACCGCGCCATGCAAGCCTTCGTAGAACAGCATGTCGGTGTCTGCTGGCAAAGCCTCCCAAGGGGTGAAGGTGCCAGGCGCTTGTTGGTAAGGCGCGGCCTCTTGCGCGTTGTGCAGGTATTTGCGCGATTGGCCTTGCCCGGTTTCGCTGTAGGTGCGAAACAGGTTCTCGATCTCGCCAAACAGGTTGTTTTCAGCGCTGAAATGGCTGAAGTGGTGGTTGCCGTCTTGCTCGGCCGTGGCCGCACGGCCTTTCATTTCTTGGCGGTCATAGCGGTGGAAACTGTCGCCCTCGATGATGGCGGCTTTCACACCTTCGCGGCGAAAGATGTTGGTGAAGGTGCGTGTGACCGTGCTGGTGCCTGCACCGGACGAGCCGGTGATGGCGATGATGGGATGGCGCTCGGACATGGGCTGTCTCCTGAAATAGAAATGGGGGCTTCGCGTGCCTCAGTCGCGAAACAGGCTGCGCTCGGCAAACAAGGGGGTTTCATCCCTGAAGCTCACGGGCTCTGCGTGGTAACGCTCGATGCGCTCGACCTCGTTGCGTGAACCAAATACCAGTGCGATGCGCTGGTGCAATTCCTGCGGTTGCACAGTGAGCATCGGCGCCCGCCCGGTGCTGGCCCGCCCGCCCGCTTGTTCCATGATCATGCCCACCGGATTGGCCTCATAGAGCAGGCGCAGTCGGCCGGCCTTGCCCAGGTCTTTGGTGTCGCGCGGGTACATGAAGACGCCTCCACGCATCAGGATGCGGTGCGCCTCGGCCACCATGGAGGCGATCCAGCGCATATTGAAGTCTTTGCCGCGAGGACCGGTCCTGCCGGCCAAGCATTCGTCCACATAACGCTTGACCGGCGCTTCCCAGAAACGGGCGTTGGAGGCGTTGATGGCAAATTCCTGCGTATCGGCGGGCACTTGCAGGTCGGGGTGGGTGAGCATGAATTCGCCCATCACCGGGTCCAGGGTAAAGCCGTTGACCCCGGTGCCCACCGTCAGCACCAGCATGGTGGTGGGGCCATACAGCGCATAGCCGGCGGCCACTTGCTGGCAGCCGGGTTGCAGGAAATCGGTTTCGGTGAGATCGGCACCGCCTTGCACATGGGCGGGGGCGCGCAGCACGCTGAAAATGCTGCCCACCGAAACGTTGACATCGATGTTGGACGAACCGTCCAGCGGATCAAACACCAGCAGGTATTTGCCTTTGGGCAAATGCGAGGGAATCGGGTACGGGTGCGTCATCTCTTCAGACGCCATGCCCGCCAGATGCCCGCCCCACTCGTTCATGCGGATGAACAAATCGTTGCTGAGCACATCGAGTTTTTTTTGCGTTTCGCCTTGTACATTGACGCTGGCACCGCCCTCATCGGGGTGGTTGCCCAGCAGATCGGCCAGGGCACCATAGGCCACAGATTTGGCAATCGCTTTGCAGGCCAAGGCCACGTCCAATATCAAGGCATTGAAGTTGCCGCTGGCGTCGGGGTAGCGGCGGCGCTGCTCGATCAGAAACTGGGTGAGTGTGGTCGATGTGCGGGGAGTAAGCGTCATCCAAATCTCCGATGTTTTTTCAGGCGGCGCTGAGTGCTTGGTGATGCCATTCGCGCAGCTCTGGCAGGCCAATGCCTTCCAGGTTGGGCAGGACGCGCAGCGCACCCCTGAAGTCGTGGTGTGCGGTAAAAGAATTGACCGTGATCACCGTGGGCAAACCGGCCTTACGCGCCGCCTTCAAACCATTGGCCGAATCTTCCAACACCAGACAAGCTGAGGCCGGCAAGCCCAACCGAGCCAAAGTTTGCCGGTACACCATGGGATCGGGTTTTTTGCGTGGCGCGGTCGAGGCGTCTTCAATCACCGCAAAGCGCATGCGCCAGTCAGGGCCGATGGTGCGTTGGAGCAAGCTGGCAATGTTGACGGGCGAGGTGGTGGTGGCAATGGCCAATGCCAGACTGTCTTGGGCAGCGGCATGGATCAAGTTCAACACCCCTGGCCGCAGTTGGACCAGGCCGTCTTGCACGGCTTGCTCATAGGCGGCTGTTTTGATGTCATGGATGCGGCCAATCGTCTGCTCTACAGCCCCACCATAAATGCCCTTTGGCAGATCACCCCGGCTTTCCCAGTAGGCGCGGATGCGCTCCTTGCCACCAGACACTTCCAGCAGCTTGGTGTACAGCGGCACATCCCAGTGCCAGTCCAGGTCGACTTGCGCGAATGCGTGGTTGAAGGCGCTCAGGTGCGCCATCTCGGTGTCGGCCAGGGTGCCGTCGACATCCAAAATCAAGGCATGCAACATGGGTGATTCCTTGGGTTATTCAAGCTGCACTGGCCGCTGCAAACAAGCGGCTGGCGCGGATGTCCGCCGCACTCAGGGTGCTCAAGTCTTGCGCGCTGTGCTCTACCTCGGCTTGGTTGAACAAGCGACTGGCCTGGCGCAGCCGGGCGCGGTCGAGCGCATTGCGCACGCTGCGGGCGTTGGCAAAGTGAGGCTCGCGCATGCGCAGTTGCAAATAGGCCTCAAAGCACGTGCGGGCATCCTCGATGGCCGCGCCATCGCCCGGCTCAAACCGGTAATGGAGTTCGACCAACATCTGCTGGGCAATGCGCAGCAGCTCGGGCACGCTGTAGTCCGGAAAATCCAGATGGTGGGCGATGCGGCTGCTCAGGCCCGGGTTGGAAGAAAAGAAAGTGTCCATGCGGTCCTTGTAACCCGCCAGAATCACCACCAAATCGTCGCGCTGATTTTCCATCACCTGCAGCAAAATCTCGATCGCCTCTTGCCCATAGTCGCGCTCGTTCTCTGGGCGGTACAGGTAGTAGGCCTCGTCGATGAAGAGCACGCCGCCCATGGCTTTCTTCAGCACTTCTTTGGTCTTGGGTGCGGTGTGGCCGATGTACTGGCCCACCAGGTCGTCGCGCGTCACCGCCACGAGATGGCCTTTGCGCACATAGCCCAGTTGATGCAGAATTTGCGCCATGCGCAGCGCCACCGTGGTCTTGCCAGTGCCCGGATTGCCGCTGAAGCACATGTGCAGACTGGGCGCCTGCGCTGTCAGCCCCCGGTTCTTGCGCAGACGGTCGATCACCAGCAAGGCGGCGATGTCGCGCACTCGCTGCTTGACGGGCGCCAATCCCACCAAACCTTGGTCCAGTTCGGTCAGCACGCTTTGCACCTGTGAGTCGGCCAGCACCTGGGCCACGGTGTGCGCTCCAGCGGCGAGCTCGTGCACCCCCGCAATGGGTTGCGCGGTGGCCCCATCGGTGCGCGCAACAGAGCTTGCGGGTGCGCTGGAGGTCTGTCCGGGGATGTTGTACATGGCGCTGACCTGCGGTTTATCAGTAACGCTCGCCTTCGGGCTTGTCGGTGGCGTAGCTGTGCACGGTGTAGCGCATCGTGCGGTTGTGCCATTCCTGCCGCGCCAGACCAAAGCCGGGTTCTTTGCTGGGTCGGTTGACGATGAAGCTCATGGTGATGGACTCCACGCCACGGGTGGAGTCGAACGCCATCAGGCGGATGTAGTGCTGCGGGAAAGTTTGGCGGCACTGGGCCAGCTCGACCATCACGCCGGCAGCGTCTTGAAGATCGAACATCGGCATGCCGTACATCTCCCAGTAGGTGTTGCGCGGGTGCGGGTCGTCGGTGTACTCTACGCTCCAGGCGTAGCCTTTTTTCAGGCCGTATTCGATCTGCAGGCGAATTTCGTCGTCGCTGAGTTCGGGCAGAAAGCTGAATTGGCCTTGCGTGATGCGGCCGGTGGGGTTGGTCATCATGGTGGGTTCTCCGGGTAAGGGCTGATCAAGCGACAGCGGGGGTGACAGCGTAGTCACTGGTGTCGGTGGAGGTGTAGTTGAAGCTCACGTCCTTCCAGGTTTCCAGCGCCTGCTTGAGCGGGGTGCAGAACTGGGCGGCCTTTTGCAAAATTTCAGGACCTTCGTTCTGGATGTCGCGGCCTTCGTTGCGCGCCTTGACCATGCATTCCAGCGCCACGCGGTTGGCCACGGCGCCGGCTTGGATGCCCGCCGGATGGCCGATGGTGCCGCCGCCAAACTGCAGCACCACATCGTCGCCAAAGAGGTGGATCAACTGGTGCATCTGCCCGGCATGGATACCGCCCGAGGCCACCGGCATGACCTTGCGCAGATCAGCCCAGTCCTGGTCAAAGAACAGGCCGCGCGGCAGGTCGGTGCGCGTCACGGCGTCGCGGCAGACGTTGTAGTAGCCCTGCACCGTCATCGGATCGCCCTCGAGCTTGCCCACGGCCGTGCCGGTGTGCAGATGGTCCACGCCCGCCAGGCGCAGCCACTTGGCGATCACGCGAAAGCTCACGCCGTGGTTTTTCTGCCGGGTGTAGGTGCCGTGACCGGCGCGGTGCATGTGCAGCATCATGTCGTTTTTGCGGCACCAGTTGCTCATGCTCTGGATCGCCGTCCAGCCCACGATCAGGTCGATCATCACGATCACGCTACCCAGCTCTTTGGCCAGTTCGGCGCGCTCATACATGTCTTCCATGGTGGCGGCGGTGATATTCAGGTAACTGCCTTTGACTTCACCCGTGGCGGCGCTGGCTTTGTTCACGCCGTCCATCACATACAGAAAGCGATCGCGCCAGTGCATGAAGGGCTGCGAGTTGATGTTCTCGTCGTCCTTCATGAAGTCCAGCCCACCCTTGAGGCCTTCGTAAATGACGCGGCCGTAGTTGCGGCCCGACAGGCCCAGCTTGGGTTTGGTGGTAGCACCCAGCAGCGGGCGACCAAACTTGTCCAGCCGCTCGCGCTCGACGATCAGGCCCGTGGGCGGGCCTTTGAAGGTCTTGACCAGCGCTACGGGAATGCGAATGTCTTCCAGGCGCGCAGCTTTGAGCGGCTTGAAGGAGAACACATTGCCGATCAGACTGGCGGTGATGTTGGCGATCGAACCTTCTTCGAACAGGATGATGTCGTAGGCCACCCAGGCAAAGTACTCGCCAGCGCGCCCGGGCACTGGCTCGACCTTGTAGCACTTGGCTCGGTAGTTGTCGCAGGCGGTCAAGCGGTCAGTCCACACCACCGTCCAGGTCGCGGTAGACGACTCACCAGCGACCGCCGCACCGGCCTCCACCGGATCAACACCTTCTTGCGGCGTGATGCGGAACAAGCAGATGGTGTCGGTCTCTTTGGGTACATAGTCAGGCACCCAGTAGCCCATTTGGCGGTACTTGAGAACGCCGGCGCTGTAGCGAGCCTTGGCGTCGGTGATCTGGGTTGATCCGGTTTCGATATCGCTCATGCATGTCTCCTGAATGGGGCCTGTGGCCGTTGGCGGGGGTATGGACATGACTGTAAAAAGAAGATCAAATAAGGTAAATTCAAATATTTCTATTTTTATATTCAGCTTTACCTGAATGAAGAACGCCACCTTTCGCCAATTGCGCGTGTTCAACGAGGTTGCACGCCACCTGAGCTTTGCCCGTGCCGCCGAGGCCTTGCACCTCACGCCGCCGGCGGTGACCATGCAGGTCAAGGAGCTTGAAGGCCATGTTGGCTTGCCGCTGTTTGAGCGCAGCGGTAAAAAGGTGCGCCTGACCACCCCTGGCGAATACATGCTGGTTTATGCGCGCAAAATCTTGGCGACGGTCAAGGACGCTGAAGATGCCGCTGCCCGCCTGCTGCGCGCCGAGACGGGCAAACTCACCATCGGCTTTGTCAGCACGGCCAAGTATTTCATGATGAAGATGATTGCCGACTTTCGGCATTTGCACGAGGGCGTGGATGTGCAGTTGGCCTTAGGCAATCGCGAGCAACTGGTGGGCATGCTGCGCAGCAACGAGGTCGACATCGCTGTGATGGGCCGCCCACCCAAGGAGATGCAGACCCGGCCAGAACCGTTTGCGGCCCATCCGCATGTCTTTGTGGCCAGCCCCGATCATCCGCTGGCCCAGCGCGGGCAACTCAGCGTCGAAGATCTGCGGCCCTATGACTTCATCGTGCGCGAACCGGGCTCGGGCACCCGGGCCGCGATGCAGAAATTTTTTGAAGACACCTATGTCGAACCCCGAATGAAGATCCAGTTAGGCAGCAATGAGACCATCAAGCAGGCGGTGATGGCCGGCCTGGGCGTGGGCTTTTTGTCGCTGCACACCATCGGCATTGAGCTCACACAAGGGCGCATCGCGCTGTTGGACGTGGAAGGCGCGCCGGTGGTGCGCGCCTGGAATTTGGTGCACACCCAGTCCAAATTACTCTCACCCGCAGCCGAAGCTTTTCGCTACTTCATGCTGGAAAAAGCGGAGGCTTACTTGGCTGCAAATTTCGGCGGATTTTTGACTCACAAAGACAATGGTTAAGTGTTGAAAATTTAATTTTCAATGTGTCGACATATGAATTGAACCAATTGGCACCGCCAGACTTGGCAACAGCTGATCCGCTCAGCACATGACAATTTAAATTGCGCAGCTTAGAAGACTCCCTTTGCCTGCAAGAGCAGGGATGTGGCGGTTGATCTCTGAATACAAAAAAACTAATTTCAAGCTGGCTCAAGTAAGTCGCGTTCCGACCGATTCAATTGTTGATGAGCCTCGTTCAAAGCGTCACAGCCAGTTCTAACTATTACCAGCAGAGCAGTGTCTCGTCTGCGGTGACGGTTGCTGCCGTGTTTTCAGCCATCAAACTCAACCCTCGAGCTAAGTTTGACATCGTTGATACGGCCGAAAACATCGAAAAGAATCTGGATGAGTTGAAAAAGGTTGTCAATAACGTCAAGTCGATCGGCTTGGATGGCGCTTCGAGCGGCGTGGTCCATCTCACGGGCAAGCAATTAACGACCCAAGGGGTCTTGACGCTGCTGAACAAAAAAACCCAATCAGGTTCAGATAACGGTATCACCCTGAGCGTTTCTGATGCCTTGGCCAAAGACGTATTGGCCATCAATTCGAACTCCAACTACGCTAAGGTGAGTCAATATTCCATCAATGACTCCGCCAAAAACATTGCATTGAAATTAAGCAACCTGAAGACAAGCGGGTCTAAGTTGCAGGAAATCAGGCTGACTGATTCAACCGCGCCTGTCAAAGTGACCTTTGACCAATACACTGCCAATAATGATGTATTGCTCAAAATGCGGGGTACTTATGGACTGGATGTGTCCGCAGCAACCGCAGAAGAAGCTTTGACTTTGGCCGGGGATGCTCACGTCAGTTCTGTGAGCATCCTTGACCACTCGCAAGCGATTGCGGATCACTTAGATGCCCTTCAATCAGACCTGGGCCTCAAAGTCAAAGCCTTGGCGAGCGATGACAACGCCATCTTGAAGGTCAATGCCAGTCAACTTAATACGGACCAGGCCGTTATCGGAAAGCTTTACAAAGGTTATCAGTTGGCGGTTTTCAATGTGGACTCGATGTCCGCCATGAGTCTGAAGTCGAATAAAAAAATAGTCACCATGGACATTGTCGATTCGGCCGCCAATGTGTCCAAAAACCTGGTTTTGTTAGATCGCCTGGGCAGTCAGATCCATTCTGTGCGCTTGACAGATGCCGATCCGGCGGCCAATCCTTTGACCATGTCGTCCCTTGATTATTTAAGCCACGGCACAGTATTGAGCAAAGTCATCAGTACGACCTATACGCAAGGTGTCGCAGATCAGCAGCAGTCATCAACACCAGCATCAGCGAACAATATTTACAACCTCAATATTGTGGGCGCCAGTGCGGTGGATGCGCAAGTCATTCAAAATGACGCGCACATTCAGTCCATAGCGGTCACAGACAGCAGTTCGGCCATATCGGTGAATTTGGACGACTTGAGTTCGAACATCAAGGTGACGAGCATCAGCCAAACGGGGACTCCGACAGCGCTCAATATCACCGCAACGCAGTTGGCGAACATCACCGCTGCACAGTTGGTAAATGAGCACAATGCTCTGACGCTGTTGGGCAACGAAAACTACATGCTGAATGTGCGTGGCGTCCAAGCCCAAGACGCTTTAGGGCTTTTAGACAATGCCCATATTGCCAACATATCTGTCAGCGACAGCGCAGATCATCTGTTGGCGCATTTAGACGACTTGGCCCAGTTGGGCAAAAACCTCACCACCATCACTCAAACAGACGCGGGACAATCGCTGAGTTTGACCGCTGGCAATTGGACTTCGCACATTGGCGTATTGTCAAAAATCGTGGGTGGTTATGGTGTGGACTTGACGGCCGTGAGCGCAACCCAGGCCATCAGTATGGCGCCCGATTTGCGCGTGCGAAGCTTGACCGTGTCGGACTCGGGCGCAGCCATCTCCGCCAACTTGGATGCCTTGATGGGTTTAGGGACCAAGTTGACGGCTATCAACCAGTCCGATTCCACGTCGATTCAAGTCACAGGCAGGCAATTCGATGCCTATGCGGCCAGTGCACTGGTGAAGTTGGGGACCGATTACAAGTTGTCGGTCAGCAATGCCAAGGCCAATCAAATTCAGACCGTGGCCGCCAACACGCATGTCACAGACGTTCAGGTGGCAGACACCGTCAGCAACGTCGGTGCGCAACTGTCAGCGCTTCAAACCACTGTGACCGCAACGTCAGCACCTCAAATTCAAGTGAATTTGCTGGGTCAACCCAGCTCCTTCACTCTGACAAAAACACAATTGGGTGATTACGCGGATGCACTGGGCGCCATCAATGGCAATTACACCGTCAAGGCGATCGATGTGGCGCTGAGTGAAATCAGCGATGTGGCGGCCAATGCACATGTGGTGAGCATGGATGTGAAAGCCGCGGCATCAGACTTGTCTGATCCTGCCCAGCTGAGCGATTTGAGCGCGCTGGGCACCAAATTGAGCCGCATTGTGCAGACCGATGCGGGTACCGCCTTGTCCATGTCGGTCTCGAATTGGTCAGCCAACCTGGGGGTGTTGGAAAAAATCAAAGGCTATACCGTGGCCTTGAGTCAAGCCCGTGTGGCCAGTGGCTTGAATTTACTGACCAAACCGCATGTCAGTTCGATCAGCGTGAGCGACTCGGCGAGCCAAATTTCCGGAAATTTTGGCAAGCTCATGGCTTTGGGTAAATCCTTGGATGGCATTACGCAAACAGATGCAGAGCATTTGAAATTGTCCATGTCGCAATGGAATGCATCAGGCGCTGCGCCCACATTGGCCAAATTGACAGGAAACTTCCTGGTCGATCTCAATGGTGCCTCGGCAGATCAGGCACAAAGCTTCGTGACCACGCCAAATCAGCACATCTCAACGATCTCTGTCACTGACACGGCAGCTAATTTCAATGTGCAACTCGATGCGCTCGCAGCCAACTCCAAAGTGTCGTCGCTGCAGTTGTCTGACCCTGCAACGCCCATCAGCATGACCATGCAACAGTTCAGCGATGACTCGGCATTGTTAGCGAAGTTCACAGGGGGTTACGGGTTTGCCGTGACCCAAGTCACGACCGCCGATGCAGGTCAGGTTTTTGCAAATGGGCATGTGGTCAGTGCCGAAGTGCAAGGCACAGCGAGCCAAATCCAAAGCACAGCCACAATGACTGTTTTGCTGCAAAACAGCGCACGCATCAAGTCATTGAAACTCACCGATGCCAATCCGTCTATGAGCTTGGCGTACAGTGATTTCCAAAAAGAAAAAGCCGTATTGGGCTTGATCAAAACACCTTTCGCCGTGGTCTTGAATCAAATTTCGGCCAACGCGGCCTTGATCGAAGCGCAAAACGTCCAATTCAATATCAGCAGCCTGAACGTCAAAGACAGTGCGGCCCAAGTGGCAGCCAATCTGGGCGGGTTGAGTAATCTGGGATCTAAATTAGCTGGCTTGACAACCAGTGAGGCTGCACCTGCTTTGACCGTGACGGCTGCCCAATATGTAGCCCACCAAAATACCTTGGCCAAAATCAACAAGATAGGCGCCAACGAGGGTGTTTACACATTGACGGTGACGGGCGCGGACATGACTTTGGCCAGCAACATGGTGAACAACGCCCATGTGCAAAACATAGCGGTCATCGACAATGCCAACACCGTCGCCAACCAAATCAATTTATTGCCTAACCAGAAAATTGCATCCGTGAAATTGACGGTTGACGGCTCAGAATTGGGCATCACAGGTTCGCAATACAGCAACAGCCTGGGCAGTTTCAGCAAAATCAAGAGCCCTTTCAGCTTGAATGTCACCGCCGCTCAACCGCAGCAGGCAGCCGCTTTGCAAGCCGATGACAATGTCGGTCGTTTCGCCTTGACCTCTGCCTCTAATGTGGGCTTGGATGTGGCCACATACATCGGCGTCGACTTCCCCACGGTCGTGGCCATGAGCAAGTTGGAGAGAATTGACTTTACCCAAACCAACGCGCGCGTGGCGTTGACTGTGGCGCAACTGTCCGATGTTCAAGCCAACCAAAGCAAGCTGCATGGTGATTATGTCTTCGATGTCTCCGGTGTGTCCATGGCCGATTTGAATGACTTCCTGAATACAGATCCAAGCCCAAGCCGCCTGGGCAGTGTGCAGGTGTCAGACACCAGCCAAGCTATTTCCACCGGTTGGGATGATCTGCTCAACTTGAGTACAGACGGGCTGGCAGGCTTGACTGTGACGACGCCGCAGACGCCAGTAGCCATCACATTGGAACAGTACAAGCAATCTGCCACGGCCCTTGCTAAGTTGCCAACCCAGCCTTTGGCTTTGTTAGATGTCGCAGCAGGTCAGGCCACAGAGGCCTCAGCCTACGCCAATGTGGCAACAGTGTCGATCAAAGGCAGTTCTGCCGAAGTGGCTGCAGAATTTGACAACTTGGTCACTCTGGGCGACCAAATTGATGCCATCGACATCACCGACGATGGCCCACTGATGCTCACCCAAGCCCAAGTGGACAACAACCAAGCCACTCTGGACAAAATCAACGGCGGTCATTTCAACGTCCTGATCCTGGATCCAGCTACCTAGGCCGTCAACTCGGTGACCTTGACCCTGCTACTGTCAACTAAACTGCAGACAGTTTGCAGTTGATCTTCACACAGGGGCTGTTCTGTATGTCATGCGTCATGGGTTGGGATGAGTGGGCCAAGCACGATGCCGTGGGCTTGGCCGAGCGAGTGCGCCAGGGTGAGGTCACGCCCAGCGAGTTGGCGCAACAGACTGCGGCGGGTATCGCCAAGCTCAACCCCGCACTGAGCGCTGTGGTCGAGGTGTTTGACGATGTGGTGGCCGATCCCTTGCGCGACGGTCTGAACCCCCAAGGCCCCTTTGCCGGCGTACCGTATTTGATGAAAGACCTGGGCCCCACCTTGAAAGGGCGCTTGCAGGAAATGGGCTCCAGGTTGATGCAGGGCCACCGCGCTGCCGCCGACAGCTTCTTGACCGGGCGCATCCGGCAAGCAGGCTTGAACATCATGGGGCGCACCACCACCCCCGAATTTGGCGTGTGCAGCTCGGCCGAAAACCCGGCGGTCTATGTCACCCGCAACCCCTGGAACTTGGACTACACCACCAACGGGTCTTCTGCCGGTTCGGCTGCAGCGGTTGCGTCAGGTGTTTTGCCGCTGTCGCACGCCACCGATGGCGGCGGCTCTATCCGCATCCCTGCAGGTGCCAATGGCTTGATTGGTTTGAAAGCCTCGCGCGGTGTGTTTTCGATTGCGCCGGGCTTGTCCGATTTGTCGGGTTTGGTGTCGACCCAGGGCTGCCTGAGCCGCTCGGTGCGCGACACGGCCGCCTTTGTCGACCACTGCCGTGGCGGCGCGCCGGGCGAGTTCATGCCTTACTGGTCGCCTGCAGAGCCGTATAGCCAATTGATCCAACGTGATCCGGGCCGATTGCGCATCGCCTTGTCGCATGAGTGGGGCCACTACAAAGCGGTGCCTCACTTTGTCGCGGAGTTGGAGCGGGTAGGGCGGTTTTTGGAGGATTTGGGCCACCATGTGGAATGGGCCTTGCCTGATGTGGATCTGCCTGCTGCGTTTGCCGCGCAGACCACCTGCTACATCAGCAACTTTGCGCAAACCATCACCAACCTGCTCAAGCCTTTGGGCTTGGAGAGACCGCCTGCTGACCGGGTGGAGCCGATCAATATTCAAATTTGGGAAGAAGGCCTGAAAACCAGTTACGCCGAGCGGGCGCAAATGCAAGCGGTGTTCAATGTCACCTCACGCGGCTTTGGTCAGTTCTTTGAAACCTGGGACATCATTCTGACCCCCATCACGGCCAAGCCCACGCCTTTGATCGGCACCACCGAATACCTCACGCAAAGCACCAACCCTTCGGTGTACGACTGGTTTGAGAATCTGTGGCAAAACTTTGCCTATACCCCGTTGTCCAATCTGTGCGGCATCCCTGGTATTTCTCTGCCCATGGCCACGCAAGAAAGCGGATTGCCTTTGGGCATTCAAGCGCAAGCTCGGCAAGCCAACGACGGTGTGCTGTTGCAGCTGGCGGCGCAAATTGAGCGGGCCTTGAACGGCCAATGGAACACCGGCCAAAGACCTGCAGCGCATGTCAGCCATTCACTTTGAAACCTATGCACAACCAACCCGCCTCCGCCGAACTGATCGATTCGCATTATGCCTTCAAACGCCTGATGCTCACTTTGTTGATCGTGACCTTGGGGAGCAGCAGCATGTATGTGGTGGCCGTCGTTCTGCCCGCCGTGCAATTGGAGTTTGGCGTCAGCCGCGCGGACGCGTCTTTGCCTTACACCGTGATGATGCTGGGCTTGGGCATCGGCGGTATTTACATGGGCCGCTGGGCCGACCGCAAGGGCGTGCATGTGCCCTTGTTCTGGGGTGGTTTGGGTGTGGGCGCAGGTTTTATATTGGCGGGGATGTCCCAGAACATTTGGCTTTTTGCCTTGGCCCATTGCGTGCTCTTGGGCATGCTGGGCGCGTCTTCGACCTTTGCGCCCTTGTTGGCTGACACCTCTTTGTGGTGGGATAAGCGCCGAGGCATTGCGGTGGCCATCTGTGCCAGTGGCAACTATGTGGCGGGCACCGTTTGGCCGGCGTTGGCGCAGCGCGGTGTTGAAACCTGGGGCTGGCGCTCGACCTATATTGCACTGGGTTTGGTGTGCGGATTGGGCATGATGGGCCTGAGTTTTTTCATGCGTCAACGCCCACCATTGCTGGTCGCACCTGTGCCTGGCAAAACGTCAGCTGCTGCATCAGACCGGCCGTTTGGTTTACGGATGTCGCATGCGCAAGCCTTGCTCTGCGTGGCCGGCGTGGCTTGCTGTGTAGCCATGTCCATGCCGCAGGTGCACATCGTGGCCTATTGTTCCGACTTGGGCTTTGGCGCAGCGCGGGGCGCAGAGATGCTCTCGCTCATGTTGGCTTGTGGCATCGCCAGTCGTTTGATTTCCGGGGTGATCTGTGACCGCATTGGGGGCTTGCGCACTTTGCTGCTGGGCTCGATTTTGCAAGGTCTGGCCTTGTTGCTGTTTTTGTTTTTTGACGGTTTGGTCTCGTTGTATGTGATCTCGGCGATGTTTGGCTTGTTCCAAGGCGGTATCGTGCCGTCTTACGCCATCATTGTGCGCGAGTACTTTCCGCCGAAAGAGGCCGGCGCTCGGGTGGGCAGTGTGATCTTTGCCACCATGATAGGCATGGCCTTGGGCGGATGGATGTCGGGCAAAGTGTTCGATTTGACCGGCTCCTACCATGCAGCCTTCATCAATGGACTGGCCTGGAACCTCTTGAACCTGAGCATCGCCACCGGTTTGCTGTGGCGTTTGTACAAGCTCAAACCAGCCAAGCCGACATGAGTTGAAAACGCCTGTGGCCCTTGAGGCTTGCAAAATCAGCTAGCATCTGCCCCCTATGCACACCTCTGCTTTGGTTTTGTTTTCGGGTGGCCAAGACTCCACCACCTGTTTGGCTGACGCCTTGTCACGTTACACCCGTGTGGAAACCGTGGCCTTTGACTATGGCCAGCGGCATCGCATCGAGCTCGATGCGCGCTTGCAGGTGCTGGCCGCCTTGCGAACCCAGTTTCCCACTTGGGCCCCGCGCATGGGGCAAGACCATTTGCTGGACGCATCGGTGCTGGGGCAGGTGAGCGAGACCGCATTGACGCGCGACACCGCCATTGCCATTCAGGCCAATGGCCTGCCCAACACTTTTGTGCCGGGGCGCAATTTGCTGTTCTTGACCTTGGCGGCGGCGCTGGCTTATCGCCGAGGTTTGGACGTGATCGTGACTGGCGTGTGCGAGACCGATTACTCCGGCTACCCCGACTGCCGCGACGACACCATGAAAGCCATGCAGGTGGCCTTGTCGCTGGGCATGGACAAACGCTTGCGCATTGACACGCCTTTGATGTGGATCGACAAAGCGCAGACCTGGCAAATGGCCTACAACCTGGGCCAAGCCAGCGGCCAGACTGGCGGCGGACAGCAATTGGTCGACTTGATTGTGGAGCACAGCCACACTTGCTACCTGGGTGAGCGCGCCCAGCGTCACGATTGGGGTTACGGTTGCGGCGCCTGCCCGGCGTGCGAACTTCGGTCAGCGGGGTATGCCCGCTATGCCCAAAAAGTGACTCCCTGAACGCACAAAGGCGGATGTCTGCTGAACAGACATCCGCCTTTGGAGTTGACTCAAGACGTTCAGTTGGTCTGAATCACACGCTCATTGAGCGGCTGCACCGGACGTGCATTCTTCTTGAACGGGAAGGCGCCCACTTGCTCGCGTGCAATATTGACTTGCGACTTGAGAATGAAGAACTTCACCTTTTCTGTACAAGGCGGTGTGGTCAACGAGCCTTCGTAGCTGTAGAAGTCCATTTCGCGTGGCAGCAAGTTGCTGGGGTTGAAGCTCACGTTTTCGGGCATGACCTCTGGGCCTTCTTTGGCAGGCAGGTTGGCCCACAGGGTTTTGATACCAGGGTTCTCGTTGCCCTCTTTGAGCAGTACGCCAATCACAGCCAATTGACCGGCCGCGTTCTTGTGCACAAAATGGATCACCATGGCGGCAGGCTTGCCGTCGATCAATTCTTCGCTGGGCTTGTGGAAGTGGAACTGCAACAGGTCATAAGCCATGCCATCAATGCGCACCTTGCTGCCCGGCTCCACGTTCACTTGGATGGTGTGGCCATTGTTCAAAATTTTCAGTGGGCCGTTTTTGTAATCGGTGGCAATCGAGACTTTCACCTTTTCAAATGGGCCTTTGATGTCCAAAGGTGACTGTGATTTGCCTTTGGCACAAGTAGGGAACTCTTTACCCCAGTTTTCAGGACCCATGGGGCCTTCGTAATCCCAATGCGGTGCGGCGTGAGCCCCAGCAGGCGCAGCGTGTGCATCCTTGGCATCACCTTTACCGTGGTCATCAGCCCCGGCTTTGGCGGCATTGATGCCTTCGCATTCCGACATCACATTGACTTTTTGACCCGCTGCCGCCAAGGCACTTTGCGCGGCACAAACAGCTTTAGAGCGACTCTTCCAGTCGGTCAACTCCAGTGTCTTTTGGAATGCCGCAATCGTGCTCGGGTCTTTGCTGCCCAGCGTCAATAACCGTACCGCCGCGACACCCAGTTGGCGCTCGGTGGACAGGCCTTTTTGCTTGCTGTAGGTGGCTTCCAAATCTTTCAAGATCTCGCCGCCCGAAAAAGCGCCTTTCACAGCATCGAGCTCTTGCGCTTTGGTCTTCAATGGCGCGGCGGCTTCTTCTTGTTCTTTCGCTTCAGCCTGCGCTTTGGTCAATTCTTCTTTGGCCTCAGCGAGCTTTTCTTCAGCCTCTTTAGCTTTGGTTTCCAGCTCGGCGACTTGGCCCGTGGAGGCACCAGCACTCTTGTGCTGTGTCCAGCCAAAGGCACCGGCGCCAATCAAGGCCAATACCAGCACTACTTCTGCAATGATTCTTGTCATGTCGTTATCCTGAATAGGGTCGAGGGATGGAGCGCGAGCGCGCACCAGCGCATAGGGGCGTCAATATCATCGACACCCAAAGTGAAAACTTGAGTCTGGAGGGGACGAGGCCGTGTGGCTCAGCGGTCGGCCTTGAATGAAATGCCTTGGCCACTGGGTGTAGAGGCAACCCAAATCATGCGTTTTGCAACCCCAGATTCTGGATTCAATAATACAAATGCAACGCCTGAAAGAGTTTGATCTGAAAATTGGGGGCAGTTGGTTTTTTCAATCAGTAAGTTGAGATTGAAAAAGGAGGCGTTTGAATTGGCCACTGTCAGTTTGCTTCCAGCTTTGATGTGACAGTCGCTATTTTGTCCAAAAACACTACCCGAGGAAATATCACCTGCACTGTTGACGGCCACAGAAAAATTCGTCGGAGAGCCCAAGCCATATGAAAATTTACCTGTCCAGTTGGTCGCGACATTGTTGATATCTGCCGCTTGCAGGGCGTTGGGCGTTGCTGTAAAACTCAGAGGCGTCGTCGCAGGTTGAGTCAATTCGATGCTTAACTGCGTGCTATTGAAGGGGGTGATCTTGGCACTGACGGTATAGGATTTTGCTTCGGTATTTTTATAAAAATTCAAAGCCGTGACCTCTGCTTTTGTGGTGTCTACGCCCGCAACCATCCCATCGTAAATGTCGTCAGGTGCGCTGGTTATAGAGTTAAAGTGAATGCCATAGAAATGGGCGCTCGTCAGGGCGCCTACGAAACTGCGTTGAGACACGCTGCCGGTATAGACGCCCGCTGAAACCACTGGAGGCGGCCCGCTTATCCCTTGAGCTGCCCCCCCACCTCCGCACCCCTGTAAACCCGCAGTCGCGGCCCAAAGTAAACACAAAGCAAAGAAGTATCGAAAAGTCATGGTGTTTCGGTCAAGCCTGATTTATAGTTTGCGCATGCACTTATTACACAAATCGCTGGTTGCAGCAATGGCCGTTTTGGGCTTGCAAGCTGCGCACGCCGACTGGAAGATGATCGGCACCTTTCCTGCGGGCACTTATTACATTGAAGCCAACACCGTGGAGCGTAACGGACCGCTGCGTGATTTTTGGACCATGTTGGACTACCCTTCGGTGCAAAAATCGGCACGTGGCGCCAGCTTTTTGTCCACCCGTACCCACATGCAGCTCGATTGCAAAAAGCAAAGTGTGCGGGTTTTGCAATTCTCCATGCACACGGGTCGTATGCTTTCTGGCGAGTTGATTGATCAACAAGGCGTGATGCGCGAGTGGCAATCGATTCCGCCCGACACCCCTTTGGTGAGCTACCTCAAAGCGGTTTGCTAAAGCGCTCACGGGCGCACCCATCCGGCTTGCAGCCAATGCCAATACCCCGGCTTCATGGCCCATGCCATGTTCGTCAGGCAGGTTCCTTCCGGGAAAATCGAATCCGTCAAATGATCCAACCATGGACTTTGTGCGCCCATGCGACCTAGCCACTGTTGAGTCGCTGACGCTTCGTTGGCTTGCCCTTGCACCGTTTGCCCACCTTCGGGCAAGGGCTCATGTGGCCAGGCCTTCAAGACCCGACCCGACATTCGGTCATGCACGCTTCCCCAATGCCTTGAACGCAGGGCCTGCGTGATGGAGTGCAAGCGCCTTTCAGTCTGATCGGTTCGGGCGGTTTGAAAGCGAATTTGTCCCAACACATTGTCAAAAAAAATGGTGGCTTGGGGTTGTTCGTTGAGCAGGTTGGGCAATTGGGTGAGGGCATCGCCTGTGCGGCATTCCAAGCGAACGCCCTGTATCTTCAAAGCCGCGCCATGGCGCCATCGGAACAAGGGGGCGGCCAGGGGGTCAATGTCCCAAGTTTGCACAGACCGATAACGCCCCAGCCAAGTTGAAGACATCATCCAGCCCGCACTCGCACCAATCAAGATCAGGTCATCGCTGGACACCGGTTGTGCCAGCAACCAATCTTCAATCTGGGCACGGGTGCTCCTCCATCGCGCTTGAGCGCGCCAGGCGCGCCAGTGCCAATGCAATCCGCCTGTGAGGTTCATGGCGAAAATATCATGGCGCCGATCTTAAATTGAATTGCATCACGCCCAATGCATCCATCTGGCGCTGTTCGCGCTTTTCTGCCAAGTCCAAAACGGCCTGCGCATTTTGATCGGCCAGTGTTTGCATTTTGAGCCGCTCGCGTTCAGCGGCCATCAGGCGAGCACGGGCATCAGCCCAATTTTTTTCAGCCTGCGCCACATCGTTGGCCACACGTTGCATCAAAGTCAGCAGTTGCGTCATGAATTGGCGCTGGTTCATCACTTCGCGCATGCCCTGCAAACTGTGGTTTGCTTGGTTTTCTTGCTGCCGGTAATCTTCGTAGAGTTTTTCAAGTCGCGCCTTGCTGGCATTTAGACTGTCCAGTCGCAAGCGAATTTGGCCCAATTCCGTTTGAATTTGGCTGACTTCGTCTTGGGATCTTTGAGCCAGTACGGTCCAACAATGACGTTCAGTGGTCATGACTCAAGCAGGGCGCGGAGGTTTTCACGGGTGAGGGATTCATCTTCCCCCAAGTGCATGTCTTGGCGGAGAAAATTTTCCATCGATTCGCGCAATCGGATGGCTTCATCCAAGGTCGGGTTGGTGCCGGTTTCGTAGGCGCCGACTTGGATCAAATCTTGGTTTTGTTGGTACAGCGACCACATGCGGCGAAAACGGTTGGCCGCTTTCAGGTCTTCCGGATTGAGCAAATTTTGCATCACCCGAGAAATCGAGCCATTCAAATCGATCGCAGGGTAATGTGCGGCATCGGCCAGTTTGCGTGACAACATCACTTGACCATCGAGCGAGGCACGTGCAATGTCGACAATCGGATCGTTGGCGTCGTCGCCCTCGGCCAGCACCGTGTAAATCGCGGTGATTGCCCCATGACCGTGACGGCCTACGCCTGCGCGCTCAATCAAGTTAGGCAGCAATGCAAACACCGAAGGCGGATAGCCTTTGGCGGTCGGAGGTTCGCCAATGGCCAAGCCGATTTCGCGCTGCGCATGGGCCACGCGGGTCAGGCTGTCGACCAACATCAAGACGTTGAGGCCTTGATCGCGAAAGTATTCGGCAATCACATGCGTCATTTGTGCGGCTTTCAGGCGCAGTACGGGCGAGACGTTGGCCGGGGCTGCCACCACCACGGATTTAGCCAACCCCTCTTCACCCAAGGATTCTTGAATAAAGGCCTGTACTTCACGGCCACGCTCGCCAATCAAGCCGATCACCACCACATCGGCTTTGGTGAAGCGGGTCATCATGCCCAGCAACACGCTTTTGCCTACGCCTGAACCTGCGACCAAACCTATGCGCTGGCCTCGGCCTAAAGTGAGCAGGCCGTTGATGGCTTTGACGCCCACATCAAGCACACTGTCTATCGGGCCACGTTCCATCGGATTGATAGGCAGGCCAAGCAGACTCAAACGTGAAGTGCCTACAGGCTTGGGTTTGCCGTCCAATGGTTCGCCACGTCCGTCAATCACGCGGCCCAAGAGTTCGGGTCCCAAACTCGCGGTACCCAAGTCACTGGCCACGCGCACCGAAGCGCCCGGGCCAATGCCAATCGGATCGGTCAAGGGCATCAGGTATAAAGTTTTGTCGTTGAAGCCGACGACCTCGGCTTCAATCCGGTGCCCGTCTGGACTCATGATTTCGCAACTTGAGCCCATCGGCGCCATGATGCCGCGTGCTTCCAAGCGCAAACCGACCAATCGCACCAAAGTCCCGCACCGCTCAGGGCTACCCGCACGGATGCGGCTCATCGAGCTGGCGACTTCCTGAGCAAAGCTAGTCATCGAGCTTGTCCAGTTCCAGCGTGATGTCGTTCAAAGTGTCATTGAATTGCGCGGTCATGTCTTCGGGCACAGGCGGCGTAGCCTTTCTGACTTGATGTGCTTCGTAGGTGTGTTCCTCTTCATCGCCTGGCGCATGCGCATCGTCGAATGCATCATCCGTTTCAAATGCTTCGTCCGCCAGTGTTGTCTGCTCGAAAGCGCTGGTTGTTTCGGCGTGCGCACTGGCCAGCGGTTCAGATTTCATCGACGCTGGCTTGGCTTGTGCATCTTCCACCGTCTGCGCATTGCCGCGCTGCGCCGTCAATCGACTGGCCAATTTAGAAGGGGAAAATGCAGAATGGGCTTGCCAAGCTTGGGGATCATTGAGCAGGCTGTGTGCCAATGACTCTAAACGGTTTTCAATCAAATCACTCACCACGGCGTCATCCGCGCGCACACGCACGCTGCCAGGTAAAAGCAAATGATCTGCCTGCAAACGCCAAGCGGGTTTGGGTTGGCCGTCAACCCGCTGTTGATTCTGCAATAAGGCCAAGTCTTGCGTGTTCAACTCGACCACCATTGCCGAAGCGTCAGAGGCATCCAGCGTGTCCATGCAGCGCTCAATCAGGTGTTCTATGGCTTGAGGCGACAAGGTTAATTCGGTCAAGACCAATTGCTCTGCCAAATGCAGAGCCAGACGTTTGAGTGGTTCTTGAAGCTCAGATGGGTCTTCTATCAGTGCGTCGACTTTGTGCGAGATCTCTTGCAGCAAAGCCTGTGTTTGTGCGGCGATTTGCGCTGCCATCGCTTCTTGCTCAGTGGCGGCTTGATTTTGCAGCGCTTGCTGTTGTGCCTGTTCTAAGCCCTGAGCCAAACCTTGCGCAAACGCTTGTGAACGGATCGCTTCAATGTCTGGGGCCTCAACGCCTGAATCTGATGGATTCTCATGCGCTGCAAGACTATCGCTTTCCACTTCATCTGATGTATTGACGTCCGCATCCATCTCGCTGGACTGCGCAATGTCGTCAGTGTGCTCTTGTGCGTGCACAGTCGGGGTGAAAAGCAGTCCCTTTTTATGTGTAAAGTGTTCTTTGGCAAAAACCTGCTTGACCATAGAGGCGCGCAGGGAGTCCATGGGCCGCCAAAGCGGCTTGGCTTTCGCGATTCCCGTGGGCTGGCGCGTGGCTTGCACGTCAGACAAAGTCTGCGCCTCCGCCTAGCACCAGGTCGCCAGAGTCGGACAGCTTGCGTGCAATGCGCATGATGGTCTTTTGTGCTTCTTCCACATCGGAAATTCGCAGCAAACCTTTGGCGTTCATATCGTCTACAAACATACCGCGTGCACGTTCTGACATGTTTTCCAGGAACTTGGTGCGCACACCTTCGTTGGCGCCCTTCAAGGCAATCATCAGCATGTCGGGTTCGACATTGCGCATCAGCACCTGAATGCCTTTGCTGTCCACGCTCAACAAATTGTCGAAGGTGAACATATTGTCTTGAATCTTCATCATCAACTCGGCATCGAGCTTTTCCAAGCCGCCCATCACCTGCGCTTCCAGCGCGGTCTTGGTGGCGTTCATGATCTTGGCTGCAGCTTTGATACCGCCAAAGCTGGAGGAAGCGGCGCTCGAACTGTTGGAGAATTGTTTCTTCATGATGGCTTCGAGTTCGGCCATGGCCGAAGGCTGCACAGTTTCCAAACTGGCGACACGTTGAATCACTTCGGAACGATTTTCTTCGGGCAAAAACAGCAGCACGTCCGCCGCGACTTCATGCTCCAGCACCGACAAAATGATGGCGCACACCTGCGGGTGCTCGCCGCGGATCATGTCGGCGATGGCGCGTGCATCCATCCATTGCAAAATATCCAAACCTTTGGTGCTTTGTCCCGGCAAAATACGACCCAGTACAGAGGCGGCTTTGTCGTCGCCCAGGGCGCGCTTGAACACTTTTTCAACGTAATCGGTGGTGCCCAAACCAATGCTGGTTTGCTTTTTGATGGTCATCACAAAATCGTCCAGCACCTGATTCACTGCCTCTTGCGACAAATCGGCGACCGACACCATGGCGCCGCCCAAAGATTGAACTTCTTTAGGGTCCAAAAATTTCACAATTTCGGCGGCTTGTTGCTCACCCAGCAGCAGCATCAATACGGCTGCGCGTTGCGAACCCGACATCGCTGCCATTTCCAGGCGCAGCGCTTCGGCTTTGGCTGCATCGTCGAGCATTTCGGTCGCCATGGCTTTATCCTGCTTTGATCATGTTTTTGAGCACGGCTGCCACGCGAGCCGCATCGTCGGCGACGATGATGCGCACCAGCGCCACTTTGTCGTCGTAGGTGTTGGCAGTGTCCAGCATTTCGGCAGAGATGTTGGACTTTTTGGGCATCATCTTCGCTTTGAGCTCTTCCATGCTTTCCACGCCACCGTCTTGCAAAGCTTGCTTGTCGGCCTCGCTCAATTCGCCATCGGCCAATGGGCCCTCCAACAAAGCGGGGTCCACAGGCGGTGGCTCGGGTGCAATAAAGTGCATCACTGCGGGCCGGATCACCATCATGATGAAAGCCACAAACAGCAGGCCGAGCAAACCGGTTTTCAGGTTGTTCACCACCGATTCGTCTTTGTACCAGGGCACTGACATGTCATAAACCTGCTCAGGCTCAAACTTGGCTTGGACCACGGTCACCACGTCACCGCGTTTCTCGTCAAAACCCACGACGCCACGCACCAAACTTTGCATGCGGGTGATTTCTTCTTCGGTGTAAGGGTTCGGTTTAGGGTCCATCGGCTCACCCTTCTCATTCTTCGTCAAGGGCGCACGTTCATTGATGACCACCGCCACGCTCAAGCGCTCCACGGTGCCGCTGGCTGCCTTCACGTAACGCACCGAGCGGTCCAGCTCAAAGTTGCGCGTGCTGCGACTTGTTGAGGTGCTCTTGTCACCTGCTGCACTGGCGCCCGTGGCCGTGGTGTTGGTGTTGGCCGACGGCGCTGCGGGCGGCGTGTTCGACAAAGCACCAGGGATGCCGCTGGCGTCCTTCAAGGTGTTTTTGTCTTCGCTCAAGGCTTCAGATCGGGTCTTGGGGCCTTCTTTGCGGTTGTCAAAATCTTCGGTGGTGGTCTCGGTCTGTGTGAAGTCCAAGGACATATTCACTTGCGAGCGCACATTGGCATCACCCACAATTGGCGCCAGAATTTGGGAGACACGCTGGCGATACACATCTTCCAGTTTTTGTTTGTGTTGGGTTTGTGCTGAGGTCAAACCCAAGGCGGCTTCTGACGTGGTGTCGGTGATCAGTTTGCCTTGGTTGTCCACCACGGTCACGTTCTCAGTGCTCATCAATGGGACGCTCGAGGCGACCAGATGGACCAAAGCTTGAACTTGGGTGGGACTGACATACCGACCCGGAAATGGCGTCACGATGATCGAAGCTTTAGGCGCAGTGCGGTCTCTTACAAACACTGACTGCTTGGGCATGGCCAAATGAACGCGAGCCGTTTGAATGGAATCGATCTGCGTGATTGTGCGAGCCAGCTCTTGTTCCATGGCGGCGGTATAACGCACCTGCTCCATGAACTGGCTGGTGGTCATGGCTGACTGGTCTTTGAGCGATTCGATGCCGGTGTTGGTGGTCTTTGGCAATCCCTTGGAAGCCAAGAAAATCCGCGCCTCGTGGTACCTGCTGGTGGGCACCGTGATTTGTCCATTGGCGGCGTCCAGCACGGGTTTGAAATCGGCTTGCTTGAGCGCTTCAAAAGCTGTCTGCTGATCGGCCTCATTCATGCCCGGCATGATCGGGCGGTAGTTGGGCGCGTTCATGGTGAGGTAAGTCAACACAAACAAGAGTATCGCCAAGCCCATCAAAATGAAAGGCATCGCTTTTTTGACGCCGGGCTGCTGCAGCATTTGCTGCATGGGGGTAAACAAGCCCGGCGCAGGCACGGGGGCGCCGTCTGCACCGGCCAAGGCAGTGCCTGAGCCTGAGGTGGCCAATGCGCCACCTGTGGCATTGCCTGCAGCACCAGGGGTGCCTGCAAAATTGTTCGGCTGAAAAGTAGCGGCTGTAGCGGTGGCCATGGTCAATATCCTTCAGGCAACCGTCAAACGGGCATGTTCAAGATGTCTTCATAGGCCTTGAGCACCTTGTTGCGCACTTGCAAGGTGGCTTCAAAGGACAGGGAAGACTTTTGCATGGCCAAGACCACATCGGTCAAAGGCACAGGCTCGCCGCTCATGTAAGCGCTTTCGAGGTCGTTGGCGGTTTTCTGATTTGAATTGACGTTTTCAATCGTCTGGCGAATCATGTCGCCAAAACCCATGGGCTGAGTGCCCTTGGTTTTGTCGGCATGGGGCGCTTCGATACCGTTACCGGCTTCGGACTGGTAAGCCCGCAGCGTTTGCAGCATGGAAGAAATATTGGCTTGTGAGGTGACTTTGTCGATCATGTGGATCCCCTGGTCAACGAGCCAAAGCCATCGAAGACAACTCATTGCCTCCTTTGAGCTTGGCTAATTTATAACGCAACGTACGTGGGCTGATGCCCAGTTGACGAGCCGCTTCAATTCGACTTTCGGTGTTTTGAATGGCGGCCATGATCAACTGGTGTTCGTTGGATTTCACGGCGGTTTGCAAGTGGCCCACACTGGCCATACCGTTGCTTGGCAACTGGAACAAGGCTTTGTATTCTTCTTCGCACAAGGGCCCGTGCATTTCATACGGCGCCTCAGCGCGAGGAATCGGAACGCTGTGCGCCTCGGCCAATGCATGAGCACGGTAGGGCGTTGGCAGCGTTTGGGTTTCCAATTGCGTATCGTCAAACATCAAATGCATGGCCTCGATTTGCGCGTCTGGGCACAGCACCACAGCGCGCTGCACCACGTTTTCCAACTCACGCACATTGCCTGGCCAAGGGTAAGACAGCAACAGGGCTTGGGCCTCGGCACTCACGGTGAACTCGCTGTCTTTGGCATGTCTCACCAACAATTGGGCCACCAGCGGGAGAATGTCACCTGGCCGATCGCGCAGTGCGGGCACCCGCAACTTGAAGGTGCTGATGCGAAAGTACAAGTCTTCGCGGAACTCTCGCGTGCCGATCGCTTGACGCAAATCTTTGTTGGTCGCAGCCACCACGCGCACATCCACCGCCACTGGGCGCTCGGCACCCAGACGCGTGAGTTGGCGCTCTTGCAAAACGCGCAGCAACTTGGCTTGCAAGTGCATGGGCATTTCGCCAATCTCGTCTAAGAACAAGGTGCCGCCTTGCGCTTGTTCAAACAGGCCTTTGAAATCTTTGTGTGCACCGGTGAAGGCGCCTTTTTCATGACCAAACAGCATGTCGTCAATCAATTGCTCAGGCAGGGCTGCGCAGTTCAATCCGACAAATGGGCCTTTGGCGCGATTCGATGACTCATGCAACACGCGGGCCAAGACTTCTTTACCTGCGCCAGTGGGTCCTTCAATCAAGGCCGTGACTTGGGCTTTGGCCACGCGCTGCGCCAGAGCCAGCAGATGGCGGCTGACGGGGTCCACATAGACCACGCTGCGCTGAACCGCGGGGGGGTGAGCAATGGCTTGTGCCGTCGCGCCTTTTTGTTCGGGTCTGTGCAAAGCTGCTTGCCAAGCCGGCACAGACCACTCGTCTGCGGCCATCACATGGTAGGCGCCCAAGCGCATGGCTTGCACGGCCAAAGACAAATGCTGCCTGTCGACTCGGCAAATCACAGGCACAGCCATTTGCGCTTGCTGTTGCACGTTCAATACGGCCACCAAACGCTCCAAGCTGTTGTCCAAGCGCACCACCACCCAGTCGGCATCAGTGAGTTGTTTTTGAATATCTTCGAGCGTGTGCAGACGATGCACCGACAAGCCAGCCAAGGCCAGTTGGGCGTGCTCTGGCGCGGCCAGTGGGTGGAGAGGGTCCAACCACAATGCGTGTTGCGCGATATTGAAAGAGCTCATGCTGTGCGTTCTCTGTGTCATGAAAGTGGCAAGTTATTGCCAGAGAGGTAAGCAATGGCCGTGCCACTCAAAACAGTAAACCTAAGAATTCGTCATGACATGCAAAGCGGCAAAGTCAAGCTGCCATGGACGTAATTCCGACAGCTGAATTCAACGGTTTTCAAACACGTGGGCTCAGGCCAAAGTGTTGACGGATTTGGAATGGGCAGTGGGGAGAGGTTTGGCTGTGAAGCCCATGCACATGCGACCGTCAATGCGCATCACTTCGATGGCGGGAAGCACTCGAGATTTGAAGCCCAGCAAGCGACACGCATAAGGTGCGCTGGGTTGCCAGCTGATGGCAAAGTGTTTGCACTGGTAACAGTTGGGCCCGCGTGCAGCGGCCTGAGCGCCTGTTGCACCCACAGCTTTACCCCCGCCTGACATTGGCGCAGGGTTCATGGCATGGCCTTGTACGATTGCAATAGAGTCTGCAATTACTGCAGCAGTTTCATGACGGTTTGCATATCGGTATTGGCCTGAGCCAACACCGCAGTAGCGGCTTGTTGCATGATTTGGGTTCGCGCCAACTCGGTACTGGCGGCAGCGTAATCCGCGTCTTCAATCTGGCTGCGCGAAGCCTCTTCGTTCATCGATACGTTAGTCAAGTTATCGACCACATGCTGCAAACGATTCATCACCGCGCCCATGGTGGAGCGGCTGGTGGCTACCGCATCGAGTGCCACGTTGACTTTTTGAATCACGTCATTAGCAGATGCTACTGTTGCAACATTGGCTTGCGCGGTATCTCTGGTCAGTCCGCCAGTGATATTCCCATCTTTGCCGTAATCGGCCATGTCGATGGTGATAACTTGATCAGGTGATGGCCCCACTTGGAAGCTCAATCGACCAATATTTTGAGGCGTCACAGGGCCCGGCTTAAAGCCCAAACCTTGTTCGATCTTGGTGATGGGATCGATGTTGGTCAAGTGATCCAAAGGATTGGGGTTTGCAACAGTAGCTTCACCTGCTTTGAGTGTGAAGGCACTGTTGGATGTCATGGTGACCGTGCCGTAAACGGTAGATGCACCGACAGCGCCAACACCCCCAAGAGAACCGGTTGCAATGCCTGTCACACCTGGCGGATTGGAGGTCGTGGCGGTGTCCATGGCCAAACCCATATCACTCGCAGAGACCTCATTTTTGTCGTACCAGACTGAAAGGTTGCGACCATCAACGGTACTCAGGCTCAAACCGCCTGTGCCGGGGTCACCCGCTTTCACGCCATGCGTAAGTGTTTTGGCGTTGATGGCGTCGATCACATATTGCCTGCGTTCAACCGCGGTTTGTCCTTTGGTCAAGTTCAGGTCAATGGCTTCACCGTTGACGTACAAGGTGGTTTGTATGGATTTATCCGGATCAACCGTTGTTTTGCTGGCCGTGATGATGGCGGGATTGGCTGTGGCTGTTACTCCAGTCTCTGCCGTCTTTGAATTGATCGCCGCTGCAATGGCAATGGCGCTGGCAGCGGGGTCACTGGAATCAGCATAGTCATTGCTGACGCCATCTGCGGTTGATGCTGGGATGGCTGTAGATTGATAGTTCGGTAAACCATCCGCATCGGTATCACCGATGGGGATATCAATGGCTAAATCGGATTCTTGCAATCCAACAGCCGTACCGCCCGCAGCAACTGGGGCCCTCGGCGATGTGGTGGAGATGGGAACGCCAACAGGCGTACCCGCTTTGCCATTCAAAATCGGAAAGCCGTTCCACTCATGGGTGTCGGCAATGCGCACAATTTCCTGCTTGAGTTGCTGGAATTCTTGATCCAGGTAACCCCGCTGCTCTGGCGAGTAGGTGGCGTTGGCTGCTTGTACCGCCAACTCGCTCATGCGCTGCAGCATGGTGGTGATGTCGTTGGTCGCACCTTCAGCCGTTTGGATGAACACGATTGCGTCACCCGCATTGCGCACAGACTGATTCAGGCTCTGTATGTTTTGCGTCATTCGCGCGGCAATCGCCAAACCAGCGGCATCGTCCTTGGCGGAGTTGATGCGTTTGCCGGACGACAACTGCTGCATGGCCACGCGCGATTCGCGCTGTGAAATCTTCAATGCGCCCTGGGTATAAAGCGCTTTGATGTTGGTATTGATGACTGTCATAAGTGACTCCGGTGATTCAGTGTGTGCAAAGTGACAAAAGTTGCCGCTGGCAAAAGTTTGCCGCTCAGTTGCGTTGTGCCGCCGCCGGCAGATGGTGGGTGCTGTCAGCCATACTGAGAAGCTCTTGCAAAAGCACAGGGTCTGCAGGCCATGCGCGCAGACCTTCTTCCAGCACCAGACGGGCCTGGGGCAGTTCCATATTGCAGAACAAAGCGCGGGCCAACATTTGGTAGGTCATGGGTTGCACCTGGTCTTGCTGAACTTTGCGCAGGTCTTGCAACAATTCAATGGTCAAAGGCCAGTCTTGCTGGGCAGCGGCCAGCAAACCTGCAATGGCCAATACATCTTCGCTTTCAGGATGCAGGCTCAAACCGGCATCGGCCAAAGCCTGTGCCAGTTCCACCTTGTCATGCGCCAACAGCCATTGAATGCCTGTGCGGAAATCGGCAGGCGTGAACCTTGAAACCGCGTTCAAATCCAATGACTGAACGTCCACGAATTGCTGCAGGCTTTGCTGAATTTGTACTTTCATCTCAAATCCTTAAAAGTGTCAACGCATTGACAGGAACTGCCAAAAATGGCATTTGGAAAGGATCAAAGCAAAATAAGTGCCAGGGTCTTTCAGAGGAGAAACAGTTAAACCAGAAGGACTTTGGAATCAGGCCTAATTTGGCACCCTAATTGCTTCTTACTGGCAACTGTCAAAAGTAAGAGGTGTCCCTGTGTCTGAACACAAAATGAAAATTGCCCTGTCCCAATTGAAGCCGTTGGTGGGTGGGGAGCACTTTGATGTGCTGGAAACCATCATCATGGAGCACGGACTGGACTTCATCATTGGCAATGAATTCATTGATTTTTGCCGCCGCAAAAAAGAACCCCGTATCGTCGTCTTTGTGGCGACGTTGGGGATGCACAACTCAACGCAACCGGCCAAACCCGAGCTGCTGGAAGCTTGCTACAGCTCGATTTTGCAAAAAGAGATGCGCTTGAAGAACGAGCGCAATGGCGTGACGCATATCTTGCGAGCCACATTGCAAAGCATCATGGACGATGCCGATATTGCGCGCGATAAAAAGACTTTTCAAAAATTGACCGGTTCTGACAATGATTGGCACTTGGCTTTTGAGCTCTGCTTGGACCATCACCAAGAAAGTAATGCATATCAATTAATCTATAAACGACTTGAAAAAGGGAATAACCCAGAGTTGGTTTTGATGTGCGCCCGCTCATTGGTGGAAAGATCTATCGATGTCACAGGAACGGACAATATCGACTGGGATAACTGGATTCAATGCCAAAAGAGGATTCACCAAGAGCTGATTAAATACAAGATTGCTCATGTGCCCAGTAAAATGGCCATGTTGATTGCTCAATATTATTCATTTATCAATGAACATGACGCATCGATCGAGTGGTATCGCAAAGCCAAAGACGACCATGTCTTGGCAACATACCAAATTGCGCAGTCTTATGGCAACAAGAAAGACTTTAAAACAGCGCTGAGTCACTTGGATCAATTTTTACGAAAAATGTGCGATCAGACGCATGAATGGATCGACAAGAACTTTAAAAATGCTGATTCCACAGGTAAGAAACATGAAGGCTTGGAATTCAACAGCCATGCAGCCACCAAGGCACTGACCGATCTTCAAAATACATTGGACGAAGTCAATACCAAAGCGTTTTTGGTTTCGGGGACCTTATTGGGTTATGCCCGGCAAAAGTCATTTTTAAGCCATGACAAAGATATTGATGTGGGTATTTTTGAGGCCGATAATATTTTCGATGTCATCAATACCTTGATGTCTAGCGGAAAATTCAGTGTCAAAAAGGGATATTTCAATATAGAACGCATGTACCAAATGCCGGTGGTGCATTTGGCAACTGGTTTTGCCATTGATGTATTTATTTACCACAAGGATGGCGATGGTTTAGTAACTGGGGTGCAAAGTAATTTTGGGTATACGCAAAACTTCAGATTTTCTCAGTTTGACTTGCAAGAAATCGAATTCATCAATACCCGTTTTTATGCCCCTGCGGATATTGATCAAAACCTGACTGAAAACTTTGGCGACTGGAAAACCCCAGACCCCCACTTCATTTCCCACCTGCAATGCCCGACGACAGTGGACGTGGGTGGCGAGGTCTACATGATGGTGTGCCGACTCGAAATGGTTCGCTCCATCGTCGAGGGTAAAAAAATCAAAGTGGATCGGATTGTGAATATCTTGCGTGATCATGCGCATGCTGAGCAGGCCATGGAGCCTGCTTTGATCCAAGATTTGTCATCACGGTTTGGCACGGCTAGCGAAAAATCCAGCGACGTACCGTTGAATTCAAATCCGCATACAAACAGTCAGTTGTTGACACAGTTGCATCAATTGAGTTCAAAGGCAGCCATGGTAAATTCCGATGCCTGATCAACACGCCGTCATTTTGCTGGCCGGTGGTTCCGGCTCGCGCATGGGCAGTGACCAAGCCAAGCAATTCATTCGCGTCGCGGGTAAACCGGTCCTGGTCCACAGCTTTGATGCCTTGCGGCAGCACTTGCCAGAAGCGTTCATTGTGGTGGTTGCCCCGGTAGAAGCGCTGGCCCATGTGAAAGACCTGATTGGCAGTGACCCGTTGGCCAAAGTTGTACCGGGCGGCAGTTCAAGACAGGCTTCTACGCTGCAAGGCCTTAAAGCCCTGGCCGAGCGCAATCCGCACAACGTCATCATCCATGATGCGGCGCGCCCTTTCATCAGCGGTCAGATCATCCACGATGTGGTCGATGCTTTGGTGAAATGCGAGGCCGTGGATGTGGCCATCCCGACAACGGACACCATCATTGTCGAGCGCGATGGTTTCATTCAAAACATCCCGCCACGGCTGCACATCATGCGCGGCCAAACACCGCAAGCCTTCAGGTACGCCAGCTTGGTTCGCAGCTATGCCGAAATCGGCGAAGAACAGCTCGACAAGTACACCGACGATTGCGGCATTTACCTGGCGTGCCACCCCTTTGGCCAAGTGCGCATCGTCAAAGGGCATGAAGAAAACATCAAAATCACCACCCCTGTGGACCTGGTGCTGGCCGACGAATTGTTTCGCATCCGCATGCCCGCCAGCGAAAAAGAAAATCAAGGCATATCGGTCCGTGGCAAAAAGGTGTTGATCTTTGGCGGCACGGCCGGGATCGGCAAAGCCTTGTCTCAATTGCTGGAGGATGCGGGGGCACAGATTGTGGTCACTTCGCGGTCCAAGGGCTGTGATATTTCTCAAGAAAAAGATGTCCGCAAAGCCATCAGCGATGCCGATGAAGCCATGGGTGGTATTGACTACATCGTCAATTCAGCAGGCATTTTGGATACCGGATTGATCACTGAGCAAGACGGGGTGGACATGGCCCAGCAAATTGCCGTGAACCTGACGGGCGCAGCCTATATTGCCAAATGGGGTTTCGCCCCTTTGGCCCAGTCCAAGGGCATGCTGTTGCAATTCTCTTCTTCGTCTTACACCCGTGGGCGTGCCAACTCCGTGATTTATGCCGCGACCAAAGCCGCCATTGTGAACATGACGCAAGGTTTGAGCGAAGAGTGGGCCGAGTCGGGCATCAGGGTCAACTGCATTGTGCCTGGTCGTACTGACACAGAGATGCGTCGGGTGAATTTTGAAAATGAAGCGCAGGCTTCACTGAGTAATCCATTTGAGGTGGCGATCAAGGCTGCAAAATTAATGAGTTCACAGGTGAATGGTCAAATCGTGAGAGCTTAATAATAATATTTGAGCGCTGAAATTTCAAAAAATAGATCGAATCGCTGCGTCGAAATTATCAACACTCGCCTGGAAAGTCCGTGCATCTTTGAATTTTTGATCCCTGAATTTCATTCTATTTTTAAATAAAGGGTCGTATTGAATTTCTTTTAAAAAGTTTGAAAGTGGAGTGCTCTCATAATCCCAAAGGTAGCAAACACTTCTCAGCTCTTTATTGAAATTCATAGATAATTTAGTTCGAGAAAATGGCGCAATAATGGGTTTTCCTGTAAATAGATACTCGCTCGTGACACCAGAGGCGTCACAAATAGCCGCACTGGAGAGATTGAAGAGATTAGCTTTGTCAGATGAAGGATTGCTTGCTTTTTCAAGTAACTGATCGGACAGTTCTTTGTACTCTTTTTGCCGCAGTCCCATGGCTGGGTGCGGATGATAATAAAATGAAAATTTTTTCTTACTAATTTCTTTAGTCAGTGTTTTGTGAATTTTCTCAAGAGAGGAGTAATTCATGAGGCTACTGGGGCCTTCAAATGTAGGGATGTAAAGTATATTTTTAAAAGGGATCGGTTGATCAATAACATTTAAATCTGGAAAAATAGGGGCGCCCATTTTTAAAAAATGATCCACAGGAAGATGAATATTATTTTTAGCGTAACGAAGTTCAGCTATATCATCGGCAATCAGGCTGTGGTCGTAAATTTTCTGGACACGTGTGGAAGATGATGATTTGTCAGAGTCGCCGTGACCAATATGAATATGCTTGATATTCTTATTGGTATGATCTTCTTTGGGGAGCGTATAAAAATACATCCAGTTGCGAGAGATATTTGCAGGATAGAGCAGGGCTTTAATACTGGTTATATAACCAAGATCATTGATGTTGAATCCGGTTTCTTCGCTAAATAGTGGGATGGAAGTTTTTAAGTGATTGCTATTTTGCTGGTGATAATAACTTTTGTAGGAGTAGCAAACAATACATGCTTTGAGTGTGGTCTTTGTCAAGTAAGCCTCCCACACTTTGAAGTGGTGTGGGTCAAATTCGCCTGCAAAGACCAAGATGATCTCAGGTTCTAATGCCTTGATTTTTTCAAAAGCATTCTCTTTCAGCAGCGTAAAAGACGTCCCCTCGCGTGAGCCTACAGCTTGTCCATTTAAAAAGATAGGATTCATGAAAATTCCCAAAAAAAACCAACTTCAATGAAGTTGGTTTTCATAAGCGCGCGCAGGTGTTACTTCAATAATGACAGCACACCTTGCTGCGATTGGTTGGCTTGCGCCAACATGGCTGTTGCCGCTTGGGCGATGATTTGGCTACTGGCCAGCTTGGTTGTTGCCACAGCGTAGTCCGTATCCAAAATCTGACTGCGAGATGCGGTCGTGTTTTGAATCACGTTGTTCAGGTTGTCGGCGGCATAGGTCAGCTGGTTGATACCTGCACCCAGAGTGGCGCGAGCCTCGTTGATGGATTGCAGGGCAGTATCGATTGCGGATAGCGCGGACATGGCGCCACTGGCGTCGCTGATGCTTTCACCTGAAAGCGCCAAGCCAGATGAGGATGTTGTGACTTTGGGAATCACGACCGTGATGGTTTGTCCACTGGCCGCGCCAACCAGAAAATCATACGAACCAGAAGTATTGACGCTTTGATCCAGAATGGCATCGCCATTCCATGTGGTTTGAGTCGCAATATTTTCAATTTGCTTGGTGAGAGCAGAAAATTCCAATTGCAAATAGCCGCGTTGCGCCGAGCTATAGGTGGCAGTGCCTGCTTGTACGGCCAATTCACGCATGCGCTGGAGCATGTTGGTCTGCTCAATCATCGCGCCTTCAGCGGTTTGCAGCATGCTGATGCCGTCATTGGCGTTGCGAACAGCCTGTGTCAAACCCCGAATGTTCGAAGTCATGACGTTGGTAATGGCTAAACCTGCGGCATCGTCTTTGGCCGAGTTGATGCGTTGGCCGGTGGAGAGCTGCTGCATGGCCGATGAAAGGGTACGGTTGTTCACCTTCATCGCATTCTGCGAGAACAAGGCGTTCACGTTGGTGTTGATAACTGTCATGATCTGCTCCTGAGAGTATGGATTGGTGTGGTGGCAATCACTGTCCGCTGCGGAAAGACTTTGCCGCTAGGGGTTAGTTACGCGTCAAATTGGCCGGCATGGCGTTTTCAGCCACGGCCATTTCAGCTTGCTCTGCCATCAAAATAGCATGATCGGGGTAGGCTTTGAGGCCTTCACCAATGATGTAACGGGCTTGGCTCAGATCCAGGTTGCACCACAGTGCGCGGGCCAACATCTGGTAAGTCATGGGTTGAATCAAACCTTTTTGCACGGTGCACAGGTCGCTCAACAGTTCAATGGCCAATGGCCAGTCCATACGGGTAATGGCCAGCAAACCGGCAATGGCCAAAATGTCTTCGCTCTCGGGGTACAGGCTGATGCCGGCATCGCACAGGGCCTGTGCCAAGTCCATTTTGTCTTCCGTCACCAAGGCTTGAATGCCTTCGCGGATGTCGGAGGGGGAAAATTGAGAAATGTCTTTGAGAGAGGGTGCGCCAACGGTGGCCACTTCTTGCATGTAGCTTTGGAATCCTGGGGTCATGTTTTACTCCTGTGATCGGTGTCAATAAAACGACGACCCCACATGGGTTGCCGCATAACACCAAGAGTAGCAAGAGCAATGCCAACGAAAAAGGCCACCGGGAAGGTGGCCTTGGAGGGAATTAAGTACGCTTTATATGCGTTCTTAAAAATTACTTTAGGAGCGCCAATACATACTGAGGGCTCTGGTTGGCTTGAGCCAGCATGGCCGTTGCCGCCTGTTGGATAATTTGCGCACGGGCCATGTTGCTGGTGGCCGTGGCGTAATCCGTGTCTGCTATTTGACTCTTGGAAGCCGCATAGTTCGTGATCGTATTGCTCATATTGTCAGCGGCATAGGTCAGCTGATTGATACCAGCGCCGATCGAGGCCCTGGCCGAGTTCAGTGTGTCCAAAGCGGTATTGATGGTGGTAATGGCCGTGGTAGCACCCGAGGCTGTGCTGATATCGCCTGAAACACTCAAACCGCTGGAGGAAGTCGTCACATTGGAAATAGCCACCGTGATGGTCTCGCCACTGGATGTGCCCACTTGGATGTCAAAGGATCCACTGCTGCCGCCCGTGCCGTCCAAGATGCTGATGCCGTTCCAAGTAGTTTGGCTGGCGATGTTGCTGATCTCCGTCGTCAAGGCGCTGAATTCCGTTTGCAGATAACCGCGTTGTGTTGACGAATAGGTGCCGGTGGAGGCTTGCACTGCCAATTCACGCATGCGCTGCAAAATATTGGCTTGTTGGCCCATCGCACCATCAGCGGTTTGCAACATGCTGATGCCGTCGTTGGCATTGCGCACGGCTTGGTTCAGCCCGCGAATTTGGGCCGTCATGGTCGAGGCAATGGCCATGCCTGCTGCGTCATCACCTGCGGTGTTGATGCGAGAGCCCGTTGACAATTGTTGAATTGATTTGCTCAACTCACGATTATTCACTTTCAAAGCGCTTTGTGCAAAAAGTGCGTTGGTGTTGGTGTTCACGACAGCCATGAATTCACTCCTTGAATTAGATCAAACAAAAAAGCTCAACCATTCGAGATCATCGAATGGTTGAGTCAGGCATTTTTGAGAATTACTTCAAAAGGGCCAACACAGACTGAGGTGCTTGATTGGCTTGCGCCAACATCGCTGTGGCTGCTTGCTGAATGATCTGCGTGCGTGCCAACTGGGTTGTGGCCGTCGCGTAGTCCGTGTCCATCACCTGACTGCGTGAGTTAGAGTAGTTCTGAATCACGTTGGTCAAGTTGTCGGCCGCATAGGTCAACTGGTTCACGCCTGCACCAATGGAGGAACGGGCTGAGTTCAAGGTGTCGAGCGCATCATTGATCGTGGTAATGGCTGTAGACGCGCCAGACGCTGTGCTGATGTCTCCAGAGACGCCGAGTCCGCTGACAGAGACATTGGCAATGGTCACGGTGATGGTCTGGCCACTCACAGCACCGACTTGAATATCAAAAGAGCCAGAGTTGGTAGAACCATCCAAGATGTTCATGCCGTTCCATGTGGTTTGGGAGGCAATGTTGTCGATCTGCGAGCTCAATGCAGAAAATTCAGTCTGCAGGTAGCCACGTTGGGCAGAGGAGTAAGTTGCGGTAGAGGCTTGCACAGCCAACTCACGCATGCGCTGCAAAATATTGGACTGCTCGTTCATCGAGCCTTCAGCGGTTTGCAACATGCTGATGCCGTCGTTGGCGTTGCGAACAGCTTGTGTCAGACCACGAATTTGGGCGGTCATGGTTTGGCCGATGGCCAAGCCTGCAGCGTCATCGGCTGCAGAGTTAACGCGCGAACCTGTCGACAATTGCTGCATGGCTTGCGACAAATTGCGACCGTTCACTTTCATTGCGCCTTGGGCAAACATTGCATTGACGTTGGTGTTAATGACTGGCATGTTGTTTCTCCTAAAGAAATTTGAAAGGTTGGTTTCTAGCTATCTATTAAATGGTTCTCAAACCCAAGGCTTTTGAACCGCTTAACTCAGAAAGCTTGAAACACTCCCTGATACTTGATGAATCGGTGCTGTTGGAAATTTCTTTAGTCCCAACTGCAAAAATTAAGCTTTGGCGTTGTAAAGAATGCCCTTGAGCTCGTCCAGTCTGTGTGCCAGACGAATCAGGTCCGTAGAAGGTATTTGCCTCACCACCTGGCCAGACTCCAGATTGCGCACGGTCACAACAGGGGTCTTGGTGCTATCGTCATAGGAAAAGCCCAAGCCTTGCGTCTTTGAGCTCATTTGATCATTGAGCAGTTTGATGGCATCTTTCAAGCTTCTCTCCATGGCCGAACGATCGTATTGAATGTTCGACGTTGGTGTGGGCGTCAACTCCACCTTCTTCAAGGCTTGCGGTGCCACATTGTGCGGAATGCCGTTCGCAGCGTTTCCTTGGCCGCTCAAGCCAGGAAAGGGACCGGCAGAGATGCCGCTCGTGGAATTAATTTCTGTAGACATCAGAATCCTTTTCTGTCTGGCCCTATCAAGACGGTTCGATGGAACGCGTAAAAGCGTGGGCTGACGGATAGTGATTCGGCATGAGTATTCGAAACTTGAGATGTTTTGAAAAACAAGCTTGTTGGCCTTTGATGTCCTCAACCTCAAACAAGTACAGCCCCGAAGGGCTGTACTTGTGGAGACCCCAAGGCCGGGGGCTAATCAGCCATCAAAATGGCAATGCTGTCACTTGATCTGTCGTCATATTTTCAATCTGAGCAGATGTCAATGCAGCCGTCTGCGCACTGGTCAATACAGAGATTTGTTCCGTAGAGAATGATGAGATTTGATCTGTACTGATATTGGCCATTTGCGCCGTGGTCAACGCATTGATTTGTGCAGTCGTCAAGGCATCGATGTCTGCAGTTTCCATGCTGTTGATCTGTGCAGAGGTCAAGGAAGCCACTTGAGCTGTGCTCAAAGCATCCACTTGCGCTGTGGTCAATGCAACCACCTGATCGGTGCTCAACTGAACCAGTTGAGCGGTGCTCAGGTTGTTGATCTGCGCTGTGGTCATCTCAGCCAGGTCGGCCACCTCAATCGCGCCCAGTTGTGCACTGGTCAGCGCATTCAGAGCAGAGCTGGTCAAGGCCGTGATTTGGTCAGTGGTCAAGCCGGCAATGGCATCGGTGGACAAGACCTTCGCTTGTGCAGAGGTCAAGGCTGCGATGTCACGGGTTTCCATCACTGCAACTTGTGCGCTAGACAAGTTAGTCACTTGTGCCGTTGTGAGGCTGCGCACTTGCGCGGTGGTCAAGGCAACAACGTCATCCGTGGCCATGTTGTTGAGCTGCTCAGAGGTCAACGAGGCGACTTGTGCAGTGCTCAGTGCTTGTACCTGCTTGGTGGTCAACAACACCATCTGATCTGTGCTGATCGCACTGGCTTGCGCCGTTGTCAGAGCACTGATCTGTGCCGTGGTCAAGGCTTGCAGGTTGTCGCTGGCCAAGCCATTCAATTGAGCAGATGTCAGCGTTGTCAACTGAGCTGTTGTGATCGATTGAACTTGCTTTGTTGTCAGCAATGCCAACTGATCCGTGCTGAGATTGCTGATCTGGCTTGTTTTCAAGCTGCTGATTTGAGCCGTGGTGATCGTTTGGAGGTCATCACTCGACATGTTGTTCAATTGCTCAGATGTCAAAGCAGTCAGTTGACTTGTGAGCAAAGCTTTCACTTGAGCCGTTGTCAAATTACTGATTTGATCTGTACTCAACAGTATCAATTGGGCTGTCGTCAATTTGACGACTTGGGCTGTGGTCAAAGCGGATACATCCGCCGTTTCCATGGCTGCGAGCTGATCACTGGTCAAGGCGTTCAGCGCAGCGCTGGTCAACGCTTGTGTTTGTTCTGTGGTCAATGCCACGATCGCATCAGTGGACAGCACTGCAGCTTGAGCACTTGACAGGGCTGCAACGTCACGTGTTTCCATCAGCGCCATTTGATCGCTGGTTAAGTCACCCAATTGC
Source organism: Comamonadaceae bacterium (assembly GCA_947448325.1). GTDB lineage: Bacteria > Pseudomonadota > Gammaproteobacteria > Burkholderiales > Burkholderiaceae_C > Limnohabitans_A. Next base: position 51,143 of record CANFMK010000002.1, read on the forward strand.
GTTGTGCTCAGTGCGCGCACTTGAGCAGTGGTCAAAGTTTGCCAATTGTCACTGGTCAGGTTGTTGATCTGATCAGACGTGAAGGCCGTGATTTGAGCAGTGGTCAAAGCCTGCATTTGGGCCGTGGTCAACAACGCCAATTGATCTGTACTGATCGAATCGAGCTGGGCAGATGTCAGGCTGCGGATTTGGTTCGTGGAGATCACTTGCAGATCATCGCTGGACATGCTGTTCAATTGGTCAGATGTCAACGCAATCATCTGGCTGGTTCCCAAGGCATGAACTTGGGCTGTAGTCAGGTTGCTGACTTGGTCGGTACTCAGCAGCGCCAATTGGGCTGTGCTGAGCTTGCTTATTTGAGCCGTTGTCAATTCGGCAACATCTGCGGTCTCCATGGCTGCGAGCTGGTCGCTGGTCAAGGCGTTCAGGGCTGCACTGGTCAAGGCCTGTGCCTGCGCTGTAGTCAATGCCACGATGGCGTCAGTAGACAAAGATGCAGCTTGTGTGCCGGACAATGCGGCGACATCACGTGTTTCCAGCAAGGCCATTTGGTCACTGGTCAGCGCGCTGAGCTGATCTGTACCCAGCGCGCGAACTTGCGCAGTGGTCAGTGCTTGCAGGTTATTGCTGGACATGTTGTTCAGCTGGTCCGAAGTCAGGGCACTGACTTGATTGGTGCCCAGGGCTTGAATTTGAGCCGTAGTCAAGTTGCTGACCTGGTCGGTGCTCAGCAGTGCCAATTGGGCTGTAGAAAGTTTGCTCACCTGGCTGGTGGACAAAGCGGCGACGTCTTCGGTCTCCATGGCTGCGAGCTGGTCGCTGGTCAAGGCGTTCAGGGCTGC
>CANFMK010000003.1 GCA_947448325.1 Comamonadaceae bacterium
GCTGGAAGGCGGGCTGCCGTTAATGGCACCATCGGGCACGCCAGAAGCTGTCTTGAAAATCCTTTCTGGCGTGGTGGTTCAAGGCGCCAACACCGAGCGCGCCGCCAAACTGAGGGAGTCGTTTGCCATCCCCAATAAACCCAAAAACTTGACCGATACGCGCAAAGATTGGGAGCGTGATGTACCGGTATGGGTGAAATTGGCTGTCGACTTGGGTATCAAACTGGACTGAGTTCGATACCCCATTTGCAAGCGTCTTGACCACAGGGCGAGTCAAGACGCTTTCAATTCATGCAAGTGAATGATGCGTTGCACGAAATGACCCAAGCCGCCTTCTTCGTACTGCTTACGGTCCAATTCACTGGTGGCGATGGCCAGCTGCCGAAAATCACGGGCCGCCGTACTGGTCGGGGCAAACTCGGTGACCGCCTTGTGGTTGTGCGCAGCTTCCACCATCAACTCGTCTTTCACGACACTGCCTAAAAAGTGAAGTTCGCGGTTGAGAAATTTAGTGGCCACGGTGTTGAGGTGGTCAAACAGTTTTTTACCCTCATCATGGGTTTGCGCACCGTTGGCAATGACGTAAATGCGATCCAATCCAAAGTCGCTGCACAACACTTTGATCATGGCATAGGCGTCGGCCAAGCCGTCTTTATCACCACAGCGCACAACGACGAATCGGCGCCCTGTACAGGCCATGAATGACAAGACCGAAGGATCTGTTCCGGGCGGCAGGTCAATGATCAAAAAATCCAACTCCTCTTCCATGTCACTGAATTGCGCCAAAGCACGAGTCGCCTGCGCGGGATTGAGTTGGGTCATTTGCTCGATGGTATTGGCACCATCGATCAACTGAATTCCATAATGACGGGTATGGATGATGTCTTTCAGACTCTTGCCACCGCTGATGAAGTCGGCCAAGCTCAAGGGGCATTTGGAGCCCAGCGCCACTTGGGCGTTGGAGGCGCTGGTATTGGCGTCCAGCAACATGACGTTGTAATTCATGTCATGCAGGGCCACAGCCAAATTGACCGATACCGTGGTCTTGCCGACGCCCGATTTGCCACTGGTGATGCCAATGACTTGGGTATGCGTTGGTTTTTCCATGGAGACACTCCCTTATACAAACAAGCCGCTCTTTGCAGTACCCTGAGCCCCATAGCGCTCAGGCACTGTGAGCTTATTCAAAAATATGTTTTTCACCAAAGCTGATGTCGTAATCCAACATCAACTCTTCGCCCGAACGAATGGCTTTCAAAGTCACCAGTTGTCCATTCTTCAGGTATTTGACGCTGGGTTTTTTAGAGTGATTCAAATACACCGCCATGTTCATGGTGTTCATACCGACTGAAGGAATGAGCATCTCTTCTTTGTCGTAATAGCAAAACATGTCCAGTTCTTTGCGCACACCCTTGGACAGTCCCTTGAGTTCTTTGAGCGGGATAGGCACCTCTTTGACGTCGTGCCAGGTGCGCATGGGATTGACGCCTTTGGGAATCGCGCGCACTGCAAAAACGCCGATGCCGTGAACTGGCGATACACCCAGTCGGCAATAGACCTCTTCTTGCAAATGACGGAGCATCTTTTTTTGTAACTTGGACATGGCGAGTGACTGAGTGGAGATCAGGGTGAGGTGCAGGGGGACGATGTTCAAAGATGACGGTGAATCCGATTCCACACCTCGGGTTTGAAATCTGTATGCAAGGGTGACGTCGTATCCAACGCCAAAGGATGCGCAGGGTCGGTCATGGCCAGCGCAAAAATGGGTTCGAAATCGGTCACGAACAAAGCCTTGTAGCCATAGTCGTCCACCGGACCCAGGTTGTAGTATTTGTAGCCATGGTCAGCGGTCCAACGCGAAGCCAACAAACAGGCGTAGATGCCCGGCGATTTATTTTTATAGTCGCGGTTCCACTGACAAAAACTGCCATAGACCTGCCCGCGCTCAGGCAACAAAATGGACACGTCAGTGAGCACCAAGTCACCATTGGGGGCGTGCACCCGAATGACCAGCAGATCCAGATTGCGAATGTAGTCCACGAAGCCTGCAACCTCGTGGTCATGGATGTAATAGTTGGCGAAATGCTCGCCACCCATGGCATACACATCGTCCGTGGTGACATCACGACCCGGCACAACCGTGAAAGTCGTCACCAAGTCTTTACACAGTTTGTCCAACTCTTTGAATTTACGGCTGCGACGCGCATCGGTCCAAAAATCAGGGGATCCCGCATGCACCAAACCGTATTTGTCATTGATAGGTACGCCATAAGGGCTCTCTGGGGGCACGGCATAAACGATGAAGGGTTTGGGCGCCATCTCCAACATGGCCGGCGTCACCTCCACATAAGGACACAAAGCATCCCAGCGCGAGGTGTAGTAAAGAATGTCCTCGTGGTAACTCTCAACGGCCAAGTTCTCAGCGGTCCAAGACTGATGCCCGACGCACTGAGCTTCGCCGTGGTGACCATTTTCTGAAGGGGCGTCCAGGCACGCCTCTGCTTCCAATAACTGCATACTCATGTCTGCTTTCGCACTGTCCAGGGGTTGACGGGTAAGGCTTCTAATTCGAAATAATCGACATCGACAGCGTAATTTGACTCGAGAAACGCAGCGTCCGCCGCTTCCAATTTTTGAATAACCTGTGCCATTTTGGACAGGTGCAATGAGGCTTCACTGGCGGGTTGGGCCAATTGCTCAAAGTAAGTGGATTTCAAAGGGCATTCCACATCGAAGTGGAAACTCCGTGTGTTGGGTTCATAAGACAAGGGATAGAGCTTGCAGCTGACGGGTTTGTCATCTCCCAACTCACAACCCACAGGGCCCAGATGATCACATCGCGTTTCAATGCACACGCTGCCGTACATTTTTTTTTCTTGTTGCGTCAATGTGACCTCCAACGCGGGATAGTCCTCATCCACATGGCAGCAACGCTGGCATTGGGCGCAATGGTCAAAAAGCATAAGCAACTACTGTTTATTCATGTGACCCGAAGCTGAAACAGCATTCTGGGATTTGAGTCAATCACATTGTCACCCCAAGACGTTGTACGCACTTTGGAACGAACTTGCCGTGTGATTTCATTTTTTTGACACTTTAAATGTAATTAGTAGTTTTATCAATTAAATTTTAAAAAATATTCAACCCCTTTTCGGTGCACCCCCAACAGCTCACATGAAAAGGTGACAGCTTGTTCAAAACAATCGTGATTGAATGATCCACACATCAAGCACTACAAGGAACGAACAGCATGAGCAATCAACTTCAAGGGCAGGTGGCATGGATCACTGGCGGCGGCAGCGGCATTGGTTTGGCCGGGGCCATGGCCTTGGCGCAAGCCGGTGCGCACGTGGTCATCACCGGGCGCAACACCAGCACCAATGCCAGCGCTTTAAAGACCTTGCAAGACGTGGGCAGCGCCCAAGCTGTGCAACTCGATGTGGCCGACAAGCATGCCGTCAAAACCGTGGCTGCGGGTATTTTGGCGGAACACGGTCGCATCGACATCTTGGTCAACAGCGCGGGCACCAATGCCACTCAGCGCAATTTCGATGTGTTGACCACAGACGCTTGGGACGATGTGGTGGGCATCAATTTATCAGGGTCTTTTTACTGCGCCCATGCAGTGTTGCCGGCCATGCGCGCACAGCGCAGCGGTTTGATCATCAATGTGTCTTCTTGGGCCGGTCTGTATGCCACCAAGCTCACCGGCCCCGCCTACAACACCACCAAACGCGCGGTTCTGGCTCTGACGGAATCCATCAACATGGAAGAATGCATGCACGGCATCCGTGCCACATCTTTGTTGCCCGGTGAAGTGGCCACACCCATCATGGAAAAGCGCCCCACTCCCCCTTCGCAAGAACAGCGCGACTTGATGGTGCAGGCCCAAGACATGGGGCAAGCCATCTTGTTTTTGGCCCAAATGCCGTCGCGCACCTGCATCAATGAATTGGTGATCTCGCCCACTCACAACCGTTTTTACCTGGGTGGCCTGGAAACGCCGCCAGCTCGCTCCTGATCGCCCTCCCCCACTTGTCCCCCTTGATTCTGAAAGACACCCCATGACGGATTCGAATACCTACACCCCACCCAAGATTTGGACCTGGAACAAAGCCAATGGCGGCCGCTTTGCCAACATCAACCGCCCTGTAGCAGGCGCCACCCACGAACAGGCCTTGCCGCGTGGCAAACACCCGATGCAGCTGTACTCCTTGGCCACGCCCAACGGTGTGAAGGTCACCATCATGCTGGAAGAGTTGCTGGCAGCAGGACATACGGGGGCTGAATACGATGCCTGGCTGATCCGCATCAACGAGGGCCAGCAATTTGGCAGCGGCTTTGTGGGCGTCAACCCCAACTCCAAAATCCCCGCTTTGATGGACTACAGCGGCGCTGAACCGATCCGCATCTTTGAGTCCGGTGCGATTTTGATGCACCTGGCGGAAAAGTTTGGTGTGTTTCTGCCTACCGAGCCCGCCCAGCGCGCCGAATGCCTGTCATGGCTGTTTTGGCAAATGGGCAGCGCGCCCTATCTGGGGGGTGGCTTTGGCCACTTTTACGCTTATGCCCCGTTCAAAATCGAATACGCGATCGACCGCTTTGCCATGGAAGTCAAACGCCAAATGGACGTGCTGAACCAACGCTTGGCCGAACAGCGCTTCATTGCCGGCGACGATTACACCATTGCCGACATGGCGATTTGGCCTTGGTACGGTGGCATGGCCAAAGGCCAGTTGTACGAAGGCGGCGAGTTCCTGCAAGTGCAGGAGTACACCCATGTGATCCGCTGGGCCGACGAGATCGCCCAGCGCCCCGCCGTGAAGCGGGGCCGTATGGTCAATCGCGTCATGGGGCCTTTGAACACGCAACTGCACGAGCGCCATCACGCCAGTGACTTTGACACCCAAACCCAAGACAAGCTGCAAGCTGCAGCCCCCAAAGCATGATCACCCTCTACGACTGCAGCACCGCCCCCAGCCCACGCCGTGCGCGTTTGTTGCTGGCGGCCAAAGGCATTGCCCACAACACCGTCGAGATCGATCTGCGCAGCGGTGAGCAAATGGGCGAGGCTTACCGCCAAATCAATCCGCAATGCACCGTACCGGCTTTGCGCACAGAAGAAGACGCTGTGCTCACCGACAATGCGGCTATCGCCGCCTATTTGGAAGCACGCTACCCGGCCCTGCCCATGATGGGCGTCACGCCGCAGGACAAGGCCGAAATCGCCAGCTGGCAGTGGCGGGTGGAGTTTGAAGGCTTGATGCCTGTGGCCGAAGTGCTGCGCAACACCTCACCGGCCATGGTGAACCGCGCTTTGCCGGGGCCTGTGAATTACGCACAAATCCCGGCATTGGCCGAACGCGGCCAGTCGCGGTTGCAGCATTTCTTTGTCATGCTGAACGACCATCTGGCTGAGCGTGAATTCATGGCCGCCAACCAACTGAGCATTGTCGATATCACGGCCGTGGTGGCCGTCGACTTTGCCCGCGTCGCCAAGGTCAAACCCGATGAGCGTCATCCGCACCTGATGCGCTGGCGCGAAGCCATGGCGCAAAAACCCTTCATGTGCTGAGGCGCTAGCCACACGCGTACCAATGACTCCATTGCGCATCAAGCCCTAGGAGAAAAAACAGAAATCTGTTATTTTGGGAAAGGCCGCATTTGAGCGACCCTCGTTTTCACGCAGGAGTCGAAACCATGAAGCAATTATTTCAAAATGACTTCATTTTGGAAGAGGGATTCCTCCCCTCCAAGATCTGCCAAGACTGGGCCAAAACCATCTTCCAACATCCGAAAATTTTTGGCCCAGATGTGCAGCCGCACTACGGCCAGATGGCGGCTTTCTACGGCATGATCGAAGCAGGCTTGAATGAAAGCTACTATCGTTATGCGGCCCAACACAACCAATTTTTGATCCAGCATTTTCCCGAAATCGAAGACATCATTGCCTACGCCGGTCAAACCATATTGAGTCACTCGGGTTTGGCACCCGATGCGCTGCCGGTGGTGCCCCGCGATGCCCAGTACTTTTTAATGGCAGGCTTCAATTTGCAACTGGCCACGTGGAAGTTGTACAACATCCATACCGACACAGAAGGCTTGATTCAGGACCCGCAGAGCATTTTCAATGCCGATACACGGGCCTACTCTTGCGTCATCTCTATCCAGCGCACGGCCCAGCACACCGAAAAACGCGGTGGCGACTTGGATATCTGGCGGGAACGCTATTTGGCGCATGAGCTGGACGGCTTTTACAAACCGGACGGTGTGTATGCGCGGTCCAAAGCCAACCGCTGCAAAATCCCCTATGACGAAGGCAATCTGATTATCTTTGACAGCTTCATGCCGCATGTGGTCTTGCCCTTCAAGGTCAAGAAAAAGCAAGACCGACGCATTTCCATGGTGGTGCATTTCAATTTCAGAGAGCACTCCGTGAAAAACCCCTTCCCGCACCTGGAGTTCTGGTACTGAAAATGACGCCTCAGGTGTCCAGCGCCGCTTTGTAGATGGAATGGATCGGTTGTGCCATCACACGGCGCAGCATGGGCTCGAACTCGGCCATGGGCAAGGTATCGTAAGCCGCATCAAAAGCGGGCTCGTCATACAGGGCAATGAATTCTTCCGTCAGTGCGTAATGTGCGTGGCCCTTGAACATGTCACGCATGTGGCGGTCCATGCCCAGGTGGTGAAAAAAGTGATAGCCCTGGAAAATACCGTGGTTCTGCACCATCCACAAGTTCGCTTCTGACACAAAGGGTTTGAGGATGGCCGCCGCAATATCAGGGTGATTGAAAGTGCCCAGCGTGTCGCCTATGTCGTGCAGCAAGGCGCAGACCACATATTCTTCATCACGCCCATCGCGCAATGCACGGGTCGCGGTTTGCAGGCAATGCGTGTAACGGTCCACGGGAAAGCCACCGTAATCACCGTCGAGCAATTTCAAATGCGCCATCACTCGGTCTGGCAATGTTTGCGAGAACTGCATGAACTCACCCGCAATGGCTTGCCAGTCCGCTTGAGTGCTGTCTTGCATGCGGGTGAATTGGGCGCGAGCGTTCATCAGAGTCTCCTGAATGGAAAACGCAAGCGTAAGGGCGGATCTGGCCAGGGGCTGTCCAGCACATGACACCATGTGGGGCCATGGTCCATACTGAGCGGCCTTCTCGGCGTGGCAAACGATCAGGTCGGCTCAGCACCTTCAGGCAAAGTGTATTGCGTGACCAACTGCATGAAGCTGTCCAGGGCCGGATCCAGGCCTGTTTCTTCTTGCAAGACCTGCGCAACCCGAGGGGCCAACAGGGCCGCTTGGCGGGCATCCAAAAACAACATCCGCGAGCGCCGAGCCAACACATCTTCCACGTGGACCGCATACTCGTAGCGCGCGGCAAAGCGCACCATCGCTTCGCTCAAGCCCTCGGACAACCAAACGTCATGGCCAGGCAGCGCTTGAACAATGGCTTGTTCCGATCCGTAAGAGTGCACGCCTTCAGGATCGCACAAGGGTCGGGGCGGCAATGCGGTGGTCTGCGCGCCAACCAATGGCAATTGGTCCGTATGCCCCGACTTCAAAATCGACGCAGACAACAAGCCACTGTCTACGCATTTTTGCAACACGTCTTCGGCCATGGCGCGGTAGGTGGTCCATTTGCCGCCGGTGACGGTGACCAGACCCGAGCGGCTGACCAACACGATGTGTTCTCGGCTCAGCGCCTTGGTATTGTCGCCATCGTCTTGGGGCGGTTTGACCAAGGGCCGTAAACCCACCCAAATGCTTTGCACATCGCTGCGCTGGGGTGCTTTTTGTAAATACCGCGCAGCTTCGCTCAGGATGAAATCAATTTCCGCTTCAAAGGCCAAAGGCTCTGTGGCCAGATCGTTGCGCGGCGTGTCCGTGGTGCCCAAAATCACTTTGCCCAACCAGGGCACAGCAAACAGCACCCGGCCATCAGCCGTCTTGGGAATCATCAGGGCGGTGTGACCTGGCAAAAAATGAGCGTCCACCACGATATGCACGCCCTGACTGGGCGCCACCATAGGCTCAATCGAGCCATCTTGTTCACGCAGCGCGTCCACCCACACCCCCGTGGCATTGACCACGCAGCGCGCTTGAAGGGCATGGCTCTGACCCGACAACATGTCCTCAAACAGCAGCCCCGAGACTCGCCCATCGGTGTAGCAAAGCTGCGAGGCCTTCATGTAATTGAGCAGCACAGCACCCTGGGCGGCGGCGGTGCGCGCCAGCGCCAGAGCCAATTTGCTGTCGTTGAATTGACCGTCCCAATACTGCACACCACCGCGCAAGTGGTTGGGCTGAACAGAAGGCAAACAAGCCAGGGTGGCTTGTCGCGATAAAAAATGGGTTGGCCCCAAGCCAGACGCGCCGGCCAGCGCGTCGTACATTTTCAGGCCGATACCGTAAAACGCCGACTCCCACCATCTGTAGGCAGGCACCACAAAGGGCAACCGCTGCGCAATGTGGGGGGCGTTGCGCAGCAAGGTCGTTCGCTCGTGCAAGGCTTCACGCACCAAGGCAATATTGCCTTGTGCCAAATAGCGCACACCACCGTGCACCAACTTGGTCGAACGCGAAGAAGTGCCTTTGGCAAAATCGTTCGCCTCGACCAGCACCACCCTCAGTCCACGCGAAGCCGCATCCAGGGCCACGCCCAAACCCGTCGCACCGCCGCCCACAATGGCCAGGTCGTAAACCGTGTGCGGGTCCAGGCGGGCCAGGAGTTCTTCGCGGCGAGTGCGCAACGGCTGTGCAAGGGAGGGCATGAAAAGCAGCTCTCAAAAATTCGATTGACAACAAAAAAGGCCGTGCGGGGCTTACCCCGCACGGCCTATGGGCTTAACGAACCTTGCCGTTTTTCCACGCATTGAGCAGCGTGTCGTAGGCAATGGTTTCACCCTTTGGCTTTTCATTCGCCAATTTCTTCCAAGGGGCGCCCTTGTCGCTCAGCCACTTGGCAGGGTCGGATTTGGCGTTGAGCTTGGGCGGGCATACGGCCATCCCTGAGCGCTCCAGGCGCGCCATCACATCGTCCATTTCGTTGGCCAAGTTGTCCATCGCCGCTTGCGGTGTTTTCTCACCGGTCACAGCCACGGCCACGTTTTTCCACCACAACTGCGCCAGCTTAGGATAGTCAGGCACGTTGGTGCCAGTGGGCGTCCAAGCCACACGTGCAGGACTGCGGTAGAACTCAACCAGCCCCCCCAATTTGGGCGCCATGTCGGTCATGGCTTGTGACTTGATGTCGGACTCGCGAATCGGCGTCAAACCCACGATGGTCTTTTTCAAGGACGTTGTTTTGGCGGTCACAAACTGGGCATACAGCCAAGCTGCAGCCACTTTGCTTTCGTCATGGCCCTTGAAGAAGGTCCAAGATCCCACGTCTTGGTAGCCGTTTTGCATGCCCTGCTTCCAGTAAGGACCGTTCGGTCCCGGGGCCATGCGCCATTTGGGTGTGCCGTCGTCATTCACCACAGGCAGACCTTTTTTGATCATGTCAGCGGTGAAGGCGGTGTACCAGAAGATTTGCTGTGCAATCTGGCCCTGCGCAGGCACAGGGCCGGCTTCACCAAAGGTCATGCCAATCGCTTCTTTGGGGGCATATTGCTTCATCCAGTCGATGTACTTGGTCAAAGCATAAACCGCAGCAGGCGAGTTGGTCGCGCCACCTCGGGCCACCGAAGCGCCTTGTGGTGTGCAGCCATCGGCCGAGGCGCGAATGCCCCATTCGTCCACTGGCTTGCCATTGGGAATACCAATGTCCGCAGAGCCGGCCATCGACAACCACGCATCGGTGAAACGCCAACCCAGTGAAGGGTCTTTTTTGCCGTAGTCCATGTGGCCGTAAATGGCTTTGCCGTCGATGTTTTTAACATCATTGGTGAAAAAGGCTGCAATGTCTTCGTAAGCGCTCCAATTCAAAGGCACGCCCAGGTCATAGCCGTATTTGGCTTTGAATTGCGCCTTGAGTTCTGGCTTGGCGAACAAGTCCGCGCGAAACCAATACAGGTTGGCGAATTGCTGATCGGGTAACTGGTACAGCTTGCCATCAGGCGCGGTGGTGAAGCTGGTGCCAATGAAATCCTTGATGTCAATGCCGGGGTTGGTCCACTCTTTGCCTTTGCCGCCCATGTAGTCGGTCAAGTTCATGATCTTGCCGTAACGATAGTGGGTACCGATCAGGTCCGAGTCGGTGATCCAGCCGTCGTAAATCGACTTGCCTGATTGCATGGAGGTTTGCAGTTTCTCAACCACATCGCCCTCGCCGATCAGGTCGTGCTTGACCTTGATACCGGTAATTTCCTCAAACGCCTTGGCCAGCGTTTTGGATTCGTATTCATGAGTGGCGATGGTTTCGGAGACCACCGAAATTTCCTTCACGCCTTTGGCTTGAAGTTTTTTGGCCGCGTCAATGAACCACTTCATTTCCGCGGTTTGTTGCGCTTTGCTCAAAGTCGAGGGTTGAAACTCGTTGTCAATCCACTTTTTGGCTGCGGCCTCATCGGCCCACCCCATGGACGACAGTGAACAGGCAACTGCTACTGCCACCACGCTGTAACGTAACTTCATGATCTATCTCCTCATTTTTTAAAACCCCCTGTGGACAAGGCAATTCGGCTCCAAGGGGAACAAGCCGACCCTTTTTCTTTGCGCTGTGCGTGTTCAGCCCTTACGCATGATCACAACCAACAAAGCCATGGACGCCACAAAACTGAACCAAATGGACGGATCCGAGTCCAGTGACAACCACTGCGCAATCCAACCACTCAGGCCGACAAACGCCAAATTCACATACGCTGCCGCCAAGAGACCAATGAACAAGCGATCACCCCGTGTGGTGTCCAAGGGCAAAAAACCGCGTCGCATGACCGTGGGCGACTTGATTTCCCAGATCGTCATGCCTGCGATCATGAGCACAATGCAACCAAAAAATACGGCCACTGGCAGGGTCCAAGCCATCCATTCAAACATGGTGTATCTCCTTGAATTGCGGCATCACACACGCCCCATGGCGAAGCCTTTGGCGATGTAATTGCGCACAAACCAAATCACGATCGCGCCAGGCACGATGGTCAGTACGCCCGCCGCAGCCAGAGTCGCCCAGTCCATGCCAGAGGCCGACACCGTTCGCGTCATGGTGGCGGCAATGGGTTTGGCGTTCACGCTGGTCAAGGTGCGCGCCAAGAGCAGTTCCACCCAACTGAACATGAAGCAAAAAAAGGCGGCCACGCCGACACCGGCTTTGATCAGGGGCAAAAATATTTGCACAAAGAACCGCGGAAATGAATAACCATCGATGTACGCAGTCTCATCGATTTCGCGCGGTATGCCGCTCATAAAACCTTCTAAGATCCAAACCGCCAAAGGCACATTGAACAGCAAATGCACCAGCGCGACCGCGATGTGCGTGTCCATCAAACCCACTGAGCTGTAAAGCTGAAAGAACGGCAACAAAAACACCGCAGGCGGCGTCATGCGGTTGGTGAGCAACCAAAAGAACACATGCTTGTCGCCCAAAAAGCTGTAGCGTGAAAACGCATAGGCCGCAGGCAAAGCCACGGTCAGTGACATCGCCGTGTTCATGCCCACGTAGATCAGGCTGTTGATATAGCCCGAGTACCAAGCCGGATCGGTCAAGATGGTCTGGTAATTGGCCCAGGTGAAGTGTTCAGGAAACAAAGTGAACCCGGCCAAAATTTCGTTGTTGGTCTTGAAGGACATATTGACCATCCAGTAGATGGGCAACAAAGCAAAAACCATGTAAAGACACAGAAAAATATTGCGTTTTTGAAATTTGGAATCAGGCATGTTCGCTCTCTTTTGATTCAGTACCCACGCGCTGCATCCAGTTGTAAAGCACGAAACAGAACAACAAGATGATCAAAAAATAAATCAAAGAAAACGCTGCCGCCGGACCTAAGTCGAATTGCCCCACCGCTTTTTGCGTCAAAAATTGAGATAAAAAAGTGGTCGAGTTGCCAGGCCCGCCGCCCGTCAAAACAAAGGGCTCGGTATAAATCATGAAGCTGTCCATGAAGCGCAAGAGCACCGCGATCACCAACACACCACGCATTTTGGGCAATTGCACATAACGGAACACATCCCACTTGCTGGCCCCGTCGATGCTGGCAGCTTGGTAATAAGCGTCCGGGATGGAGCGCAAACCGGCATAACCCAGCAAGGCCACCAGCGGCGTCCAGTGCCACACGTCCATGAGCAACACGGTCAACCAGGCGTGGCTGGCATTACCGGTGTAGTTGTATGCCATGCCCATGCCCTGAAGCGCGGCGCCCATTAAACCGATGTCGGTACGACCAAAAATCTGCCAAATCGTGCCCACCACGTTCCAGGGGATGAGTAAGGACAAAGAAACAATGACCAACACGGCCGACGATTTCCAGCCTGTGGCGGGCATGGACAGTGCCAGCAAGATGCCCAAGGGCAACTCCACCGCCAGCACCGAGAAGGAATAAATCAATTGGCGCAGCAATGCGCCATGCAACTCTTCATCGCGCATGATGGCGACAAACCATTCGGTGCCGACAAAGACCCGTCGTTCCGGCGAGATGATGTCTTGTACCGAGTAATTGACCACCACCATCAAGGGCAGGATGGCCGAAAACGCCACACACAACAACACCGGCAAAATCAACAGCCAGGCCTTCTGGTTGACGGGCTTGGTGGTCGTACTCATGCCACGATCTCCTCATTTTTGTAAAAGCACGTGTGCGGTCCCAGAACCTGCAACCACACCAAGTGATCCACGATCACGGCAGGCAAGTCCATCGACAGGCGGGCTTTGATTTTTTGGCCATTGAGCGCAGCCGTCACGATGAAATGTGTCCCCACATCTTGCACCTGGGTCACGGTCATGGGCAAAGCCCCTGCCGTCTCGGCATCGACCTGCCGCACATATTCAGGCCGAATGCCCAGTTGAATCTCGCCTACTGGCAACAGCGGCGTCACTGGCAGCGACATTTTTTCTGAACCCACATGCAGCCCATCAGGCGTGACCTTCGCCTGGATGAAGTTCATTCCCGGCGAGCCAATGAAGTTACCGACAAAGGTGTGACTGGGGCGTTCGAACAAATCGGCGGGCGAACCCATCTGCACAGCGCGTCCACGGGTCATGACCACGACTTGCTCAGCAAAGGTCAAAGCTTCGACCTGGTCATGCGTCACATAGATCAAAGTCAGCTTGAGTTCGTGGTGAATTTGCTTGAGCTTGCGGCGCAGCTGCCACTTCAGGTGTGGATCGATCACCGTCAGGGGCTCGTCAAACAGCACCGCTGACACATCGGGGCGCACCAAACCGCGGCCCAATGAAATTTTTTGTTTAGCGTCCGCAGACAGGCCCGCAGCGCGCTGGTTCAGCTGCCCACTCATCTCCAGCATCTCTGCAATCTGGCCTACCCGTTGTTTGATTTTGTCTGTCGCCCATTGGCGATTGCGCAGAGGAAAAGCCAAGTTCTCAGCCACCGTCATGGTGTCGTATATCACCGGAAACTGAAAAACTTGCGCAATATTGCGCGCCTGAGGCGAGTCTTGCGTCACGTCACGGCCATCAAACAACACCGTGCCTTGTGAGGGCGAAAGCAGGCCCGAAATCACATTGAGCATGGTGGTTTTGCCGCAACCCGAAGGGCCCAGTAAGGCGTAAGCGCCGCCATCTTCAAAACACATTCTCAAGGGCAGCAAAGCGTAGTCGCTGTCTTGCTGCGGCTTGGCCTTGTAGGCATGCGCCAGATCGAGTTCGATGCGAGCCATCTCAATGCCCTCTTGCGCGCGCGGGTGCCAGCAGCAACTGGCCATGCGCGTCAAACACGTAGATGTGTGTCGGGTTTACAGCCAACACAATGGGCGCGCCCAAATCAAAGTAATGCACTCCAGTGATCTGCGCCACCAAGTTGCCCACAGCGGTAGCTACATGCACAAAGGTGTCGGAGCCTGAAATTTCAGCCAACGCCACCTGACCCGTCAAAGCCATGTCACCCGCCTGGGCCTGCAAGCGCAGCGCGCTGGCACGCACGCCCAGGGTCAAACTGGCCGAAGCGGTGACCGGCAAAGCCAAGGACAGGGTCGAGCCATCGGCCAGCGCTAGGCCCTCTGACGTGCGCTGGGCAGCGAGCAAATTCATCGGCGGATCACTGAAGGCACGCGCCACGCGCAAGGACTGGGGGTAATGAAAAACCTCTGCGGTCGGTCCATATTGCAGCAGCTCACCCGCATCCATGACAGCGGTGTAGCCACCCAACAGCAAGGCTTCGCCCGGTTCGGTCGTGGCGTAAATCACAGTGGAATCGCCGCTGGAGAACAAGGCACCCAATTCTTCTCGCAACTCTTCTCGCAGCTTGTAATCCAGGTTAACCAAGGGCTCATCCAGCAGCATCAGCGGTGCCCCTTTGGCCAAGGCACGGGCCAGGGCCACGCGCTGTTGCTGACCGCCCGACAACTCGGTCGGGTAGCGGTCAAGAAACATTTCGATGTGCAGTTTTTCAGCCAATGCGCGCACGCGTTGCTCCACGTTGGCGTCACCGCGCAGCTTCATGGGCGAGGCGATGTTGTCATGCACCTTCATGGAGGGATAGTTGATGAACTGCTGGTACACCATGGCCACATTGCGCTCACGCACCGGTACACCCACCACATCCTGTCCATCCACCACCACACGCCCGGTGCTGGGGACATCCAGGCCCGCCATGATGCGCATCAAACTGGTCTTACCTGCTTGTGTCGCCCCCAACAAAACGGTCACGTTGGATGTTTGGGGGGTCAGGCTCATGTCATAAAGCCAAGACTGTGCCCCGACCGATTTGCTGATGCCTTCTAGCGACAACTCCATCTCATCACCTTTGCAATTTGAAGAACGCCATCAGTTTTTAACTGTGGATTTCATGCCCAGATTATTGTTCGCTTATTTTCGTTTCAACCCAGTGTTTACCCTTTGAAGGTTCCTTATTGTTCGTTTTAAAGTTGAATTCAGCAATTCAAACAGCGAAAATCGGTCCCTATGAATTCCAACCCGCGCCAACTCGCCCTGCTTAAATCGGTTCAAGACTTGGGTTCAGTGACGGTGGAGCAACTGGCCGATCAGCTGGGGGTGACCTTGCAAACGGTGAGGCGCGATGTGCAGCGTTTGGCCGAGAATGGACATGTCACACGCTTTCACGGCGGCGTGCGCCTGCCCAGTTCGACCACTGAAAACCTTGGGCACCAGCAACGCGTGAGCTTGAACGCAGATGCCAAAACCCGCATTGCCCGCAGTGTGGCCGCCGCCTTACCCAATGACTGCTCACTGATTCTGAACATCGGCACCACCACCGAAGCCATTGCGCGTGCCCTGTCGAGACATACTGGCTTGCGTGTGATCACCAACAACCTGAACGTGGCCAGCATCTTGAGCGCCAATCCCCATTGCGAGGTGATCGTGGTCGGCGGGGTGGTACGCGGGCGCGATCAAGGCATTGTGGGTGAGGCCGCAGTGGATTTCATTCGGCAATTCAAGGTGGATATCGCATTGATCGGCATCTCGGGCATCGAGTCCGATGGCTCGCTGCGTGACTACGATTACCGAGAGGTGAAAGTATCGCAAACGATTCTGACGCACGCCCGCGAAGTCTGGCTGGCGGCCGACCACAGCAAGTTCAACCGCCCCGCGATGGTGGAGATGGGCACCATCTCGCAAATCGACCACCTGTTCACCGATGCGGCGCCCCCCGCGCCTTTTGCGGCCATGTTGGCGCAAGCGCAAGTGCAACTGCACATCGCCGACTGAACGGCTACATCCGAAAAAATAGAGACAAGAGAGACCCTTTCCATGACCTACATCCTCGCCCTCGACCAAGGCACCTCCAGCTCGCGCAGCATCGTCTTCAACCCTGAAGGCCAAATCGTTTCTCTTGCGCAGCGTGAGATCACTCAAATCTACCCCCAACCGGGTTGGGTAGAACACGACCCGCTGCAAATTTGGCAAACCCAGCTCGACACCGCGCGCGAAGCACTGGCCAAAGCCGGCATCACCGGCAGCCAAGTCAGCGCGCTGGGGATCACCAACCAACGTGAAACCACGGTGGTATGGAATAAAAGCACCGGCCAGCCGATTTACAACGCCATTGTCTGGCAAGACCGCCGCGCTGAACCCGCATGTGCAGCGCTGCGCGAACAAGGCTGGGCTGACCGCATCCAGGCTAAAACCGGCCTGCTGGTCGACGCCTATTTTTCGGGCACCAAGCTGCAATGGATCTTGGACCATGTGGACGGCGCCCGCGCCCAAGCCGAGCGCGGTGAGTTGTTGTTTGGCACGGTCGACAGTTGGTTGATGTGGCAACTCAGTGGCGGCGGCGTGCACGCCACCGACGTCAGCAACGCCTCGCGCACCCTGCTGTTCAACATCCACACCAACCAATGGGACGAAGAACTGCTGGCCGCCCTGCGCATCCCGGCACGCATGATGCCTGAAGTGCACGCCTCCAGCGCCCACTACGGTCACGTCAAGTCAGACTGGCTGGGCCACAGCGTGTTGATGGGCGGCGTGGCCGGCGATCAACAAAGCGCGCTGTTTGGCCAAGCCTGTTTCAGCGCCGGCATGGTAAAAAACACTTACGGCACAGGCTGCTTCATGCTGATGCACACTGGCGGCCAAGGCATGCTTTCGAAAAACGGGCTGATCACCACCAGTGCCGCACAAGTCAGCAAAGAGCCGCTATACGCGATCGAAGGCAGCGTGTTTGTGGGTGGCGCGGTGGTGCAGTGGCTGCGCGACGGCTTGCATGCGATTCAAAGCAGCAGCGAGGTGCAAGCTTTGGCCGAAAGCGTGACCGATTCAGGCGGCGTGATGGTGGTGCCGGCCTTCACCGGCTTGGGCGCGCCCTATTGGAAACCCGATGCACGCGGCTCCATCACGGGCTTGACGCGCGGCAGCACCGTGGCGCACATCGCCCGTGCGGCTTTAGAGAGCATTGCTTTTCAGAGCGCGGCGCTGCTGCAAGCCATGAGCCGCGATTTGGCCAGCACCGGTCAGGCGCAAGTGCGCGAGCTGCGTGTCGATGGCGGCGCGTGTGTGAACGATTTGCTGATGCAGTTCCAGGCCGATTTGCTGGGTATTGAAGTGGTACGTCCCGAGGTGGTTGAGACCACCGCGCTGGGGGCCGCGTATCTGGCTGGTCTGACTTGCGGGATTTACAAAAGCACCGATGAACTCAGCCAGCTGTGGCGCGTGGAGCGGCGCTTCAGACCGCAGCGCGCACCTGCGCATGCCACCGAGTTGATGGCCAAGTGGGAACATGCGGTCCAGCAGACAGTGCTTTAAATCCACCAGCAGCGCTTAAGGTTTGACGTGTCTATTTCGCGTCAACAACAGGGCCACCAAAAGCAACACCAAAGGCACAAGCACGCTCAGATCCAGCACCAACCCACCCCGGGTGGGTACGGCCACGTTCTTGGCCAGCGCAGCAAATTTGTGCGGTGAGCCGGCCTTGAAATCAGGGTCCAGGATCATGTCCAGCATGTCGCGCCGACTGCGGTATCGGACAATGCCGATTTCTTGAAAGAAGTCTGCACCGGGTCCTGCTTCGTTGAGGAATCCGGCAATTTTGCTGGAGGTAAATACCGGGTAACTGCCTCGCCGCAACAGATGCGGCAGCACCAACCGAACATAGGCATCGTTGGCGTCAGCGCCCGTGACAATACCAGGGCGTGTGACACCACCCGGATAGACTGCGCGATCGGCATACAACATCAGGTTGAGGTTGTAGAACGGCTTGCCATCATCGGTTGAAAAAAAGGACCTGATGGCTTGTTTTTCTTCATTGGACACCTGCTGATTCGCGTCCATGCCCTTGAATGCTATTTCGAGCTCACTGGCCGTCAAAGGCGTTTGAAACCAAGGTTCATGCCACAGCAGAAAAAGACCATAAACCGCAGTCACAGCCATCCAAATCCAACGTGAAAAATCAGCAGAAATCGAATTCGATTTGTTCGACATGCACAGGCCTTTATGAATTGGCATTTATAGTGCCATATCATTCAAGCTAAAATAAATTGTCGTTTACCCTGACACGAATGAAGACACCCTCATTCAGGTCTTACCGCAGCGCCCTCCCCATATGCCTCGTTCGCGCACACCCACAGCCAAGCCTCCCAAGTCCGATGGACGCGTGCATCGCAGCGTCGTCACACGCGAAAAAATTGTCAACGCTTTGACAGCGCTGATTTACGAAGGTCATCTGTCCCCCACTGCAGAACAAGTCGCCCAAAGGGCTGATATTGGACTGCGAACCGTCTTTCGGCATTTCGATGACATGGATTCGCTGTACCGTGAAATCAACACCGAACTGGAAAACCAGTTCCTGCCCATGCAAAGCGTGCGCTTGACAGGCGAGACCTGGCAGGACCGACTTTTGCATTGCATTGAACTTCGCACAGCGTTTTACGACCAGTTTGCGGCCATCCACCTGGCAGGGCAGGTGCATCGCCATGATTCGTCCTATGTCACTGAAAACATGATGCGCGCTGTGTCCCAACAACGCGAACTGTTGATGAAAATTTTGCCTGCATCTGTGCGGTCCAACGCAGTGGTTTTTGAAGCTCTTGACCTGTTGATCAGCATGGACTGCTGGATTCGTTTACGGCGCGATCAGGGCTTGTCAGCCGCCCAAGCAAGGGACGTTTTAAATCAGAGTGTGCAGGCTCTTATTGCCTGAACACCATAGGTCGGCACACCATCGCAGTTCAATTTCAGGATAAACCCTAGGTTGACTTTGGCTAAAAATGACACTTATAGTGCCATTACTTTGGATGCGACATGAACTGCGTGCCAACACCCCCCTTCAAACGATAAGCCTATGCAGATCCTATGCACACCTGATTCCCAGTTTGAAGGCTTGCCCGAGTGGCCCTTTGAACCTCACTACACTACCATCACGGCCGACGACGACACCCCTATTCGGATCGCACATGCAGAGCTAGGCCCCGTGGACGGCGAACCTATTTTGCTGATGCATGGCAATCCCAGTTGGTCTTACTTGCATCGCCACATGATGGCCCCTCTGGCCGCCACTGGGCGGCGTGTGATTGCCGTGGATTTGGTTGGCCATGGTCGTTCAGACAAACCCGCCTCCAAGGACGACTACACGCTGGCTCGCCATGTCGATTGGATGTCCAAGTGGTTGATCGCGATGGACCTGCAGCACACCACGCTGTACTGCCAGGACTGGGGCGGCACCATTGGGCTGCACTTGGTCGCCAACTTTTCCGAGCGCTTTGACCGGGTGGCCGTCTCCAACAGTGGTATGCCGCTGGGTGACCGCTCGAACTGGTTTCTCAAGCTGTGGACTAATTTAATGGGACGCGCGACGCGCTTCCCATGGTTCATTTTCAAACCGGGCTTTGCCAAACCCATTAGCGATACGACCTATCTGGCTTACCGCGCACCGTACCCCACAGCGGCTTACGAAAAAGGTCCGGCTAAATTCCCTGTGCTTATCGCCGTGACGCCGGATAACCCAGGGGTGCCGCTCAACCGTGCTGCTTGGGCCAAGCTCAAGACTTTTGATAAGCCATTCCTCACACTCTACGGTGCCAAGGACGTTGTTGCTACTGGTGCCGATGCGCGCTTGCAGAAGCACATCCCAGGCGCTGCAGGCCAAGCTCTCAAAGCCGCAGCGCCTGAAGGCATTGATCTTTATTTCGACAATGTCGGCGGCGAGATTTTGGATGCAGTGTTGCTGCAAATCAACCGTCACGCCCGCATCGTCGTGTGCGGCGGAATCTCTCAATACCTCGATATTGAGCAGGTACGTGGTCCCGCCAATTACCTGCAACTGATCGCGCAAAGTGCAACGATGCAGGGCTTTACCATGCGCGACTACATGAGCCGCGTTCCTGAAGCCTTCATGGCACTGGCCGGATGGCACGCCAAAGGTGAGGTCAAATTCCGCGACCATGTGCTGCAGGGCATAGAGTCTTTTCCGCAAGCCTTTGACATGTTGTTCAAGGGTGCCAACCAAGGCAAGTTGCTCATTGAACTCGCATCGGAGGCTGCATGATGGTGGGTGCTTGGTGGGCTTGGTGTGTGGCGCTGGCACTTTACGTGCTCTTTCGACTTTGGTACGACAACTGGCGTGGCCCCTTGACCCAAGACGAAATCGACATGTTCATGGCCAAGGCCGAAGAAACGAAGATGGGCGAATACAGTGACCCCGCCGTTGTGCGCGCCTTTTTGGAAGCAGACGACGGACGCGAATTCATCATGAGCAATTTGGTGGGCTTGCATACCGGGGATGTACCCCATCCTGTCACAGGCATTCCGACCAAAGGCCTGGCGCTGCTTCAGGAGTACAGCCAACGCTTCATCAAGGTGCTGCTGCAACATGGGGGTCACCCGATGTTGGCGATGCGCAAGGTGGGTGGTTACGTGGATGACTGGAACACACCACCAGACCCTGGCTGGCATGTGGTGGGTGCCATGCGCTACCGCAGTCGGCGCGACATGATGGCGCTGGCCACTGACCCTGCTCTGAAAGATGTGCACCCCCTCAAAACGGCAGCAACGGCTGTGACATTTTCTTTCCCGACGCAAGTCATTGTGGGATTTGCTTTGCGTCCACGCGCGTGGGTGGCTTTGGTGTTGGCCTTGTTCGCTGCGTTGACGCACCTGGCCAGCGTGATCGCCCTGCTGAAACCCTAATCTCCGAAGATGCAGATGGGCGGACACTTCTGAAAAAAAGACTACCCCTACGCTATTGAGGATGAAAGCTTAGGCGCGATCACGCAACTCGCGGCGCAGAACTTTGCCCACTGGGCTCTTGGGCAGTTCATTCAAAAACTCCACTTCGCGCGGTATTTTGTAGGCGGTGAGATTTTCACGGCAATGCGAGATCAGCATCGCCTCGGTCAGCGCTGGCGATTTTTTGACCACAAAGATCTTGATCTTTTCTCCCGTGTCTTCGCTCTTTTTACCCACGGCAGCCACCTCCAGCACGCCAGGGTGCGTCATGACCACTTCTTCGATTTCATTGGGGTAGACATTGAAGCCAGAGACCAAAATCATGTCCTTGATCCGGTCTACGATCTTCATGTAGCCGTCGCTCTCCATGACGGCGATATCGCCGGTGCGCAAGAAGCCATCCACCGTCATGACGGCTGCCGTTTCTTGGGGGCGCTGCCAGTAGCCTTTCATGACCTGGGGGCCGCGCACACACAATTCGCCAGACTGACCGATCGGCAGTTCTACGCCCTCTTCGTTGCGGATGGACACTTCGGTAGACGGCAAGGGAAACCCAATGCCGCCTCGAAATTCTGGGGTGTTGTAGGGATTGACGCTGACAGTGGGGGAGCATTCCGTCAGGCCAAAGCCTTCGAGCAAGGGCTTGCCCGTGACCTGCTGCCACTGCTCGGCGACAGCGCGCTGTGTCGCGGCACCACCACCCACACCAAAAATCAGCTTGCTGAAGTCGAGTTTGGCAAAGTGTGGATCGTTCAATAAGCCAATGAACAGTGTGTTGACCGCTGGCAAGCTGGCGAATTTGTACTTGGACAAGACTTTGACAAAAGCGGGGATGTTGCGCGGATCGGAAACCAGCACATTCGTGCCTCCCGAATTGAGACCGCTGATGCAGGTGCCCAAGGCATAGATGTGGTACAGCGGAATGGCCGTGATGCCAATCATGGCCTCGGACTTGTCAATGACAGGGTCAAACCAGACCCTGCCCTGCTCCACGTTGGCCAGCACGTTACGGTGCGTCAACATCGCGCCTTTAGAAACACCGGTTGTGCCGCCTGTGTATTGCAGAAAAGCCAGATCGTCGGCCTCGAAGGTCACAGGGCGAAAGGCGGCCTGGGAACCCAAAGCCACCGCGTCTCGCAAGCCTGTGCTGCCAGGCAAGTTATAGGCAGGAACTGCTTTTTTAACTTGGCGAATCAAAAAGTTGCCAATCACCCGCTTGGCCCACGGCATCATGTCGGTCAATGCGGTGACGATGACGTGCTTGACCGATGTGGAGGCGATCACTTTGGCCAGTGTGTGGGCAAACACCTCCACCACGATCATCGCCTCGGCGCCCGAGTCTTTGAGTTGGTGCTCCAATTCGCGTGGCGTGTACATGGGGTTGACATTGACCACCACGTAGCCTGCGCGCAGCAGCCCGAACAGGCAGACCGGGTATTGCAACAGGTTGGGCATCATCAGCGCCACCCGCGTGCCTTTGGGAAGCTTCAACACCGACTGGAAATAGGCCGCCACCTGCAAGCTCAAAATATCGAGCTCTTGGTAAGTCAGTGCCACATCGGTGGTGCCGCTGATGAAAGCCTTGCGCTCTGGGTAATTCGCACAGGCCGTGTCAACGTAATCGGAAATAGAGCCCAGTGCGTTGGCATCGATTTCGTGCGGAACACCGGGAGGGTAGCTCTTCAGCCAGATCTTATCCATTGCGCTGAGCCTCTAATTGAGGGTTTGAGGAAAAGTGAAGAAAATCATTGGCCAAAAGATGGCTCAATGCCCATGGCGCGGCTGACGCAAAGACAGCACCAAAAACAAAAGCGACAAGACAAGAATGACGTAAGTCCCATAGGCACCCGGAGGCGCAGTCTCGACCTGCAAGGGTTTCAAGTAACCGGCCAACAAGCGCAACAACTGCTCTAAGGCCAACAAAGCCAACATCGCAGGGACCAAAAAACGATAGCGCAGTACGACTGCCCACTGCACGCAGGCCAAGAGCAATTGGCTGGCACCCCATTGCGAAAATATGGCCACGATATTCGGTCCGCCTGCGACATCGAGCGCGATGTGCGCAATGCTACCTGCGCCGCCATCAGGCGCCAACAAGTGCACGCCGCTGCGAACCGTGCTGACCAAAGTGATTAAAGCCAAAAACCGGAAAGCCCAGGCTGATCCCGTGTAACTCAATTTCGGGCGAGGCAGCAATGCGTTCAAAGACATGGGACGACTTGGCGCAGTGGATGAAGGTCTGACAAGTTGAGCTCCTCATTTCCAAAAAATGTTCAACCACGGTTTATATTGACACTCATAGTGCCATTAGAAAATGGTTTAACAATAGGAAAAACCCTAGCCGACGATGTTTGACACGACACACATGCCGGTGTGTGGCTCTTGACGCAAATGGAATGCGCGTGATTGACGCAGGCAGCATAAAAAAAGCACCTAGCGTTTCCGCTAAGTGCTTGATCTATGGATGTTTGTTGGTAGGCGCGATTGGACTCGAACCAACGACCCCCACCATGTCAAGGTGGTGCTCTAACCAGCTGAGCTACGCGCCTACAAATTCGAAGCCGCAATCATAACAGAGAAAAATGTCGTCTCTCTGCGAACAGCCTGCCCTGGGTCGACTGCTACGCAATCAGCGCCGGCGCGCCGAGTCCACGCCGCGCACATTCGACACTTGCATCAGCACACGTTGCAGCAAGCCCGAATCCGACACTTCCACGGTGAAGGTCATCCAGGCGGTGCCTTTGATAGACTGGGTTTGAACGCCGATCACGTTCATTTTTTCTTTGGCGAATACTTCAGAAATATCGCGCAGCAAACCCTGACGGTCATGGGCTTCAATCGCCACATCCACCGGGTAAACCGAGGATTCGCCCAGTTTGTGCTGACCCCAACGAACCTCGATCACCCGCCCGGGGTCGCGGTGCACCAATTCTTTGAAGTTGCTGCAATCGTGACGGTGAATGCTGACACCTTTGCCACGCGTCACAAAACCGTTGATGGCATCGGGAGGCGCGGGTTTGCAGCAGCGCGCCAGTTGAGTCAGCAGCGAGTCCATGCCCACGACCAACACACTGGACGGCGATTGGGGTGCGTGGCCGCGTGACTTTTTGAGCAAGACGATTTCATCGGGCGTGAGGGCGGGCTCTGGCGGATTGAGCAAGGTCTCGATATTGCGCAGCGAATACTCGTCTTTACCCACCACCTCAAACAAACCTTCGGCCGATTTGAAGCCGAGTTGGCTGGCCAAGTCGTCCAGCTTCATGGCGGTTTTGCCTTCACGCTGCAGCAGTTTCTCCACCGCTTCGCGGCCCTTGGCCACGTTCTCGTGCAAGATCAAGGCATTGAACCAAGCCCGCACTTTGGCCTTGGCCCGAGGGCTGACCAAATAGCCCAGGTCGGTGTTGAGCCAATCGCGCGAAGGACCGCCTTCTTTGATGGCGTTGATCTCCACCGTTTGGCCGTTTTGCAAAACAGTATTGAGCGGCACCATGGCCCCGTCGATCTTCGCGCCGCGACAGCGATGACCTAAGTTGGTGTGAACTGTGTAAGCAAAATCAATGGGCGTGGCTCCTTGTGGCAATTCGACAATCGCCGCGTCAGGCGTCAAAACATAAATGCGATCGTCAAATAAGGCCTTGTCTTGTTGCTGTGCCGAGCCTGAAATGTCTCGCTCCCAGGCCAACAGTTGACGCAAAACAGCGATCTTGGCGTCGTAATCGCTGTTGGCACTGACGCCCGCATAACCCTTGGCACCGGCCTCTTTGTAAGCCCAGTGCGCCGCCACCCCGCTCTCGGCGTGGTCGTGCATGGCCTGGGTGCGGATTTGGATCTCGATCGGCAATCCTGCTGTATCACGCACCACCGTGTGCAATGACTGGTAGCCATTGTTTTTGGGCTTGGCGATGTAGTCGTCATATTCTTCATGGACAGGCGTGAAGCGCTCATGCACCCAGGCCAAGGCCTCATAGCAGCTGGCCACGTCGGGGACCACCACTCGCAAAGCGCGGATGTCAAACACCCGGTCAAAATCCAAAGATTTGCCGCGCATTTTGCGCACAATGCTGTAGATGTGTTTAGGCCGTCCTTGAACCGTGGCGGCTATCCCTTTGGCCACCAATTGCGCTTGCAACTCCAAGCGCAATTGCTGCATCCCCGCTTCGCGTTGCGTGCGCTTGGCGTCGAGCAAACTGGCAATATGTTTGTAGGTGTCGGGCTCCAAAAATCGAAATGCCAGGTCTTCCATTTCCCACTTGATTTGCCAAATGCCCAGCCGATTGGCCAATGGGGCAAACACCGACAAAGATTCGCGCGCCAGGGCCTGAGGCACCGGCCTTTTGCTGGCCGCGTAATGGCGCAAGGTCTGCAAGCGAGAGGCCAATCGCAGCATCACAACACGCAAATCGCGGCTGAATGCGAGCAGCATTTTGCGAACGTTCTCGGTTTGCAATTTCGGGTCATCGTGCAGTTGTGCCGATTTTTCGGCAGCCCGTGACACGCGCTGCACGTGCACCAATTTGGTGGTTTCGACCGCCAAATGCGCAAAATTCTCTCCAAACGCCTTGGCAATCACTTCATAAGGCTTGTTCAGATGCTCACAGGCATAAACCAGGTAACACGCAGCCTGCATCGCTTGTGAACCACCAATAGATCGCAAAATGGCGGCCACCGCATCGGCGTGGGCCAAGATGTTCTCGCCAGTGCCCAAGGTCTCGTTGGCCAGCAAAGGCTCCGCAAAAGCCCGTGCACGAATGAGCTCATCGGTGGGGGCCGTCAACTCTTGGGACGTCACAGCCACCACAGTGGGCACCGCGTCCCCACGCATCACAGCGGTCGCAGACGTCAGTTGTGTGGGAGACGACAGGGATTCAGAAACTTTCATAGTCAAAGTACCCTGAGACAAGGTCTGCCGGGTTCATGGAGGATTCTTCAGGACTTAAGCAAAAATTTGGCCACGGCTTGGACTTGGTAGTCCGCCGTCAAGGTGGGCGCATGGCCAATGCCATCCCACTCCACCAAGGTCGCGCAGGGACCTCGGCTGGTCATGGCCTGTGCGGTTTCAACCGTCAGCAAGTCTGACTGCCGACCACGCAGCAACAAAGTGCTCGCCGAAATCTGATCGTAGATTTGCCACAATACCGTTTGCGCAGCTTGCGCTGCCTCCTCGTTCATGGCGCGAATGGCCACGCCAATAGCGGGGTCGTAATGCAAAGTCAGGCTGCCATCGGTTTGAGTCTTGACCATGGGGGCCGACAGTGTCAACCAAGCCTGTGGGGTGTGAGGCCCAAAGCCCTGAGAAATCGCCCACATGGCGTCCGCGGCCTCCTGCAAATTGTCAAACCGACCGGTTTGACCGACATAAGTCTGCATGCGCTGAATCGACACCCAGGACACAGCCGGACCTACATCGTTCAACACCAAACGCCGAATGGCACAGGGCTTGGGCAATTCAGGCTGCCCCGCCACCACCATGCCGATCAAGCCGCCCATGCTGGTGCCCACCCAATCCAAAGTCTGGATCGGTGCTTGCGCATGCAATTGCGTCATCAAAGTGGCCATGTCGGACACATATTGGGGCAATTGATACGCCTGCTCTTGGGGCAACCAATCGCTCAGGCCTCGCCCCACCACATCCGGGCAAATTACCCGCAAAGGATGGTCGGCCTGCGCCACCAAGGCCTGGGCCAAGACATCAAAATCACGCCCCTGGCGCGTCAGACCATGGACACAGATCACCACATGCGCGGCCTGAGGGTCCCCCCAGACGGTGTAAGCCATACGGTGTACACCTTGGGTGTCGGGGCAATCGACATAAGCGATGACGGGCTGTGACATACAGTAACAAGTGAATGCAAAACCCGAGTGTGCCTTCAAAATGCGCTTTTAAGCGGGTGATAATGAACTTTTCGCATTCACTCAAACCCGTCCCATTGGAGAAGATTTCATGCTCAAAGGTAAAACAGCCCTCGTCACCGGTTCCACCAGCGGGATTGGTTTGGGGATTGCCAAAGCCCTGGCCGAACAAGGCGCCAACATTGTGCTCAACGGCTTTGGTGACACTGTCGGCCCGCAAGCCGAAATCTCCGCCCTGGGTGTGAAAGTGGCGTACCACGGCGCAGACATGAGCAAAGCGGCTGAAATTGAAGCCATGATGAAGTTTGCGGCCGACACCTTTGGCCAAGTCGACATTTTGGTCAACAACGCGGGCATTCAGCATGTGGCGCCGGTCCAAGACTTCCCGATCGAGAAGTGGGATGCCATCATCGCCATCAACCTGAGCAGCGCCTTTCATGCCACCCGTTTGGCGTTGCCGGCCATGCAAAAGTCCAACTGGGGTCGCATCATCAACGTGGCCTCGATTCATGGCCTGGTCGGTTCTGCGGACAAATCGGCCTACGTGGCTGCCAAACACGGTGTGGTGGGCTTGACCAAGGTGACAGCGCTGGAAAACGCCACCACTGGCGTCACCTGTAACGCCATTTGTCCAGGCTGGGTCCTGACCCCACTGGTGCAAAAACAAGTGGACGCCAAGGCCCTGGACATGGGCTTGAGCAACGAAGCGGCCACCAAACTCTTGCTGCAAGAAAAAGAGCCCTCCATGCAATTCACAACGCCCGAAGAGCTGGGCGCGCTGGCGGTGTTCTTCTGCTCCAGCGCGGGCAACAACGTGCGCGGCGTGGCCTGGAACATGGACGGCGGCTGGACTGCACAGTAAGACCGGCATCACCTAACACTCAACGGGATTTGAAACACCATGAACATCCCTGACAAGCGCTTGGACAAAGTGGTGGTGGTGGATGACGATGCGCGCATCCGCGATTTGCTGCGCCGTTATCTGAACCAAGAAGGCTTTGACGTGCTGCTGGCCGAAGACAGTCGGGCCTTGAACCGCATTTTGCAAAGAGAGACAGTGGACTTGCTGGTCTTGGACTTGATGCTGCCCGGCGAAGACGGCCTGAGCATCTGCCGCCGATTGCGCGCAGCCAACGACCGCACCCCCATCATCATGCTGACGGCCAAAGGGGAAGATGTGGATCGCATCACGGGCTTGGAAGTGGGCGCCGACGACTACCTGCCCAAACCTTTTAACCCCCGTGAATTGTTGGCCCGTATCCACGCCGTGCTGCGTCGCAGACCCACAAACGAGGTTCCCGGTGCACCCTCCAACGAACATGAAGTGATCGAGTTCAGCGGCTTTACTTTTGATTTGGGCGCACGCGCTTTGCGCAAAGACGGAGCGGATATCGCGCTGACCACAGGGGAATTCGCCATGCTCAAGGTCTTGGTGCGTCACCCGCGCCAACCCTTGACGCGTGACAAATTGGCGCAACTGGCCCGAGGCCGTGAATTTGAACCTTTCGACCGCAGCTTGGATGTGCAAATTTCGCGCTTACGCAAGTTGATCGAAGTCGACCCGGCCACACCGCGCATCATTCAAACCGTATGGGGCGTGGGCTACGTGTTCATTCCTGAGGGCAATGGCTGAAACACCCATCGATCGCCGTAAGGGTTTGAGCCTGTTTTGGCGTACCTTTGCCCTGTTGGCGCTGCTGATTTTTTGCAGCGCTTTGGCCTGGTTGCAATTGCTGCGCACCCAAGAGTACGAGCCACGCATGCTGCGCAATGCGCACCAGATCGCCTCGGTCGTGAATCTGACTCGAGCTGCCCTGATGCACACCGATGCGATTGCGCGGGTGTCTTTGCTCAAAACACTGGCGGACGAAGAAGACGTCAGCATCAGCACGCGTGAACCCCAAGACACTTTTGAGATTTTTGGCGAATCGGCGCTGGAAATTCAAATCGGGCAAGAACTGGTCAAACGCCTGGGCCGCAACACCGTCGTGGCGCGGTCTGTGAATGGCAATCCAGGTTTGTGGGTGGGTTTTGACATTGAAAAAGACAGTTACTGGCTGTTGATGGACCCTGAGCGATTGAATCCCGTGACGGGCAGCACGTGGTTGGTCTGGTTGCTGACCGCCACCGCTTTGTCCTTGCTGGGTGCCGCTTTGATTGCCCGCTTGATCAATCAACCATTGCGTCAACTCTCTTTTGCTGCGAACCGCGTTCGCGAGGGGCACTTTCATGAAACCCCGTTGGACGAAGACGTACCGACCCATGAAATCCGGGCCGTCAACATTGGCTTTAACCGCATGGCAGAACGGCTGGCCAGCATTGAGCAAGAACGTGCGCTGATGCTGGCCGGTATTTCTCACGACTTGCGCACGCCCTTGGCGCGATTGCGCCTTGAAACCGAACTGAGCGTGTCAGACCTGGAGGCAAGGGACTACATGGCCGCGGACATTGCCCAACTCGACGCCATCATTGACAAATTTTTGGACTACGCTCGACCCGAAAACCTGAAAATGGAACCGGTTTTGTTGACGCAGGTGATCAGCAATTGCGTTGCGCCCTTTTTAAAGCGCACCAATTTCGAAGTCAACGTGGACGTGGCAGCCAACTTGTTTGTACAAGCCGAACAGGTTGAACTCAGCCGTGTTTTATCGAATCTTCTTGAAAATGCACGTCGCTATGGCCAGTCACCTGGCAATGGCATCACCCGCGTGGACTTGGTCGCCAGGGTCCATGACGGTTGGGTCCTTTTCAGGGTGCGTGACCACGGCCCCGGTGTTTCAGAAGAGACCTTGAAAAACCTGACTCAACCCTTTTACCGAGGTGATGCAGCGCGCACAGCGGCCACAGGCGCAGGCTTGGGCTTGGCGATTGTGGAGCGTTCAGTGCAGCGCATGGGCGGCACGTTTTCGGTCTTCAACAACACCAACGGCGGCTTGATGGCGTTGATGAAATTCAAGCAAGTTCACATTCCTGAGTCCCCCTGAACCCCTCCTGCAGCGGCCACCGACCCTGGGTTTGTGCCCTACACCCTCAAACTGAGCGTGTCAGCAGCACCACCGCTCGCGCTTCCATGCTTTGTCCCTGACCCACAGGCCCCAACTTCTCAGCCGTTTTGGCTTTGACATTGACTTGGCTCACCTCCACGGCCAAAGCCTTGGCGATGGCGGTGCACATGGCGCCGATGTAGGGCGCCAGCTTGGGTGCTTGGGCGATCACCGTGCTGTCCACATTGCCCAATTCATAACCCTGGGCGCGCACCCTTTTCATGGCCTCGGTCAGCAGGACCAAAGAGTCAGCGCCTTTGAACGCCGGATCGGTGTCTGGGAAATGCCGCCCGATGTCACCCAAGCCGGCTGCGCCCAAGAGCGCATCGGTGATGGCGTGCAGCAGCACATCGGCATCCGAATGCCCCAACAGGCCCAACGTGTGTGGAACCTGCACCCCGCCCAAAATCAGGGGCCGTCCAGGCACCAGAGCATGAACATCCCAACCTTCACCAATGCGCATATTCATCATGTGTTTCTCGTGGCCTGAATGAGACTGAAAAGAAGTGTGGCAACTTTGTGCATTAAATAGTTCGACTTTGCAACAAAGCCCCAGCCAAGGCAAAGTCGGGCGGGTAAGTCACTTTGAAGTTGTGCGCACTGCCGTGCACCAACAAGGGCGAATGCCCTGCCATTTCCATGGCGCTGGCCTCGTCGGTGATGCCCTCAAAGCCAGAAGCTTCAAACGGAGTCATGGCTGATAACAAGGCGCCCAATCGGAACATTTGCGGCGTTTGCGCCAACCATTTGTCAGCACGCTCTACGCTGGCCGCCACACGGCCATGAGCTGCGGCTTTCAGGGTATCGGGCACAGGCAAGGCCAACAAGCCACCGACCGCATCGCTCATGCAGCGGTCAATCAAGTCGTTGACCATGGCCGCAGTGACCAAGCAGCGTGCTGCATCGTGCACCAGCACCCAGTCATGGTCTTGCACGCCTTGCGCACGCAGCGCCTGCAAACCGTTGAACACGCTGTGCGCCCGGCTGGCACCGCCGCAAGCAATTCGGCTGAACCGCGAAGGCCAAGCGGGTGCGGCAGGCCAATCAAAGCCATTGTCTGGCGACTCCACCACCCACCCCTGGCGGATGCGCGCCACGCCGGCCAGCGCCTGCAAGGTGTGCATCACCATGGGCTGGCCAGCAATGGGGTGAAACTGCTTGGCCTGCGGTGACCCTGCACGTGTACCCACCCCGGCGCAGGGCACCAAGGCGTAGCAAAATGAGGGGGATGCGCGATCGCTTTCGGGCTGTGTCATGCGCTCATTCTAAAATCAGCTGCACAACTTGCATTTTTGGACACCCCCCGGCACCTTGCCAGGGGGTATTTGTTTTGGCGCTGTACATGACCCTCCCGACCCTGATCCCTGGTAAACGCTTCACCCTGCCCCGCCCCATCGGCTCGGCAGACGCGGTATGGCTGGCCCAATTGGCCCTGCGCGACAAAGCGCAGGGGCGTTTGACGGCCATCGTCACCGCCGACGCCAGCGATGCGCAGCGCTTGGTGGAGGAAATGCAATTTTTTGCCCCCGAACTGCGCCTGGCCATCTTTCCTGATTGGGAAACCCTGCCTTACGACACCTTCTCGCCGCATCAAGATTTGATCAGTGAACGCCTGGCCACCCTGTGGCGCATCAACCAGCGAGACAAAGCCCAAGGCGCCGACGTGGTGCTGATGCCCGCCACCACAGCCTTGTACCGATTGGCGCCGCCCTCTTTCTTGGCAGGCTACACCTTTGAGTTCAAAGTCAAACAAAAACTCGACGAAGCCAAACTCAAAGCCCAGCTGACCTTGGCCGGCTACAGCCATGTGTCGCAAGTGGTCAGCCCCGGCGAATACGCGGTGCGCGGCGGCTTGATCGACCTGTTTCCCATGGGCTCCTTGGTCCCCTTTCGGGTCGATTTGTTTGACGACGAAATCGACTCCATCCGCACCTTTGACCCGGACAGCCAGCGCAGCTTGTACCCGGTACCCGAGGTGCGCTTGCTGCCCGGGCGCGAGTTTCCGATGGACGAGGCCGCGCGCGCCAAATTTCGCAACCGCTGGCGCGAACTGCTGGACGGTGACCCGACCAAGAGCCGCATCTACAAAGACATGGGCAACGGCGTGGCCACGGCTGGCATCGAGTACTACCTGCCCTTATTTTTTGAAACCACCGCCACGGTGTTCGACTACCTGGGCGCCGACGCGACGGTGGTTTTGCATGGCGACTTGGAACCGGCTTTTCAGCGCTTTTGGCAAGACACCAAAGACCGCTACCGACTGGTGCAAGGCGACCCCGAGCGCCCCGCGCTCCCGCCTGAGTCCTTGTTTTTAAGCGCAGAACAGTTTTACAGCCACGCCAATGCCCATGCGCAATTGGCCCTGCGCCCCCACACGGCAGACACACTCGACAACGCGTTTGCGCAAAAGCTGCCTGACCTGACCGTGCTGCGCGGCGCAGAAGACCCATTGAGCCGTTTGCAGCAGCACATTTTGCACAGCCCGCAGCGCGTGCTGATCCTGGCCGAAAGCGCCGGGCGCCGCGAGAGCCTGCTCGACTTTTTGCGCAGCAGCGGCGTCAACCCGCCGTCATTCGACACCTTGGCCGAATTTATCGCCAGCGACGAGCGCCTGGGTCTGGTCACCGCCGCATTGAACTCGGGTTTCAGTTGGTTTGAAGCAGGCATTGATCTGATCACCGAAACCGAACTCTTTGCCGCTGGCCCCACCACCCGTCGCCGCAAAAAACAAGAACAAGTCAGCGATGTAGAAGCGCTGATCAAAGACCTCAGTGAACTGAATGTGGGCGATCCGGTGGTGCACAGCCAGCACGGCATTGGCCGGTACCGTGGCTTGATCCATATGGACTTGGGCGAGAAAAACGAAGACGGATCGCCCGCCGCACAAGAATTTTTGCACTTGGAGTACGCCGACCAAGCCACGCTGTATGTCCCGGTGAGCCAATTGCAACTGATCAGCCGCTACACCGGTGTCAGCGCCGACGAAGCGCCGCTGCACAAACTGGGTTCAGGCCAATGGGAAAAAGCCAAGCGCCGCGCCGCCGAGCAGGTGCGCGACTCAGCCGCCGAGTTGCTCAACATCTACGCGCGCCGCGCCGCGCGCGAAGGCCATGCCTTCCGCTACAGCCCGCAAGACTACGAAACCTTTGCCAATGACTTTGGTTTTGAAGAAACCGCCGACCAAAACGCCGCCATCCATGCGGTGATTCAAGACATGATCAGCCCGCGCCCGATGGACCGCCTGATCTGCGGCGATGTGGGCTTTGGCAAAACCGAGGTGGCCCTGCGCGCCGCTTTTGTGGCGGTGACTGGCGGCAAACAAGTGGCCTTGCTGGCCCCCACCACGCTGCTGGCCGAGCAGCATTACCAAACCCTGAAAGACCGGTTTGCCAAATGGCCGGTCAAGGTCGCCGAGATCTCTCGCTTTCGCTCCGGCAAAGAAGTCACCGCCGCGCTCAAAGGCATCGCCGACGGCACGGTGGACATCGTGGTCGGCACCCACAAGCTGCTGAGCGAATCCACCAAGTTCCATGACCTGGGCTTGCTCATCATTGACGAGGAGCACCGCTTTGGCGTGCGCCACAAAGAGGCCATGAAAGCCTTGCGCGCTGAAGTGGACGTGCTCACGCTCACCGCCACACCAATTCCGCGTACCCTGGGCATGGCGCTGGAAGGTCTGCGCGACCTCTCTGTGATCGCCACCGCGCCGCAGCGCCGCCTGGCCATCAAAACCTTTGTGCGCAACGAAGGCACAGGCGTGATCCGCGAAGCGGTACTGCGCGAACTCAAACGCGGCGGCCAAGTCTACTTTTTGCACAACGAAGTCGAGACGATTGAAAACCGCCGCCAAAAGCTCGAAGAAATCCTGCCCGAAGCGCGCATTGCCGTGGCCCATGGCCAAATGCCTGAGCGCGAGCTGGAGCGCGTGATGCGCGACTTTGTGGCGCAGCGCTACAACATCTTGCTGTGCTCGACCATCATCGAGACCGGCATCGATGTGCCCACCGCCAACACCATTGTGATGAGTCGCGCCGACAAGTTCGGCCTGGCGCAGTTGCACCAACTGCGGGGCCGCGTCGGCCGCTCGCACCACCAAGCCTATGCGTATTTGATGGTGCCCGAGATTCAAGGCCTGACCAAACAAGCTTCGCAGCGGCTGGACGCGATCCAACAAATGGAAGAGCTGGGCAGCGGCTTTTATTTGGCCATGCACGACCTGGAAATTCGTGGCGCCGGCGAGGTGCTGGGCGAAAACCAAAGCGGCAATATGCTCGAAGTCGGTTTTCAGCTGTACAACGAAATGCTGTCCGAAGCCGTGCGCTGCCTCAAAGCAGGCAAAGAGCCCGACTTGCTCAGCCCCTTGTCGGTCACCACCGACATCAACTTGCACGCGCCAGCGCTTTTGCCCAACGACTACTGCGGCGACGTGCACCTGCGCTTGTCGTTCTACAAAAAACTGGCCACCGCCAAAAACAGCGACCAGATCGACGGCTTGTTAGAGGAACTGGTGGACCGCTTTGGCAAACTGCCACCGCAAGCACAGACCCTGGTCGATGTGCACCGCCTGCGCGTGCTGACCCAGCCCTACGGCGTGATCAAAGTCGATGCTGCGCCCGGTGTGATCCAAATCACCTTCAAACCCAATCCGCCGGTGGACCCGATGGCGATCATCCATTTGATCCAAAAGAACAAACACATCAAACTGGCCGGCAACGACAAGATCCGCATCGAACGCGAATTGCCTGACCCGAAAATGCGGGCGCAGATGGTGCGGGATGTGCTGCGCAGTTTGGGGCAGCCGAAGTCAGAAGGAGTGGCGGCATAAGCAGGCCGTCAGCGCCTCACTCCAACTTGGCCCCCGAGGCTTGCACGGCGTCTTTCCAGCGCACCAATTCGGCGTCAATGTGGCGACCAAACGCTTCGGGGCTGGTGCCCACCACGTCGTAGCCGTATTCGGTCAACTGGGCAGCGACTTTGGGGTCGCGCACGGTTTTGTTCAAGGCTTGGTTGAGCTTGGCCACGACCTCAGGCGGTGTGCCGGCTGGCGCCAAAATACCGTACCAACCGTTGACCACGAACGACGGCACACCGGCTTCTTTGACGGTGGGTACATCGGGCAACAGAGGCGAGCGCTTGTCCCCGGTCACGGCAATCGCTTTGAGCTTGCCCGCTTTGACCTGCACCAAGGAGGTGGAGATGCTGTCGAACATCATGGACACCTCGCCACCCAGCATGCCCACCACCGCAGGGCCGCTGCCCTTGTAGGGAATGTGCAGCATCTTGACGCCGGTGGTCGACTTGAACATTTCACCGGCCAAATGGCTGGTGTTGCCGTTGCCTGCAGAGGCGAACGTGAGTTTGTCGGGATTGGCCCGGCCGTAGCTAATGAGCTCTGGCACGGTGTTGAAAGGTGTCGTCAAAGGCGAGGCCAACAACAGCGGCAAGGTCGCAAGCATAGACACCGGCGCAAAATCTTTGCGCGCGTCATAAGGCAGTTTGGTGTAGAGGCTGGAATTGATCGCATGCGCCGCGAGCACCATCAAAATGGTGTAACCGTCGGGCTTGGCGCGCGCCAACATGCCGGTGGCAATCGTGCCGCCTGCGCCGGCTTTGTAGTCCAACACGACCGGCTGGCCCAATTCTTTTTGCAGCATATTCAACATGGGCCGCGCCAACATGTCCGCACTGCCACCCGGCGGATAAGGGATCAGCATCGTGATGGGCTGGCTGGGGTAAGTCTGGGCGCTGGTCACGGTCACGACGCAGCAGGCCGCAACCGCCAGGCTCAGTCGCCTGACGGCGATCCATGGGCTTCGCGAAAAATGAACTGGATGTGTTTGAGGGTACATGGCGTGTCTCCTGTTTTTGCCATCATAGACTCTGCATCGCCTAAACTACGAGGCAGTGTCACCGAGGTGCGCCGCGCTGCAATCAGCTCAGGCGTGCCCTAACCCTGCTCTTTCATGACTGCCACCGAACATTCTCCAGGCCTGATGATCCAAGGCTTCAAAGCGCCCTTGCAGCTGAAGGACTTCAAACTCATCGCGTTTGACATGGACTCCACGCTCATCAGCATTGAATGCATTGACGAGATTGCCGATGCCGTGGGCCGCAAAGCCGAAGTGGCCGCCATCACCGAAGCGGCCATGCGCGGCGAGATCACCGACTTCAAAGACAGCCTGCGCCGCCGCCTGGCCCTGCTCAAGGGTGTGACGCTGGCCGACATGGAACGCGTGTACACCGAAAGATTGAAGATCAACCCCGGCGCGGCCGAACTGATTGCGGCTTGCCAAAAAGCGGGGATGAAAGTGCTGCTGGTCTCCGGCGGCTTCACCTTTTTTGCCGAGCGCGTCAAAACGCGCTTGAACATTGACTTTGCACGTTCGAACCAGCTGGAGATCGTCAATGGCGAACTCACCGGCGGCCTGATCATGCAAAGCTGGGGCGATATTTGTGACGGTGCCGAAAAACGCCGCACCTTGCTGGAAGTGGCTTCGCTCTTGGGCATTGCGCCGCATGAATGCATTGCCATGGGCGACGGTGCCAATGATCTGCCGATGATGGGCGCAGCCGGTTTGTCGGTGGCCTACCACGCCAAACCCAAGGTGCGCGAGCAGGCCATGGTGGCGATCCAAGAGGGCGGTCTGGACCGCTTGCTGGAAGTCGTCAGGCCTTGAACCGCGAAGGCCGAAGGGGTTTGAGCAAATCGCTCAAACCGTTGTGATCGATCTCTTGCATGAGTTGCAGCAGTCGTCCCACCTCCCCCTGGGGGAAGCCTTCACGCGCAAACCAGTTCAGGTAGTTGCCGGGTAAATCGGCGATCAGCGTGCCCTTGTGTTTGCCAAAGGGCATGGGCATCGTCACCAGTTTCAACAGGTCTTCAGGTTTCATACCTTGACCTGCAGGTTGGCGGGAACACCCAACCAGTCACGCACGCAGGCATGAAATGCATCGGGCCTTGAAATCATGACCCAGTGACCACACGGCAAGCCCCAAACAGCGCTGCCCGCTTGGGCCATGATCTGCTCCAGCCAACGACGTGAATGGAACATGAAAGGTTTGCGTTCGCCATACACAAACAACAGCGGCATGGGCAATTGGATTTGCGCTGCCGCTTTGAACCCACCGGCCGTTCCAAACCATTGCATGGCGTAGGGGTAGTTCATATGGTGGGTGATGGCATCCGCATCGGTGGGGCAGCCCAACCAGCGGGCCATGGCGCGGGTCATGCGGGTGCCGAGTTCGCCGCCCAACTTCCACGCCAGCGCCAGCCACACCTGATAGCCCATCACAGACAGTTTTTCTTTCAAGCGCCAACTGCGTTGCAAGGCCGCCGAATTGTGGTCGCCCACATCCACCGCCACCACGCGGCTCACACGTTCAGGGTGACGCATCGCAAATTCGTAGCCAAAGATACAACCCCAATCGTGCAGCATCAGGGTCACTGGCTGGTCAGGGCTGATGCGGTCCACCACTTGCAGCAGCAGCGCGCACATGGCGTCCAGCGAAGTGGCTTGGCCGCGGGTGTGCGGGTCGGCCAAAAACCCGGGCAAGGTCAAACGCGCGCAAGTAAAGCGGTCTACCAGTGCATCCACCGTACCGTCCCACAAAGCCAAGGTGTCGGGCCAACCATGCAGCATGAGGACGACCTCCCCCTGCCCTTGCACGACGACGCACTGGCCCTGGACTTCCAGATGCTGTTGAGCCGACATGGCTCACAAAGCCTTGGCCAAGCGCGACACGCCTTCGAGGATTTTGTCTTCAGCCGCAGTGGCAAAACTCAAGCGGAAAGTAGCAGGGTCGGGGTGGGCGCAGAAGAACGGCGCGCCCGGCACAAAGGCCACGCCGTTGTCAATCGCGCGCTTGGCGAACACGTTGCCATCGGCCACTTTGCCACCAGCGCCGGTCAAGCGCGCCCAGACAAACAAGCCGCCTTGGGGCTGCACGAACTCCACCGCATCACCCAACTCACGGCGCAGGGCATCGCCCATGGTCTGGGCACGCTGGGCATAGACCGCACGCACCTTGTCCAGCGTGGCGGGCATGCGCCCGGCTTTGAGGTATTGCGCCGCTGTGGCTTGGGCAAAGGTGCTGGTGTGCGCGTCACTGAATTGCTTGCACATGGTGGCGCGGGCCAGCAACTCGGCCGGCCCCACCATCCAGCCGACACGCAGACCGGGCGACAGCACTTTGGACAAGGAGCCGCAATGCACCAAGAGTTCGCGGCTACCGGGCACCAAAGGGCTCATCGCCAGCAGGCTGGGCGGTGGCGCGTCACCAAAATACAGATCGGCATACGGGTCGTCTTCGACGATCAAGGTTTGGTGTTTCACCGCCATCTCGAGCACCTGACGACGCCGCTCGGCGCTGAGCAAAGCGCCGCTGGGGTTGCCGAAGGTCGGGATCAGGTAAACAAATTTGGGCTTGTGTTCGGCGATCAGCTTGTCCAGCTCGTCGGTCTTCACGCCGTGACCGTCCACCGGCGCGCTGATCAGTTCGGCGCCGTACAAGCGAAAGCACTGGATGGTGGCCAAAAACGTGGGGCCTTCGACAATCACTTTGTCACCCGGGCTGATCATGGTTTTGCCAATCAAATCCAGCGCCTGCTGACTGCCGGTGGTGACGATCAACTGCTCGGCTGTTACATCGCGCGCGCCCTTTTGCGCCATGAAATGCGCCAGTTGTTCACGCAGAGGGTTAAAGCCTTCGGTCGCGCCATACTGCAAGGCCGCGCCAGCATCTTGGTCCAAGGCGGCATTGCTGGCTTCGCGGATGCCTTGCACGTCAAACATCGCGCTGTCGGGAAAGCCCCCCGCAAAGCTGATGATGCCGGGCTTGCCCAGCAATTTGAAAAGCTCTCGAATGGCCGAAGTCTCCACATTGTTCAGGCGATCGGCGAACTGCAACGTCATGGTGTATCTTTCAAAACAATTTGGCAGCCATTTTGCCAACTTTTGGACACGTCATGAAACCGCAGCAGATTGAATCTTTCTTCGCCACCCTCCAAGCCGCCAACCCCATGCCCAACACCGAGCTGGAGTACACCAGTGTGTTCGAGTTGCTCGCGGCGGTCTTGCTGTCAGCCCAGGCCACCGACGTGGGGGTGAACAAGGCCACGCGCAAATTGTTTCCCGTAGCGGGCAAGCCTCAAAAAATTCTGGACCTCGGGCTAGAAGGTTTGGAGCGATACATCCAAACCATTGGCCTGTACCACAGCAAAGCCAAACACCTGCTGCAAACCTGCCGTATCTTGGTGGATGAGCACGCTGGCCAAGTGCCCCGCACACGCGAAGCGTTGGAAGCCTTGCCGGGTGTGGGCCGCAAAACCGCCAACGTGGTGCTCAATGTGGCGTTTGGCGAGCCGACCATGGCGGTGGACACTCACCTGTTTCGCCTGGGCAACCGCACCGGGCTAGCGCCGGGCAAAACACCGTATGAGGTCGAATTGAAGTTGCTCAAACGCATTCCTGCCCGCTACATGGTGGATTCGCACCATTGGCTGATCCTGCATGGTCGCTATGTCTGCCAGGCCCGCAAGCCCTTGTGCCACCAATGCGGTGTGGCGACTTTTTGTGATTTCAAAGGCAAAACCACAGCTGCATGAGACATGGGGCTCAATAGCGTTCGGTATTTCCACCCAAAGACTGCAAAACACCCAACCACAAAGCCGACCGCTCGACATAGGGTTCAGGATCTTGCGCGCCGCTGGCCTTGTCGTACACCGCCGTTTGCACCATCACAATGCCGCTGGCGGGCTGCACAAACAAGGTCTGCCCATACACACCCTGAAATGCAAAGCTGCGTTCTTTCAAAGGGTGCAACCAAAACTGGTAACCGTAACCAAAGTACGGCGTGGCTTTGTAGGGCGCAAAAGCGGGGGGTTGCTTGGCAATGTCTGTGGCCTCTCGCAGGTAGTCGGCCGAAATGATTTGCCGCTGGCCCACTTTGCCCTCATTGGCCATCAACACGCCCAAGCGCCCCCAGTCACGCAAGGTGGCATTGAAACAAAAATAGGCTGCCGCTTGGCGATCACGGCCGTGGCACCAAAATGCATCGCTTTCAGCGCCCAGAGGTTGCCACAGCCATTCGGTGGTCAAGTCGGCCAAGCTGCGCCCAGTCGCGCCGGTCAATACGCGCCCCAGCACTTCGGTCTCGGCGCTGGCATAAACAAACTTTTCGCCCGATGGGCTGTGCCGCTGCGAAAACGATCGCAACACATTGACCACAGACGGACTGCCCGTGGCAAAACTGTAAGAGAGTTTGGAGACATCGTCCTGACCGTCA
>CANFMK010000004.1 GCA_947448325.1 Comamonadaceae bacterium
ACAGGGGGATAAAAACAATTTCCGGAAATTGTCAACGCAGCTTGCAATGTGCTTACAAAACTGCAGCGACAGAGCGAAAGCACTCGAGCTCTTTCATCTCAGCCTGCGATTATAGGGGTTTTCACGCCCCCTTTCAGCGCGACTGCTTTTTTGTAATCCATTTGATTGCTAAGACGCCCCTTCGGGGTGCATCCAGCCGTCATCACACCAATCAGACAGCAACGCCAAAGCGGGGGATGAAAACTGACTGACGGCCCTCGCGTCCAAACGCCGATCGTTTGACAGCCGGCGCAGCAGTTGGGCATCACGACCACCTGCCTTGAAGCTTTCTCCATTGATGAAGACATGGTGCGCGTCGTGCATCATTCGGGTGCGGCGATCCAGCACCACCGCTTGCGGCCAGCTCAGTTCTCGCTCAGCTTGGCTCTCAAACCAGACTTGAGGTTTGGGCTCTGTCAGGTATTCGCCCAACAAGCAATCGAGCAATTGCGGATCTTTCAATGCTTTGGCCACCGCGGCCCGTGCGAAAACTTGCAAAGCTTCGGGAATGGCGCCAGCTTGGGTGACTGCGGGTTGTTGGGGGTCGAGGTACACCAATTCCCCCACGACCTGCACCGCCTCTTCGGCCAAACACGCTAGCAACTCGCGCGCCAATTCGCCTGTGCGGGGAGCGCGAAAGCCCATCGAATACGTCATGCATTCGCCCAATGCATCGCCGTCGTGGGCATACAAGGGCGGCAAATACAGCATGTCGCCAGGATTCAAAATGAACTCTTCTTCGTACTCAAAATGGGCGAGTATTTTCAAGGGCACGCCGTCCTGCAAGGTCAGGTCTTTTTGCCGACCGATGCGCCAGCGCCGCTGCCCATGGGCTTGCAACAAAAAGACGTCGTAGCTGTCAAAGTGCGGGCCCACGCCGCCGCCATCGGTGGCGTAGCTGATCATCACATCGTCCATGCGCGCATCGGGCACAAAACGAAACTGCTGCGCCAAATGGTGAACAGCCTCATCATGCAAGTCCACGCCCTGCACCAGTACTGTCCAGCCCGGCTGTTTGAAAGGCGGCAGTGACTTTTTAGAAAACGGCCCCTGCTTCAACGTCCAGCCATGGGGTTTGCGCACCACCAGGCGCGACTCCACATCGTCTTTCGCGGCCAGCGCCATCAGTTCAGCGCGGTCCAACAAGGGGCTAAAGCCAGGAATGGCTTGGCGAATCAACAAAGGCTTTTTGTGCCAATGGCGTTTCATGAACTGGTCGGGCGAAAGCCCACCCAGTAGAGCAAGGGGTTGTGAAGTGTCCATGCGACAATTCTCCTATGGAAATCACTCAACAATGTGTGGTCGCACTCACCTGGACCCTGAAAGACACCCTTGGCGAAACTTTGGACGTGCTCGACGAGCCGGTGGAGTTCTTGGTGGGCGGGCATGATTTGCTGCCCAAAATTGAAGCCGCTTTGCAAGGTCATACCC
The DNA here is from genome assembly GCA_947448325.1 of Comamonadaceae bacterium. Taxonomy (GTDB): domain Bacteria; phylum Pseudomonadota; class Gammaproteobacteria; order Burkholderiales; family Burkholderiaceae_C; genus Limnohabitans_A. The sequence goes on from CANFMK010000004.1 coordinate 1,471, forward strand.
GGGGCGCCAAGGTCGATTTGCACCTGGAGCCCGAAGACGCGTTTGGCGACTTCGATGAAAACCTGCTGTTTTTGGAACCGCGCGCCCTGTTCCCGGCCGAAATCGAAGAAGGCCTGACGATCGAGGGCACGGCCTTACCCGAAGGCTCTCATCCCGATGCGCCGCGCAACGTGCTCTACACCATCACCGAAATTTACCCCGAACACGTGGTGCTGGACGGCAACCACCCGCTGTCCGGTATTGCCCTTCGCTTGCACTTGAGAGTCGAGGCGGTTCGCGAAGCCACCGAAAGCGAAGTCGGTCAAGGCAGCTGCGGCACTGGCTTTTTCAGGATCGAAGTGGGTGAGAATCACGAACCGGCCGACCCCAATCGACTGCTGCACTGAACTGGGGTAGCGCCTTACTTTTTACCGGTCGAGCCGTACCCGCCCTCGCCGCGCTCACTGGGTGCGGCAAATTCGGTCACCACATTGAACTGGGCCTGCACCACGGGCACGATGACCATCTGGGCGATGCGCTCCATCGGCTCGATGGTGAAAGCCACATCGCTGCGGTTCCAGCAGCTGACCATCAGTTGGCCTTGGTAGTCGCTGTCGATCAAACCCACCAAATTGCCCAACACAATGCCGTGTTTGTGGCCCAAACCGGAACGCGGCAACAAAACAGCCGCAAAGCCCGGATCGTTCAAATGCACCGCCAGGCCGGTGGGCACCAACTGCCAGGCATTGGGCGCCAGCGTCAAAGGCGCATCTAAACAAGCGCGCAAATCCAAACCGGCGCTGCCTGGGGTGGCGTAGGCGGGGAGCTGGTCCGCCATGCGCGGGTCCATGATTTTCAGATCGATCTTCATTGGTTTTTTCATCTCATTCAAAGGGGGTGATGCGCCACAGATCAAAGGCGGCGGGCGATCTCTGCGATCAAATCGTCGGCCAAATCTTGCTTGGAAGCCCGTGGCAATTCGGTGGCCCCCTGCGCATCCACCAAAAGCAAAGCGTTGTCGTCTTGCCCAAAGGTGCTGGGGCCGATATTGCCCACCAAGAGAGGCACCTGTTTGCGCGCGCGTTTGGCGGTGGCATGCGCCAACAGGTCGTGGCTTTCGGCGGCAAACCCCACGCAAAACAACGCACCGGATTGGGCACGGGCTGACTGCGCCACCGTGGCCAGAATATCGGGGTTTTCCACAAAACTGAGCTCTGGAGTTTGGCCCGAACCGTCTTTTTTGATCTTGTGTTCTGCTGAGGTCGCAGGCCGCCAATCGGCCACGGCTGCGCAAGCAACAAACACATCGACCGAATCCACTTGCGCTTGCACCGCTTGCATCATTTCGTGCGCCGAACGCACGCCAATGCGCCGAACTCCCCGGGGGGTAGGCAAACTCACAGGACCGGCCACCAGACTGACCTGCGCACCCGCCTGGTGGGCCGCGCGGGCAATGGCAAAACCCATTTTGCCGCTGGACAAATTGGTGATGCCGCGCACCGGGTCAATGGCTTCGTAGGTCGGGCCCGCAGTCACCAACACGTGCTTGCCGAGCAGGGTTTTGGGGGTGAAGAAGGCTTGCAGATCGTCCAGGATTTCTTCGGCTTCGAGCATGCGGCCGTCGCCAGTTTCACCGCAGGCTTGATCGCCTTGGCCGACATCCAGCACGTGCACGCCATCGGCGCGCAATTGCGCCACATTGCGCTGCGTGGCAGGGTTGGCCCACATTTCTCGGTTCATGGCCGGCGCCACGATCAAAAGCACACTGTCCAGCGGACGCGCCAAGCACATCAGGCTAAGCAAATCGTCGGCACGCCCATGCAATAACTTGGCCATGAAGTCGGCGCTCGCAGGCGCCACGACGATGGCATCGGCTTCGCGGCTCAAGTTGATGTGCGCCATGTTATTGGCTTCGCGGGCGTCCCACTGCGAGGTGTACACCGTGCGACCCGACAGGGCCTGCATCGTCACAGCGGTCATGAAGTGCTCTGCCGCTTCGGTCATCACCACCTGCACGCTCGCACCTGCTTTGACCAGTGCACGGCACAACTCAGCCGCTTTGTAGCAGGCAATGCCGCCCGAGAGCCCCAGAACCAAATGTTTTCCAGCCAATGTGTTCATGCTGGGCAATGTAGCAGACCTGAGGGCTTGGAATTCAACGCGAAAGACCGATCGGGTCAGACCAAAGTCGGGGGCCGCCTGACTATAATTACGCTTTACCAGCTCCCGGGAGACCGCTCTCCCGTCTTGGACATGACCAAATTCGTCTTCGTCACTGGCGGTGTGGTGTCTTCCCTGGGCAAGGGAATCGCCTCCGCCTCGCTTGCCGCGATCCTTGAATCGCGCGGCCTCTCCGTCACCCTCATCAAGCTCGATCCCTACCTCAACGTCGACCCCGGCACCATGTCGCCTTTCCAGCATGGCGAGGTGTTTGTCACCGACGACGGCGCTGAAACCGATCTGGATTTGGGCCATTACGAGCGTTTCATTGAAACCCGGATGAAGAAAGCCAACAACTTCACCACCGGGCAAATTTACAAAAGCGTGCTGGAGAAAGAGCGCCGCGGCGACTATTTGGGCAAAACCGTGCAGGTCATTCCGCATGTGACCAACGAGATCCAAGACTTCATCAAACGCGGTGCCGGATTTGACACCCCCGAAGCGGTCGATGTGGCGATTGTGGAAATCGGCGGCACCGTGGGCGACATCGAGTCCCTGCCCTTTTTGGAAGCCGTGCGCCAACTCAGCCTGCGCTTGGGCCCCAACAACGCCGCCTTTGTGCACCTGACTTATTTGCCCTGGATCGCTGCCGCAGGTGAACTGAAAACCAAACCGACCCAGCACACGGTGCAAAAACTGCGTGAAATCGGCATCCAGCCCGATGCCCTGCTGTGCCGTGCCGACCGCTACATCCCGGATGAAGAGCGCGAAAAAATCTCGCTCTTCACCAATGTGCAAAGCTGGGGCGTGATCTCCATGCCCGATGTGGACACCATCTACAAAGTGCCGCGCGTGCTGCACGAGCAAGGCCTGGACGGCCTAATTTGCGACAAACTGCGCTTGAACACCCCGCCAGCCAGCCTCAAGCGTTGGGACGACTTGGTGTTTGAAACAGAGCACCCCAAGGGCGAAGTCACCATCGCCATGGTCGGCAAGTATGTGGAGTTGACCGACAGCTACAAGTCGGTGAACGAAGCTTTGCGCCACGCCGGTATGCAAAACCATGTGCGGGTGAAGATCGCCCACATCGACTCCGAAACCATCACCCCCGAGACCGTGGCCCAACTGGCCGCCTACGACGGCGTGCTGGTGCCAGGCGGTTTTGGCAAACGCGGTGTGGAAGGCAAAATCTCCACCGCCCAGTTTGCCCGCGAACAGAAAGTGCCTTACCTGGGCATTTGCCTGGGCATGCAAGTGGCCACCATCGAATACGCCCGCCACATGGCCGGCATGAAGGACGCGAACAGCACCGAGTTCGAACCGGAGACGCCATTCCCCGTGATCGCCTTGATCAACGAGTGGAAAGACGCCGACGGTTCCATCCAGGTGCGCGACGCCAACTCTGATCTGGGCGGCACCATGCGCTTAGGCGCGCAAAGCTCGGATGTGAGCAAAGGAACTTTGGCCCACCAAATCTATGGCGACGTGGTCACCGAACGGCATCGCCACCGCTACGAAGCGAACGTGAATTACCTGGACGCGCTGCGCAAAGCCGGTCTGGTGATTTCGGCCCTGACTCAGCGCGAGCAGTTGACTGAAATCGTCGAGCTGCCGCCCACGGCACACCCTTGGTTCGTGGGTGTGCAATTTCACCCTGAATTCAAGTCCACCCCGTGGGACGGCCATCCGCTGTTCAACGCCTTTGTCAAAGCCGCCGTGGCGCACAAGGCTGCGGCCTGAATCCCTTTTCTTGTCCCACAGGATGCCCCTATGAAACTTTGCGGCTTTGACGTCGGCCTGAACCGGCCCTTCTTTCTGATCGCAGGCACCTGCTCGATTGAGGGCTTGGAGATGTCGCTGGATGTGGCCGGACAGCTCAAAGAAATCTGCGATGCCCTGGGCATCCCTTTGATTTACAAGGGCTCGTTCGACAAAGCCAACCGCTCCTCGGGCAGTACCCAGCGCGGTGTGGGCATCGATGCCGGTTTGAAAATCCTGGATGAAGTGCGCCGCCAAATCGGCGTCCCCATCCTCACCGATGTGCATGACGAGTCCCAGGTCAAAGTCGTGGCGAGCGTGGTCGATGTGCTGCAGACTCCCGCGTTTTTGTGCCGCCAGACCGATTTCATCCGCGCCGTGGCCCAGTCGGGCAAGCCGGTGAACATCAAAAAGGGGCAGTTCCTGGCCCCATGGGACATGAAAAACGTCATCGACAAAGCCCGCAGCGCCGCCCGCGAAGCCGGCTTGTCCGAAGACAACTTCTTGGCGTGTGAGCGCGGTGTGAGCTTTGGCTACAACAACTTGGTCGCCGACATGAGCAGCCTGGCCGAGATGCGCAAAACCGGCGCACCGGTGGTGTTTGACGTGACCCACTCGGTGCAAAAACCCGGCGGTCAAGGCACCAGCAGTGGCGGCGCCCGCGAGATGGTACCGGTGCTGGCGCGTGCTGGCGTGGCCGCAGGTGTGGCGGGGCTCTTCATGGAGACCCATCCCCAACCCGCCCAGGCTTGGTCCGACGGCCCCAATGCCGTGCCCCTGGGCAAAATGAAGGCGCTGCTGGAAACACTGGTGCAGCTGGATGCCGTCACCAAAAAGAATCCGTTTTTAGAGGAAGATTTTGTATGAGCGGCTATGTCATCGCCAACGTCCAAGTGACCGATCCAGTTCAGTATGAAGAGTACAAAAAATGGTCCACCGCCGCCATGAAAGCCCACAACGCGGAAGTTTGTGTGCGCGGCGGCCAAGTCGCAGTGCTGGAAGGCGACTGGGCTCCAGAGCGCATCGTGATTTTGAAATTCCCGACCTTTGAAGCCGCCAAGGCGTTTTACGACACGCCTGAATACCTCAAAGCCCGTGAGGCGCGTGCAGGCGCAGCCATCATGCGCATGGTCGTGGTCGAGGGTGTGTAAGCCTGTTTTTTATCATTGACATTGAGAGAGTCTGAACATGAGTGCAATCGTAGATATCGTCGGCCGTGAAATTTTGGACAGCCGTGGCAACCCCACCGTGGAATGCGATGTGTTGCTGGAGTCTGGCGTCATGGGCCGCGCGGCGGTGCCGTCCGGCGCCTCCACCGGCAGCCGCGAAGCGATAGAACTGCGCGATGGCGACAAAAGCCGCTATCTGGGCAAAGGCGTGCTCAAAGCCGTCGAACACATCAACACCGAAATCTCTGAAGCCGTGCTGGGCCTGGACGCTTCCGAGCAAGCCTTCTTGGACCGTACGCTGATCGACTTGGACGGCACCGACAACAAGAGCCGCTTGGGCGCCAACGCCATGCTGGCGGTGTCGATGGCGGTGGCCCGCGCTGCGGCCGAAGAGTCGGGGCTGCCCCTGTACCGCTATTTTGGCGGCATGAATGGCAATCAGCTGCCTGTGCCCATGATGAACGTCATCAACGGCGGCGCGCATGCCAACAACAACTTGGACTTGCAAGAGTTCATGATCATCCCCGTGGGCGCACCGTCGTTTCGCGAAGCCGTGCGCTGGGGTGCAGAGGTGTTCCATGCGCTGAAGAAAATCATCCACGACAAGGGCATGAGCATTGCCGTGGGCGACGAAGGCGGATTTGCGCCCAACGTCGACAGCCATGAAGCCGCGATTCAAATGGTGCTGGACGCCATTGCCGCAGCCGGTTACACCGCCGGTGAGCAAATCGCCATTGGCCTGGATTGTGCGGCCAGCGAGTTTTACAAAGACGGTAAGTACGTGCTCGCTGGAGAAGGCGGCATCTCGCTGACTTCCCAGCAGTGGACAGACATGCTGGCCACGTGGTGCGACAAGTACCCCATCATCAGCATCGAAGACGGCATGGCGGAAAACGACTGGGACGGCTGGAAAGTTCTGACCGACCGCCTGGCCAAAAACGTGCAAATTGTGGGCGATGACTTGTTTGTCACCAACACCAAGATCTTCAAAGAAGGCATCGACAAAGGCATTGCCAATTCGATCCTGATCAAGATCAACCAAATCGGCACTTTGACGGAAACTTTTGAAGCCATCGAAATGGCCAAGCGTGCGGGCTACACCGCCGTCATCAGCCACCGCTCGGGCGAGACCGAAGACTCCACCATCGCCGACATCGCTGTGGGCTTGAACGCCGGTCAAATCAAAACCGGCTCGATGAGCCGCTCCGACCGCATCGCCAAATACAACCAGCTCCTGCGCATCGAAGAAGACTTGGGCGATGTGGCCGTCTACCCTGGTCGCTCGGCGTTCTACAACCTGCGTTAAAAAATTTCACCGTATCCAGTTCGCTGACTGTCATGGGAAACCGCTTTTTGCCTGTTGTTTTGGCCATCGTTTTGGTGGTCTTGCAGGCGCAGCTTTGGCTGGGCCGGGGCAGCATTCCCACGGTGACCGAGTTGGAACGCAAAGTTCAGGACCAAAAACAGGCCAATGACAAAGCCCGGCTGGTGAATGAGCAACTCAGCGCCGAGATCAACGACCTGAAAGAAGGATTGAACATGGTCGAAGAGCGCGCCCGTAACGAGTTGGGCATGGTCAAGCCCAACGAGATCTACGTTCAGATCGCCAAATGATGGACCCTGCCGAAGCCGCTGGTTTTGCGCTGGCGGTGGTGATGGTGTGGTGCAGCATCCGTGAACTGCATTGGAGTTGGCCATTGGCCATCGCCAGCTCTGCGCTGTATTTTTTTGTGTTCAGGGACAGTCAACTGTACGGCGAAGCTGCACTGCAAGTGGTCTTTGCCGTGCTCGCCTTGTGGGGTTGGTGGCAGTGGCTGCGGCCCGCCGTTGTCTTGCAGCCACACGAAGCCGAGCCAGCCGCTCAATCCCCTGCGCAAACCACACCTCTCCCAGCCCTGCCCATTCGCAAGCTGAATCGACGCGCACGCTGGCAATGCTTGTTCAGCAGCTTGCTGCTGTGGCCCATGTTGGCCTTGTTTTTGATGCATTTCACCGACACCGACGTGCCTTGGTGGGATGGTTTGGTGACCGCACTGAGTCTGATGGGCCAGTATTTGCTGGGCCGAAAATACCTGGAGAACTGGTCAGTCTGGCTGTTGGTCAACACCCTGAGCATGGGATTGTTTGCCTATAAAGCCTTGTGGTTGACGGTGGTGTTGTACGCCATTTTCTCGGCCATGAGTGTGATCGGTTGGCGCACATGGCACAAGCAAATACGCTGATTCGCATCGCTTTGCTGGGCGCTGAAAGCACCGGCAAATCGCAACTCAGCTTGGCGCTGATGCACACCCTGCACGTTCGCGGTCTGCAAGTGCATCTGGTGACCGAGTACCTGCGCACCTGGTGCGATGCGCAAGGCCGCACGCCCGAGCCGCATGAGCAAGCGCAGATTGCCCAGCAACAAGCTAACTCCGTGCTGCGACACACCAGCGGCATTGTGATCGCTGACACCACACCTTTGATGACAGCGGTTTACAGCCACAAGCTTTTCAACGATACCTCGCTGTACGCCATGGCGGCCGAGCACCAGCAGGTCTATGACATGACTTTGGTGATGGGTTTGGATTTACCTTGGGTGGCCGACGGCCTGCAACGCGACGGCCCCCATGTGCGCGAGCCGGTGGACGCGCTGCTGCGCAGCGCCTTGCACAGCGCAGGCCTGGCCTACAAAGTGGTCTATGGCCAAGGGCAAGAGCGCTTGAACAATGCCTTGCTGGCGCTGGGCTGGGATAAGCCCTCTTCCATGACGGGGGTCCATCCCATGCTGCAAGCCGCACAAACCACCCGCACCCAAGGCCAGTACGCCTTGAACCGGGGCCGCACCGTGTGGAACTGCGACAAATGTTCAGACGCGGCATGCGAACACCGCTTGTTTTCAGATTTACTCAAGCGTCCCGAATAAACGCCTCGGATTTCCTCAAGGCCACACGCTTCAGTGCAAATTGGCAGGAGGGGCGCTGTCAGCGGCAGCAGGTATCAAACCTGTGAAAATGCCCGCCGCATCGATCGGGTCGTAGCGGTACTGCTGGCCACAAAATTCGCAGGCCACCTCCACCTGGCCTTGCTCGGCCAAGATGCTCTCCACCTCTTCCACACCGAGGCTGCGGATCATCTGGCTGACGCGCTCGCGGCTGCAGCGACAAGCGAACTTGGGCGCAGTTTCACCGGCATGCGGCACAAAGCGCACGATCGGCTCTTCCCAAAACAGGCGGTGCAAAATTGTGTCCACATCCAGCGTCAACAACTCTTCGCGTTTCAAGCTCTTGGCCAAAATAGCGATGCGGTTGTAGTCTTCACTGCGCCCCAGCAAGGCTTCGCGCGCCACCGAATCGACCTGCCCTGCCAAATTGCCATCGCCCTCCACAGGGAGCCGCTGAATCAGCAAGCCCGCCGCCACTTGGTCATCGGCGGCCAACACCAACACCGTGTCCAATTGCTCCGACTGCAGCATGTAGTGCTCCAGCACCTCGGCAAAGTTTTCAATTTTGTGATGATGATCGTCAAACAGCGGCACCACGCCTTGGTAAGGCTGCTGGCCGGGTTGGCGGTCGAGTGGGTCCAGGGTGATGGCGCAGCGGCCTTGGTTGTTCACATTCACCATGTGGCTCAGCGGCGCGTCATGCGCGATGGCTCCGGTCAGGGTGGCCGTAGCGCGAAGGCTGAAGTCAGGTTGCACTTCGACCACCGCCAGCTTCAAGGGCCCGTCGCCCATGATTTGCAGTACCAACGCACCGTTGAATTTGATATTGCCCTGCATCAACACGCTGGCCGCGGCCATTTCGCCCAGCAAATGACTGACGCAAGCAGGGTAAGCGCCCGACTCGGTATTGCCCGCGCGCCGCGCCAAAATGGCTTGCCATGCATCCGTCAGGCGCACCACCATGCCGCGCACCGGCAGGCCATCGAATAAAAATTTATGAAGTTCAGACAAGTGGATTCCAGCGGTCAATGCCGCCTCAGGGTATTCAAGTGATTTTTTTCAGCGTCGTTTGAAAGCGGTGGGCATTTTCAACATAGTGCCGGGCGCTTTGGCGCAAGCCTTCGATTTGTTCAGGACTGAGTTCGCGCACCACTTTGGCAGGGCTGCCCATGATCATGGAGCCATCTGGGAACTCCTTGCCTTCGGTCACCAAAGAGCCTGCGCCCACCAAACAATTCTTGCCTATTTTCGCACCATTGAGCACCACCGCGCCGATGCCGATCAGCGTCTCGTCACCGATGGTGCAGCCGTGCAGCATCACCATGTGGCCCACAGTCACATGTTTGCCCACCACCAAGGGCTTGCCGTGGTCGGCGTGCATCACGCTGCCGTCTTGGATGTTGCTGCCTTCGCCGATCTCAATGGTCTCGGTATCGCCCCGAATCACGCTGCCAAACCACACGCTGGCATTGGCGTGAAGGGTCACGGCACCCATCACCTGCGCGCTGTCGGCGACCCAGGCAGATGCTGCCACTTGGGGTTGTTTGCCATCGAGTTCGTAAATCGCCATCGGATGCTCCTGAAGATGTGTGTGAAATTACAATTGTAGGCAAGACGCTGGCCAGTGCCTGTCACCTGCACGGTGTTGCTGTCCCTGCCTCCTTCCTACCCTGAGCACCTTTGTCCATGACTTCTTTGCGAATCGCCGCCCTGGGGCCTTTGTGTGAAACCGATGCGGTTCGCAAAGCACAGGCCACACTGGCGCTGGATTTGACCTTGCCCGTTCGCGCTACCGAGGTATTGACACCGCACGCCCCGATTCCAGGTCGCCCGGCCAAGCCCGAACTGGTGGCTCACACACTGCTCAAACCCAAACCCTTGTCCACCTTAGAGGGCCGTGCTTTGCTGGTGCACTCGGTGGCACACATTGAACTCAATGCGATCGACCTGGCGCTGGACGTGGTTTGGCGTTTCCCGGATTTACCCGATGCCTTCTACACCGACTGGATGCGTATTGCCCAAGAGGAAGCCAAGCACTTCATGCTGCTGCGCGAACACTTGCGCAGCCTGGGTTACGACTATGGCGACTTTCCCGCGCACAATGCATTGTGGGAAATGGCCGAACGCACCCAAGGCGATGTGCTGGCGCGCATCGGCATCGTGCCGCGAACCCTGGAAGCGCGTGGGCTGGATGCGTCCCCCGGCGTGAAAAACAAATTGATCGGCGCGGGCGATCACCAAGCCGGTCAGATTTTGGATGTGATTTTGGACGAAGAAATTGGCCATGTGGCCGCCGGCAACCGCTGGTACCGCCACCTGTGCCAAGCGCGCGGCCTGGACCCTGTGGCGACCTACGCCGCCTTGATCGCGCAGTACGACGCCCCCAAACTGCGCCCACCCTTCAATATGGCGGCGCGCCGATTGGCAGGCTTTGACGAAGCAGAACTCGCTGCTTTGGAGTGATCAGCCGCGCGGATGGTGCTGCGCGTGCAAACTCTTGAGCCGCTCGCGGGCGATGTGGGTGTAAATCGTGGTGGTGGAAATATCGGCGTGACCCAGCAGCATTTGCACCGAACGCAAATCGGCACCGTGGTTGAGCAAATGCGTGGCAAAGGCATGGCGCAAAGTGTGGGGCGACAAGGGCGTGGTGATGCCCGCTTGCAGCGCGTAACGCTTGACCAAATTCCAGAACATCACCCGCGACAAGGCCGTGCCGGGTTTGGGCCCGCTGCTGCTGACAAACAAGTCTTCGGTTTGACGTCCGCCCAAAATGGCTGGCCGTGCCGACTGCAGATAACGCTCCAACCAGGCCCGCGCCTCTTGACCGAAAGGCACCAAGCGCTCTTTGCTGCCCTTGCCCATGATGCGCAGCACGTGGTCGTTGAGCGAAACATGCAAGGTTTTGAGTTGCACCAACTCGCTGACCCGCAAGCCGCTGGCATACATCAACTCCAGCATGCTGCGGTCACGCAGGCCCAAAGCGTCGTGCACATCGGGGGCATGGAGCAGCAGCTCGACCTGTGGTTCGCTCAGCGTTTTGGGCACCCGCAGCGACTGTTTGGCCGCCAGCATGCGCAAAGTGGGATCGGCCTGCACATAGCGTTCACGCAGCGCCCAACGAAAGTAACGTTTGAACACCGTCAAACGGCGATTGGCCGATGTGGCTTTGGTGGCCGCATGTTTCACCGCAAAGTACTGCTGCAAATGGGGTTCGGTGGTTTGGTCCAAAGTCACGCCTTGTTCGCGCAACCAATGGGCCAACAGGCTCAGGTCGCGACGATAGGCGGCCAGGGTGTTGGCGGACAAGCCATCTTCCAGCCAGAGGGCATCAATGAAGCGATCGATCGCGCTCTGACTTTCAGGCAGCATCAGTGGCAGGGTCAGTCGAGCTTGAGCTTTTGCTGATCCACCACTTTTTTGTACACCTCGAACTCGGCCTTGATCTGCGCGGCAAACTCTTCAGGCGAGTTGGCCACCACCAAAGAGCCGGTGTCCTGAATGCGTTTGACCACGGCTGGATCTTGCAGGGCTTTTTTCACGCCGCCGTTGATCTTCTCGACCACTTCTTTGGGCAGTCCCTTGGGGCCATAGATACCGTAGTAAGCCATGCGGTTCACCGGCTCCAAGCCCACTTCTTTGAAGGTGGGCACATTGGGCAGTTGCGGCAGGCGCTGCGGTGCGGCCACCACGATCGGGATCAATTTGCCGGTCTGGATGAAAGGCAAAGCCGAAGGCATGTTGTCAAAAATGATCGGCACTTGACCGGCCACCGTGTCGTTCAAGGCAGGGCCTGCACCGCGGTAAGGGATGTGGGTGATGAACACGCCCGCCAAACTCTTCCACAACTCGGTCTGCAAATGGCCAATGCCGCCCGTACCCGAGGAGGAATAAGAGTATTTGCCTGGGTTCTTTTTCAACTCAGCCACAAAGCTTTTGTAATCCCTGGCCGGAAAGCTGGGGTGCACCGCAATCACGTTGGGGGTGGCTGCAATGTTGATGATGGGGGTGAAGTCGGTCACCGGGTTGTAAGGAATCTTGGTGTTGATGGCCGGATTGGCCGCCGTGGTCGACACGGTGGCCACGCCCAGGTTGTAGCCATCTGGCAGGGCCTTGGCGGTTTCATTGGCCCCGACCACGCCACCGCCACCGGCCTTGTTCTCCACCACCACCGATTGGCCAATGGCCTTGGCCAAAGGGTCTGCGATCACACGGGCCACGATGTCGGTGGTGCCACCGGGTGCAAAAGGCACTTGCAGGCGCACCACTTTGTTCGGATAGGTATCTGCCAAAGCGCACCCCAAAGCGGTACTGGCCAACACAACACCAATGAGATCACGACGGTTCATAAACTTTCATCTCCAATAATGACTTCGATCTCGCCATCATAAGCACAAAAATCCAGCGGACTGCGAGTGACAGGCGCCATCTGGCAAACCCGTTATGCTCAAGCCCGTGAATTACGCCCAACTCCTCGTTCCCGACTTTTCTTTGATTCTTTGCGGCTACCTGGTCTGCCGATACACCGCCCTGAACCGCGAGGTGTGGCAGCAGGTCGAACCGCTGGTCTATTTCTTCTTGTTTCCGGTACTGCTTTTTCATTCCATCGTGAAAAGCCCGCTCGATCTGGTGGCAGCCTCCAATCTGATTGGGGCTGGCGTTTGCATGGGTCTGGTCGCCATCGCCCTGTCCTACAGCTTGCCTTACTGGCCGATTTTGGGGCGCTTCATCGACCGCAAAGAACACGCGGCAGCCGCGCAGATCGGCTTTCGCTTTAACTCCTACATTGCCCTGGCTCTGGCCGAACGCTTGGCGGGGGGCGAGGGCCTGTTGTTGATTTCGGTGCTGATTGGCTTTTGCGTACCCATGTTCAACATGGCTGCGGTTTGGCCCATGGCGCGGCATGGGCAAAGCAGTTTTTGGCGCGAGTTAATGCGCAACCCTTTGATCCTGGCCACGTTTGCGGGTTTGGCCTGTAATTTTCTCGGCTTTCGCGTCCCAACCTGGCTGGACCCGAGCGTGAGCCGCATCGGCGCAGCCTCACTGGCGCTGGGTCTCATGTGTGCAGGCGCGGGCATGCAACTGAACAGCTTGAAGAATGGCAAATTACTCGGTCTGGCGTTATTGAGTTTGCGTCATCTGCTTGTGCCTTTGGTGGCTTTTTTCCTGGCCCAGGCTTTTCACCTGTCTGCCACACAAAGCTCGGTGCTGCTGGCATTTTCGGCCTTGCCTACCGCTTCGAGTTGCTATGTTCTGGCCGCCCGCATGGGCTACAACGGGCCTTACGTAGCGGCTCTGGTCACCCTGTCAACGCTGCTGGGCATGGTGAGCTTGCCTTTTGCCCTGGTGGTGCTGCGCTGACACCTTAGCGGGCCTGCGCCAGCGACCAGCCGGCTTGTTCGCGCACCACATCGCTTGCGTGCCCCGACAAAGCTTGTAAGCGGGTTTTCAGCAACTGCGCTTGAAGGACCTGTGTCTCTGACGAAGCCAATGCATTGCCCGCCGCCAAAGCCAAGTTGCGCAGCCAGCGTGCGTGACCGATGCGGCGAATCGCGCTGCCTTCGGTGCGGCGCAAAAACTCGGCTTCGTCCCAGGCCAACAATGCCGCAATGGTTTCACCGGCCAAGCCGGGGCGAACATCGAAATCCGGCAAAGTGCTGCGCTGCGCATACTTGTTCCAGGGGCAAACCAGTTGGCATTCATCGCATCCATAAATCCGATTGCCAATCAGGGGTCTCAGTTCCTCGGGAATCGGCCCTTCATGTTCAATCGTCAAGTACGAAATGCAACGACGTGCATCCAGTTGGTACGGGCCGACAATCGCCGCCGTCGGACACAAGTCGATGCAAGCGCTGCACTGACCGCAATGGGCTGAGACGGGCTCGCTGCAGGGCAAGGCAAAGTCAATGAACAACTCGCCCAAAAAAAACATCGATCCGGCTTCGCGTTGCAGCACCAGGGTGTTTTTGCCACGCCAGCCCAAGCCGCTGCGTGTCGCCAGCTCAGCCTCCAACACGGGGGCCGAATCAGTGAACACCCGATGCCCGAAGGGACCAATGTGCCGCGCCAGTTGGTCTTGCAACTTTTGCAGGCGAGCGCGCAGCACCTTGTGGTAGTCCCGCCCTCGCGCATACAGAGAAACCACAGCCTCCCCTGGCCGTTGGGCACGGGCGTTTTCCAAGGCCACCCAATCGCCATCGGTGTTCATCGGCAGATAATCCATGCGTGCGCTGATCACGCTCACCGTGCCGGGCACCAACTCGGCTGGGCGTGCGCGCTTCAAACCGTGGGCGGCCATGTAGTCCATGCTGCCGTGAAAACCTGCCGCCAGCCAGGCCTGCAAACCCGGCTCGGAAGTGGACAAATCCACACCGGTCACGGCAATTTGCGAAAATCCGAGTTCCCGCGCCCAAGTTTGCACTTGGGGCCACAACACCAAAGGATCGATCTGAGTACGAACAGCAGTCACCCGCCGATTGTAGGAACACACAGCGCGCACTGTGTGTGGCACAGCGAAGAGGACACCCAAGCCTTTGCCCAGGCACTGGCACGCCCAACGGCCATCCGAAATTGCTACATCGAGCTGCAAGGTGATTTGGGCACGGGCAAAACCACGCTGGTGCGCCATCTGCTGCGGGCTCTGGGGGTCACGGGCCGGATCAAAAGCCCCACTTACGCGGTGGTGGAGCCGCACGAAGCGGGTGATCTGGCGATTTGGCATTTTGATTTCTACCGTTTCAACGACCCGCAGGAATGGGAAGACGCCGGTTTCAGAGACATTTTTGCCAGTCCTGGACTGAAGCTGGCCGAGTGGCCCAACCAGGCTGCGGGTCGCTTACCCACACCTGACCTGACCATTGCCATTGAACTGAGCGCCGACGAGACCCGGCAGGTGCTCTTCAGCGCCCACACCGACACAGGCGCCACACTGATTCAAGGCTTGCCACATGCACTTTGAACCCGGCTCGGGTCTGAAACGGCGCCAACTGATGCAAGCTGGCGTGGCCGTGCTGGTGCTGGGCTGGCGTCAATTGGCCTGGGGCGCGAGCATGTTGGCAGTGCGAGTCTGGCCTTCGGCCGATTACACCCGGGTCACGCTGGAGTCGGATACCCCGCTGCAAGCGGTTCAAACCTTCATTCCTTCACCACCGCGCTTGGCCATCGACATCCAAGGCCTGGAACTGAACAGTGCGCTGCGTGAGTTGGTGGGCAAGGTAAGACCCGACGACCCGAACATCGCTGGCGTCCGCGTGGGGCAAAACAGCCCTGGGGTGGTGAGGCTGGTGATTGACCTCAAGCGCGACATTGCGCCCCAGGTCTTTGCCTTAGCCCCGGTCGCCGCCTACCAGCACCGGTTGGTGCTGGACCTTTACCCCCGCGTGGCCGCTGACCCTCTGGAAGCTTTGATTCAAGAACGCCTGCAAGCGGCTGCGCCTGCAGTCTCCCCCCTCACCGCCGCACAGCCCCCCCTGCCCGCAGGCTCCAGCGCGGGTGACCCGCTGGGTGAGCTGATACGCAAGCAATCGGGCAAACCCAGCGGCCCCCTCACAACGCCCTCTGCCGCAGCGACGGCCAACGGCCCTGCCGAACCCATGACCCGCCGTGCACCGCGCGCCGACCCGGGCGTGTACTTGGACAGCGCTGATCCAGCCTCGCGTGCGCAGCTCTTGCCTGGCGCACCGCAACGCACCGATCGCTTGATCATCATTGCCCTGGACCCTGGACACGGCGGCGAAGACCCCGGAGCCGTTGGCCCCGCCGGCACCCGCGAAAAAGACGTGGTGCTGCAAATTGCACAGCGCTTGAAAGAACGCATCAACGCCGCCAGTGTCAACGGCAGTCCGATGCGCGCCTACCTCACGCGTGAGGCTGATTTTTTTGTACCCCTGCATGTGCGGGTGCAAAAAGCGCGCAGCGTGCAGGCCGATTTGTTTGTCAGCATCCATGCCGATGCTTTTTTCACACCGAACGCGCAAGGGGCCAGTGTGTTCGCTTTGAGTCAGGGTGGCGCCTCCAGCAGCGCAGCGCGATGGATGGCGAACCAAGAAAACAAAGCCGATTTGATCGGCGGAGTGAACATCGTGGCGCACGATGCCCAGGTCAAACGCGCCTTGCTGGACATGAGCACCACGGCGCAAATCAACGACAGCCTGCAGTTGGGCGGGGCCATGTTGCGCGAAATCGGGGGCGTGGGCCGCTTGCACAAACCCAAGGTCGAACAAGCCAGTTTTGCGGTGCTCAAAGCGCCCGACATTCCCAGCGTGTTGGTGGAAACCGCCTTCATCAGCAACCCTGACGAAGAAGACAAACTGCGCAGCACTACCTACCAAGACAATCTGGCCGATGCGCTGATGAAAGGCATCAAAGCCTACTTTGCGCGTAACCCGCCACTGGCGCGCAACCGCAGCCTGTAGTTCAGGGGTGGCTAATGCCCATGGCTGCGCGCGCGCCAAGCGCCGATCAGGGTGATCGTACCGGGCACCAAGATCAAAGCCCAAATGATTTTGGATAAATGCGTTTGCACAAACGGCAGGTTGCCAAAAAAGTAGCCCGCCAGGGTCAGGCTCAGCACCCAGAACAAACCGCCCGCCACGTTGTAAGCGGTGAATTTGCTGCGCGTCATGGCGGCCACCCCAGCGATAAAGGGCACAAAAGTGCGGATGAACGGCATGAATCGCGCCAGCACGATGGTGATGCCGCCGTACTTTTCGTAAAACGCATGGGCTTTGTCAAACGCGGCGCGGTTGAACAGTCGCGAGTCTTCCCACTTGAACACCTTGGGGCCAAAGTAGTGGCCAAGGCTGTAGTTCACCTGATCGCCTGCGATCGCCGCCACCACCAGCACCAACATAGCCAGGGGCATGCTCATCAGGTCGGCGCCGCACAGGGTCCCGACGATGAACAACAGCGAGTCACCCGGCAAAAACGGCATGATCACCAAACCGGTTTCCACAAACACGATCGCGAACAGCAAGGCGTACACCGCCACACCGTATTGCGCCACAAACTCGCGCAGGTGCACGTCCACATGGAGGATGAAATCGATGAGCTGCATGAAGATGTCCATGCGCCGATTATCCCTTGACCTGACATTCATTCTGGCCCCGCGCTAAGGACCTACAATTTGCAGGTGAACACCGAAATTGACGCCTCTTCTGAAGGCCTGCCCCTCCCCACAGCCCCCCTGCCCCGCCAGCCGATCCGCGAACTGCCTGACGAGTTGATCAGCCAGATCGCAGCCGGCGAGGTGGTCGAGCGCCCTGCCTCGGTGGTGCGTGAGCTGCTGGACAACGCCTTGGACGCCGGCGCCAGCCAGATCACGCTGCGATTGCTGGCGGGCGGCACGCGCTGGATCGCGGTGGAAGACGATGGCGCAGGCATAGCACCCGACGAGCTGCCCGTGGCCTTGAAGCGCCACGCCACCAGCAAGATCGGCAGCTTGGACGATTTGGAGTCGGTGGCCACCATGGGTTTCCGGGGCGAGGCCTTGGCCGCGATCAATTCAGTGTCTGAGATGAGTTTGCTGTCGCGCACCGCCGGCCAAGCCAGCGCCTTTGTGCTGGACGGTCGCACCGGCGAGCTGCGGCCTGCGGCACGCGCCATCGGCACCACGGTGGAAGTCAAAGAACTGTTTTTCTCCACGCCAGCACGGCGCAAATTCCTCAAGTCCGACAGCACCGAGCTGGCCCATTGCATGGAGTCGGTGCGCCGCCATGCCTTGGCCCGACCCGATGTGGGCTTTGCCATTTGGCACGAAGGCAAACTGGTCGAGCAGTGGCGCAACCACCCTGGACCGGCCGGGCTGGAGCAACGCTTGGCCGATGTGCTGGGCGAAGATTTTGTCGCCCAATCGGTGGCGGTGGATTACCGCACCGGCCCGGTGCACATCACCGGGCGTGCCGGTGTGCCCGACGCCGCGCGCTCACGCCCGGACCATCAGTTTGCCTATGTGAACGGCCGATTTGTGCGTGACAAGGTGCTCACGCACGGCGCGCGCAGCGCCTACGAAGACGTGCTGCACGGACAGCGGCAACCGGTCTACGCGCTGTATGTGCAGATGGACCCTACCCGGGTCGATGTGAACGTGCACCCCACCAAAATCGAGGTGCGGTTTCGCGACAGCCGCGAAATCCACCAGGCCGTGCGTCATGCGATTGAAAACGCGTTGGCTGTGCCGCGGGCCCATGCACTGACGGCGCAGGCCTTGGGCGGCGAAACTGCGCAGGGAGGCAACGGCTTTGCTTTATCCCAGGCCACTGCGCCCCGATTACCTGAATCGGCGGCTTGGCAGCAACGTGGCATGGCGCTGGACGCACCTGTGAGCAAGGGCGCAAGGCCTTTTGGCTATGCCCCTCCCAGTGACACGCGCTACAGCCGCCATGTGGCCGATCTCCAAGCGCTTTGGGGTCAACCTGTTGAAGGCGCAGACTCTGCGAATCCGATCAGCTCAGGCTTTGAGCCCCTGGGCACACAGCGCCCTAATTTGGGCGAACCGGCAGATGCAGCGGTGCGCAGTATGGACGCGCCCACGCAGGGCGCAGCCCCCAACGAACTGCCCCCCGGCGACTGGCCACTGGGCCGCGCCATCGCGCAACTGCAAGGGGTCTATGTGCTCGCTGAAAACGCGCAAGGTTTGATCGTGGTCGATATGCATGCGGCGCACGAACGCATCGTTTACGAACGGCTCAAGCAGCAATGGACCCAGACCCAAATCAGCAGCCAACCGCTGTTGATTCCCGCGACCTTTGCCGCCACACCCCACGAAGTGGCCACTGCCGAAAGCTGCCAAGAAGTTTTGCAGCAACTGGGCATGGAAATATCGCCGCTGTCCGCTAAAACACTGGCCGTGCGGGCGGTGCCCACCAGCCTGGCTCAGGGTGACGCGGTGGAACTGGCCCGCAGCGTGCTGGCCGAATTGGCCCAGCACGATGCCTCCAGCGTGGTGCAGCGGGCGCACAACGAAATTCTGGGCACCATGGCCTGCCATGGGGCGGTGCGCGCCAACCGCCGCCTGACATTGGACGAGATGAACGCCCTGCTGCGCCAGATGGAAGAAACCGAGCGCTCCGATCAGTGCAACCACGGGCGCCCCACATGGCGGCAAGTGACGATGCGCGAGTTGGACACTTTGTTCCTGCGCGGCCGTTGATGAGCAAGCGCACTGACACGGCCAATGTGATGGCCGCGCCCATGCCAAACGCCATGTCACACACCTGGGTGGTGTTGATTTTGGCTTTGCTGCTGGGCAGCCAAGCGGTCACCACCGATTTGTATTTGCCCGCGCTGCCCAGCTTGACCGAAGGCTTTACCGCCAGCCTATCGCAAGCGCAGCTGACACTGACCGCGTTGCTGCTGGCCTTTGGTTTGTCTCAGCTGGTTTGGGGGCCGATGTCTGACCGCTATGGCCGCCGCCCGGTGTTGCTGTGGGGCATGGGCGCGTACACCTTGGCTTCCGTAGGCTGCGCATTGGCACCTTCGATGCACTTGCTGATTGTCTGGCGCACCTTGCAAGGCGTGGCCATGGGCGCGGCGGTGATGGCCGCACGTGCGGTGGTACGCGATCTGTACGCCCCTGTGGACGGCGCGCGTGTGATGTCCCAAGCTTTGACGGGTTTGGGCATGATCGCGTGTGCCTGCGCGCCTCTGGGCGGCTTGCTGACCGATCACTGGGGCTGGCGAAGCGCCTTGATGGTGCTGGCGGTATTTGGCGCCATGACCTGGAGTTTGCTGGCGCTGCAGTTCAAAGAAACGCTGGTCCAAGCCAACCCGCACGCGTTACAAGTCCAGGGACTGGTCACGGCCTGGAAGGAAATTTTGCGCAACCCCACCTTCAGGGCCTACTGCGCTTTGTCGTCTTGCTCGTACTTGGGCTTGTTCACCTTTTTGGCCGCCTCGTCTTTTGTGTTTGTGCGTCAATTCGGCTTGAGCAAAACCCACTATGGACTCTTGATGATGTCGATGTCGTTTTCCTACATCGTGGGCACCTTCATTTGCCGCAGATTGCTGCTGCGCATGAGCGTGCAACGCTGCGTGGCCCTGGCCTCTTGCTGCACGCTGACCGGCGGCATATCGCTGACCGCGCTGGCCTATGCCGGACACAACCAAACTTGGTACGGCCCGTGGGCGGTGATGGTGCCAGTGTATTTATTCATGTTGGCGCACGGTGTGCACCAACCTTGCGGGCAAAGCGGTGCGGTGGCACCGTTCCCTCACAGGGCGGGCACGGCATCGGCGTTGAATGGTTTTTTGATGATGCTGGGGGCTTTTTTCATGGGCGCTTGGTTGGGCGCAAACTTGGACCAACCGGTCTTTGTCCTGGCCCACGGCATGCTGCTGTGGAGTGGGTGCATCACATTGTTGGCTTGGACCTGGGTGCGGCGTTTGCCCTTACCGAACCCATGAGCAACCCCACTGCAAAGCCTTGGGCTCTGGCCTTGGCTGGCCCCACCGCCAGCGGCAAAACTGCGGCTGCTTTGGCCCTGGCCGAACTTTGGCAAGCACGCGGCGGGGTGGAAATCATCAGCGTCGATTCGGCGTTGGTGTTTCGCGGCATGGACATTGGCACCGCCAAACCGACGGTCGCCGAGTTGGCGGCAGTACCGCACCATTTGATCGACATCCGAGATCCGCTGAACGCCTACAGCGCCGCCGAGTTTGTGCGCGATGCCGAACGACTGATCAACGAGATCAGGGCGCGTGGCCACATGCCCTTGCTGGTGGGCGGCACCATGCTGTATTTCAAAGCTTTGTTCGAAGGCCTGAGCGACATGCCCCCGGCCGACCCAGAGGTACGCGAAGCTTTGCAGCAGTCCCTGGCGCAAGAAGGCTTGGATGTGCTGTACGCGCGCCTGAAAACGGCCGATCCGATCACCGCCGCGCGTTTGGCACCGGCCGACACGCAACG
Organism: Comamonadaceae bacterium; assembly: GCA_947448325.1. GTDB lineage: Bacteria > Pseudomonadota > Gammaproteobacteria > Burkholderiales > Burkholderiaceae_C > Limnohabitans_A. The sequence goes on from CANFMK010000004.1 coordinate 22,358, forward strand.
CATTTTGCGCGCCTTGGAAGTGTGGCAACTCACCGGACGCCCCATCTCGTCCTTCCAAACCCGCGACGCCCAGGCAACTGCGCGCAGCGACATCGCTTTGATCACGCTGGAGCCCGTGCAGCGTGCATGGCTGCACACCCGCGTTGCACAGCGATTCGATCAGATGTTGCAGCAAGGCTTGGTGGCTGAAGTGCAGGCGCTACGTGAGCGTGGTGACCTGCATGCTGACCTGCCCGCCATGCGCTGCGTAGGCTACCGCCAGGTGTGGGAGGCCTTGGACAACCAGTCTCCAATGACTGAGATGCGCGACAAAGGCATCTTTGCCACCCGTCAACTGGCCAAACGGCAAATCACTTGGCTGCGCAGCATGCAACACAGGCATATGGTGGCCGCCGATGCGGATGATGCCTTAGCGCAGGTGATCACTCTGGCGCAAGCCTTGATGACGAAGTGAAATGGATTGCGGACTCTGTCCAAGGCGCGATGGCAGTCAGTGCAGCCGTCGCGATTCAAAGGAATCAATGGCCCTTGAAAACGGGTTTGCGACGCTCCATGAAAGCGGTTCGCCCTTCCAAAAAATCTGCGCTTTGACTGGTCAGGCGCACTCTTTCTCCCAGGACTTTCAAATCCATTTGGCCTGCAATGATGTCGTTCAAAGACTTTTTGGTTTCTTGCGTGGCCAGCGGCGCCAAAGCCAAGATGTCTTGGGTTAACAATTCCAATTTGGAACGCCATTCATCCATCGCCAGAAATTCTTCAAACAAGCCCAGTTTTTCCAAGTCTTGCCAGGTAAAAGGTCGTGCCGATAAAAAAGCGCGTTTGGTGGCGGATACCCCCATTCGATTGATGTAACGCTGCAATCCGCTGGCGTAGTAATGCAAGCCCAATGCGGTCGCTGGCATGCGCCATTCAATGCCTTTCAAGCCCAATCGCAGGTCACAGGCCAAAACCAAATCTGTCGCGCCGCCATAGACACTGCCATTCAAAGCGCACACCGTCACAGGCCTGATGCTGGCCAAGGCATCAGGCACGTTTTCAAAGGGCATCCTGTCCTGTTCCGATTCGCTGAAGCTACCAATGTCGTAGCCGGCACAAAAAACGGGTTTGGGTTGCCCTGTGGTGTTGGCCGTCAGGACCACCACGCGAACCTGGGCATCCTGGTTCACAGCAGCGAAGTGCGCCAGCAAAGTTTTCAAGTCGTTGTTTTCCAGCCGATTGCGCTGGGCCGGACGGTTCAAGGTGATGGTGGCGATACCGTCTGCAATTTGCAGGACCGGTGAACTGGGGGTTGCGAAGGGATCAGTCATCATGGATGGAGGTGAAATGAAAAAATAAGGTTTCCAGCAACGCCTGCGAAGCGTCAAACCTCCACCTTACACCACCAGCGTGGTCTCAACGGCAGGCGATGCACAAGGAACAGGCACAGGGCCTGATTCAAGTCAATCCAGACCTTTACTGCCTCGGCTGGCTTTCAAATCTGAACGCTTATTTTTGCTTTGCAAACGCTTTTGCACCGCACCGTAACTGGGTTTCGTCGGTTTGCGTTTTTTCGGCGGCACGGCCACGCTGTTGACCAGTTCATGCAGTCGCGAAAACGCGTCCATGCGGTTCATGTCTTGGGTGCGATAGCGCTGGGCCTTGAGCACCAGCACACCTTCTTGTGTGATGCGACTGTCGCTCAAAGCCAGCAAACGCTCTTTCACCGGCTCGGGCAATGACGAATGCACAATGTCAAAACGCAGTTGAATCGCACTGGAGACTTTGTTGACGTTTTGCCCCCCCGGGCCTTGGGCACGAATGGCCGTGACATCGACTTCAGATTCAGCAATGACGAGCACAGTGGCCAAGATAGACAGATATAGAGTGGAATAGCCTGACTCTAACCCAGTGGCCAGCGTACACTGAGAGCCTCAACTATCCAAGGTGATGTCATGGCCAAAGGTCAACAAAAAACAAACAAAGAGTCCAAGAAGCCGAAAAAGGACACCTCGGCCCCCAAACCACCCAGCGGCGGTGAGCCCGTGCGTCCAACGCAAACCACCACCATCATTCCTCGCGGTAAAAAACCCATTTAATTCAAGCCCTTCGCCAAGGTGCAACATCGCCCCATGGCCAAGATGATCTGGGCGCTTCATGTCGCCCTACTTTCGCTTCGATACTGCCCATGACCGACAATGCTTCATTGCTGTGGCCCAGTTCCGGCTATCCCTTGCTGACCCCAGATGCACGTGGCCATTTGCAAGTCACCGATGCCTTTTTGCAGTCACTGCTCGAACGCCCTGAGTTGGCACCGATAGCTTCTTCATGCCCCGCCGAAATCGAATTGCACAGCGCGCTGTGCGAAGCGCCAAGGCAAATCGTCAGTCCTGCACGCTTGGCCCACTTGAAAGACCCCGACGCTGCTGAAAACTACGCCGTTTGGCTGCGCTTTCGCGACCGGCTCTTGGCGCGCCCCACCTTGGAAGCGAGCTATTTGGCTTTGTTTGAGGGAGAAGGTGTGGACGTCCCACCGGTCCTGGTTCAGCACATCACGCAAATTTTGGTGCAACATGTTTTGGGCAAAGAGGCGACGCCCCTCCAAGCCCGCGCCGCCGAGATGCTGTTCAGGCCGCAAAAAATATCGGTGCTGGAAGGCGGCACTGTCATGGCCGCTGACCATGAGACCGTTGAGCGCCATGCGCAAACGGGCGGCTTTGGAAGTTTGGGCGAACTGCTCAAGCAAGGTGGCATTCCGACCCGCAGTGTGGATCTGGATGTGTTGAACGACGACGAAGGTCAAAACAGCTACTGGTCTCGCTCTGAGCGGTTTGACATGGTGGTGTGTTTGAACCGGGAGCAACCCGCGCTATCGGCTTTGTGCGACGTGCTGACGCGTTGGATTGCGCATTTTCTGAATGTCTCCGTGCGCATCCAAACTGCCCGAGAAATTGCCGACGACAACTGGGTCTGGCATGTGGGCCTGGATGCGCAAGCCAGCAGCGTCCTCAATGACCTGTTCACTGGCGCTGAAGTCGATGAAGACCGGATGCGCCGTTTGCTGTGCCTGTTTATTCTGGAATTTGATTCGCCCAGCGACATGCGCAGCGATGTGGCCGGTCGGCCGGTGTACTTGGCCATGGCCATGGATGCAGGTCAACGATTGAACATCAAACCGCAAAACTTGCTGCTGAACTTGCCTTTGGCGCTGCGCTCCTGAACGCTGCAGCCACTGTGATCTGCTCCCCGAGCGGCAAGCGCAGGCTTACTGGAGCGGTCCCTTGAGGCTTTCGATCATGGGCAAGGCCATGACCTCGATGCCCTCATCAAGCAAGGCCTCGGTCTCTTCGCGGGTGACTTGGCCGCGGATGCCGCGCGCTTTGGCTTCACCGTAATGCATTTTGCGCGCTTCGTCGGCAAATTGGCTACCCACGTCTTCGGTATGGGCCAACACCTGACGCACGGCGTGCATCAAGGCCTGCTGCATTTGCTGCAGCGCCTCTGGTGCGGCTGGACTGGTCGCCGCAGGCAAGTGAACGGGCGCCGCTGTTTCAACGGCACTGCCCGTCTGGCTCGGGGCCGCAGGGCTCGCCATCGGCTCAGCAGCACCGAGGTTCAAACGGGGCGCCGAAGGCAGTTTGACGATCTGGGCATCGCCACACAAAGGGCAAGAGACCAAACCCCGCGCACGCTGGGATTGGAAGTCGTCTTCTGAGCCGAACCAGCCCTCAAAGCCATGGGCGTGGGCGCACTGAAGATTCAGCACTTTCATCAGTCGACTCCCACTGATTGCCAAACCAAGGGCCAGGTGGCTGTAGGACCTTGGGTATTTTGCAACCACAGCATGCCAGCCAAGGTCTTGGCATCAGTCACCAGGCCCTGCATGCAACGCTGCATCAAGTCCGCAGGCGTTAGCGTGATCACATCCAAAAACTCTTCGTTGTCCAATGCCCGCGCTCCGGCCGTGAGGCCTCTGGCAAACCAGATTTCAATGCTTTCAGTGGAATAGGCGATCACCGGATGCGTGACGCCCGCCCTCGCCCATTCAGTGGCGGTGTAGCCAGTTTCTTCACGCAACTCACGCTGGGCACACAGCCAGGTGTCTTCACCCGGATCGATCTTGCCGGCCGGAAACTCGAGCATGACTTGACCTACGGGGTAGCGGTACTGGCGCTCCATCACCAGTTGCGTACGGCCATCGGGCGTTGTGAGCAAGGGGATCACCATCACAGCGCCAGGGTGCACGAAATACTCGCGCGTGGCCGTGCGCGCATTGGGCAAACGCACCGTGTCGCGAAATGCATGCAAGAATTGACCGCGCAAAATTTCATGTCCGTCTTCACGAACTTCCACCAAGTGGTGATCCGCAGGGTCCACTTGGGGCACGATCGGGTTCACAGTCATGACAGGCGGCACCATGGGTGAAAACGAAGCTGACAAGTCCGCGTCAATCGCGGTGTTTGAGCAGGTAGCGAAACACAAAACCAGGGAACGCCAAGGTGATGAACATCGTTCCCGTCACCGCGTAAAACTCCCAGGCTTGCGGCGCGATCTGACCCAGGTTGTTCTCCAAGGCCAAGGCAACTGAACCGACCACAAAATAAGCCACGACCAATTCGATCAAGCGCCAGCCCAGGGACTTGCTCACGGCTCGAGGCCCCAGGACAGCCAGGCGCTGACTGATGAAGGGGGCATTGGCGGCGATCAAGGCCAGCACGATCACGCCGCAGGTGGACAGTTGTGCGTTCAATTGGCCAACATTTGCGCGATGGCTTTTGCGCACAAGGTCATCAAGGCGCCCGGCACGATGCCCAAAACCAGCACCAGCAAGCCGTTGAGCGACAAGACCACGCGCACATCCGCTGCCGCGGCCACGGTGGTGGCGGTGACCGGTTCGTCAAAATACATGACCTTGACCACACGCAGATAGTAAAAAGCGCCGATCAGAGACATGATCACGGCAAACACAGCCAGTGAAATGGCGTAGGCCTGACCCGAAGCGATCAAGGCTTGCAACACCGACAGCTTGGCGTAAAAGCCCACCAGCGGTGGAATGCCGGCCAGCGAGAACATGCAAGTGGCCATCACCCCCGCGTACAAAGGGCTGCGGTGATTCAGACCTGCCAAATCGGTGATGTCTTCGCTCTCAAAACCTTGTCTCGCCAAGAGCAAAATGATGCCGAAACTGGCCAAGGTGGTCAGCACATAACCGATGACATAGAACATGGCCGAACTGTAAGCGTTGGCGGCATGGTCGGCATTGCCGCTGACCACGCCAGCGATCAAACCGATCAAGACAAAACCCATTTGCGCAATGGTCGAATACGCCAACATGCGCTTGAGATTGGTTTGGGCAATGGCGGCGAAGTTACCCACCAACAAGGAAGCCACAGCCAACAAAGCCAGCATTTGTTGCCAGTCCACGGCCAAAGGCAGCAAGCCTTCGACCAGCACCCGAATCACCAAGGCGAAAGCAGCCAGTTTGGGAGCGCCTGCAATCATCAAAGTGGCCGCCGTCGGTGCACCTTGATAGACATCGGGAATCCACATATGGAAAGGCACCACGCCCAGCTTGAAGGCCAAACCCGCCACAATGAAAACCAAACCAAAGACCAACACCTGCTGTTTGATCTGGCCGGAGGCAATTGCTTTGAAAATCACACTCAAATCCAAACTGCCGGTAGCGCCGTACATCATGGAGATGCCGTAGAGCAAAAAGCCCGAAGCCATGGCGCCGAGAACAAAGTACTTCATCGCCGCTTCAGTGGCGTTGGCGTTGTCACGGCGCAAAGCGACCAGGGCATAGCTGGACAGGGTCAGCAGTTCCAAGCCCAAGTACAGCACCAAAAAGTTTTGACCTGAAATCATCACGCTCATGCCAAGCAGAGCGAACATGGACAGGGTGAACATTTCGCCGCCGCGCAGCATGTCGCGGTCACCGGCATACGGGCGTGAATAAACCAAGGTGATCATCACTGCAATGGCCGAGAAGCACTTGAGCCAATGGCCCATCGGGTCGCTGACCACCAAGCGACCAAAGCCGTACAGCGTTTCGCCGCCATCGGCTTGCAAGGCGTGCATCAAAGCCACGACACCCAAAGTGGCCAAGGTCACCACGTACGTGAGGGTGCGCTGAGGGGAGCTCACAAACAGGTCGAGCAGCGCAATCGCGCAGGCCATGACCAGCAGCAGTACTTCAGGATAGATCGCCATCCAACTGGTTGCGTCAATCATGTGTTTTCTCTCAATTCTTAGAAATCAGCGTGAACGTCAGGGACGGTCTCAAGGCAATTTGGACAAGGCGACATGCTTGAGCAAGTCGGCTACCGAGGCATCCATCACATCCGTGAAGGGGCGCGGGTACAAGCCCATGTAAAGCACCGCAACAGCCAGCAAAGCCAGCATGATGAACTCGCGTGCATTGATGTCTTTCAGCGCCTTGACATGTTCATTGGCGGGCGCACCCAGGTACACCCGTTTGAACATCCACAGGGTATAGGCCGCGCCAAAAATCAGAGCGGATGCCGCCAGCAGGCCCACCACAAAGTTGAATTTCACTGCGCCCAAAATCACCATCCACTCGCCGACAAAACCGGCGGTTCCTGGCAAGCCGCAATTGGCCATGGCAAAGAGCAAGGCAAACGCTGCGAACTTGGGCATGGTGTTGACCACGCCGCCGTAACTGGCAATTTCACGTGAGTGCACACGGTCATACAACACGCCAATCGACAAGAACATGGCGGCAGAAACAAAGCCGTGGGCAATCATTTGCACGATCGCGCCCGACACGCCCAGCGGGTTGAAGATGAAAAAGCCCAGGGTCACAAAGCCCATGTGCGCCACGGACGAGTAAGCCACCAGTTTTTTCATGTCTTGCTGGACCATGGCGACCAAGCCCACGTAAATAACAGCCACCAGCGACAAGACGATGATCAAGCTGCCCCACTCGCGCGCGGCATCCGGCGCAATGGGCATCGAAAAACGCAGGAAACCGTAGGCACCCAACTTCAACATGATGGCGGCCAACACAGCGGAGCCGCCTGTAGGCGCTTCCACGTGCACGTCAGGCAACCAGGTGTGCACAGGCCACATCGGCACTTTGACCGCAAAGGCCGCGAAGAATGCAAAGAACAAGAGGTTTTGCGCAGTTGCCGACAAAGGCAGTTGGTGCCAAGTGGCGATGTCAAAGCTGCCACCGGATTGGGTGTACAAATAAATCAAAGCGACCAGGGTCAACAGCGATCCCAGCAAGGTGTACAAGAAGAACTTGAAAGCGGCGTAAATTTTGTTCGGTCCGCCCCAAATGCCGATGATCAGATACATCGGGATCAAAGTGGCTTCAAAGAAAACATAGAAAAGCAAGCCGTCCAGTGCACTGAAGACGCCAATCATCAAGCCTGACAGGATCAAGAAGGCAGCCATGTACTGGTTGACTTTACGGGTAATGACCTCCCAGCCGGCAATCACCACGATCACATTGATGAAAGCGGTCAACAACACAAGCCAGAAAGAAATACCGTCCAAGCCCAAGTGGTAGTTCACATTGAAGCGCTCAATCCAAGGCGCTTTCTCGACAAACTGCATGGCAGAGGTGCCGATTTGGAACCCGCTGTACAAAGGCAAAGTGATCAAGAAACTGATCAAGGCGCCGATCAGCGCAAACCAGCGCACCGCGCGGGCTTGGTCATCACGCCCAATGGCCAACAACACAACACCGAACGCGATGGGCGTCCAAATGGCAAGGCTCAACAATCCCATTTTTATTCTTCCTTATTTGTTGAGCCAGACGAAATACGTCATCAGCACAAAAACGCCCAAAATCATGACCAAGGCGTAGTGGTACAGATAGCCTGACTGGAACTTGCGAACCTGAGCCGAAGCCCAACCTACCAGCTTCCAGGAACCGTTGACCAGCAGGCCATCGATCAAGCCGCGGTCGCCCACTTTCCACAGGCCCATACCTAAAGCACGGGCACCACGGGCCAAAATGTTTTCATTGATCCAGTCGAGGAAATATTTGTTTTCCAAGACCACCACCAAAGGTCGCAGAATACGGGCAAAAGCCGCAGGCACAGCGGGGTTGACCAGGTACATGTACCAAGCAGTGAGCACTCCGGCCAAGGCCAACCAGAAAGGTGCAGAGCTCAAAGCGTGCACAGCCATGGCCACAGGACCGTGGAAAGCATGTGCCAGCTCATCCATGACAGGATGTTTTTCAGCATGGATGAAAATCGCGTCTTTGAAGAAGTCACCGAACAGCATGGGCGTGATGGTCATGAAGCCGATCACCACCGATGGAATGGCCAACAAAACCAGGGGCACGGTCACCACCCAAGGCGACTCATGGGGTTCATGATGCGCTTCATGGCCATGCGCGTCGTGGTGTGCGTCATGGTGGTCGTCGTGGTGTGCATCCGGGTTTTGGTCATAACGCTCTTTGCCGTGGAAGACCAAGAAATACATGCGAAACGAATAGAAGGCCGTCACAAAGACACCGGCCAATACCGCAAAGTGGGCGAATCCTGCGGCAGGCAAATGACTTTCAGCCACCGCTTCGATGATGCTGTCTTTCGAGTAGAAACCTGCAAAAAACGGTGTGCCAATCAAAGCCAAAGAGCCGAGCAAGGAAGTGATCCAGGTGATCGGCATGTACTTGCGCACGCCGCCCATCCAGCGGATATCTTGGTTGTGGTGCATGCCCATGATGACCGAGCCCGCACCCAAGAACAGCAGAGCTTTGAAGAAAGCGTGGGTCATCAGGTGAAACACCGCCACCGAATAGGCCGAGGCGCCCAGGGCCACGGTCATGTATCCCAGCTGCGACAAGGTGGAATAAGCCACCACGCGCTTGATGTCGTTTTGGATGATGCCCAAAAAGCCCATGAACAAGGCCGTGATAGCGCCAATCACCATGATGAAATTCAAGGCGGTGTCAGACAATTCAAACAGCGGTGACATGCGTGCCACCATGAAAATACCAGCGGTCACCATGGTCGCCGCGTGAATCAATGCGGAGATCGGGGTGGGGCCTTCCATCGAATCAGGCAGCCACACATGCAAAGGGAACTGCGCCGACTTGCCCATCGCACCGATGAACAAACAAATGCAGATCACCGTGACCAACATCCAAGAAGTGCCAGGCAAGGTCAGCGCACTCAACGCATCCGCCTTGGCAAAAGCTTCGGTGTAATTCAAGGTGCCGGCGAAAGCAGCGATCAGGCCGATGCCCAAAATAAAACCAAAGTCACCCACGCGGTTGACCAAGAAGGCTTTCATGTTGGCGAAGATCGCGCTCGGTTTGTTGAACCAGAAACCAATCAGCAAATAAGACACCAAGCCCACAGCTTCCCAACCGAAGAACAGTTGCAGCATGTTGTTACTCATCACCAGCATCAACATGGAGAAAGTGAACAGCGAGATGTAGGCAAAGAAGCGGTTGTAGCCTTCGTCTTCGTCCATGTACCCGATGGTGTAGATGTGCACCATCAAGGACACAAAGGTCACCACACACATCATCATGGCCGTGAGGCCATCGATCATGAAGCCCACTTCCATCTTCAAGTCACCCACCACCATCCAGGTGTAGAGGGTTTCGTTCAAACGCGCGCCATCCAAAGCCACGCTTTTGAGTGTCAGGGCGGACAAAATGAAAGCCACCAACACACCCAAAATCGTCAAGGTGTGGGACAGGCGACGACCGATCCAATTGCCACCAAACTGGGTGCCAAAGACACCCGCCAGAACCGAGCCCAGCAGGGGGGCTAAAGGCACAGCCAACAGCGTGCTTGCATTGAGGGTTTGAGACATTTTTTAACCCTTGAGCGAATTGAGTTCATCCACATTGATGCTGTTCTTGTTACGGAAGAGCAACACCAGGATGGCCAAACCAATGGCAGATTCAGCGGCCGCCACGGTGAGAATGAAAAACACAAAAACTTGGCCGCGCATATCGCCCAAAAAGTGAGAGAAGGCGACAAAGTTCATATTCACGGCCAACAGCATCAGCTCAATGGCCATCAACAAAACAATCAGGTTTTTACGGTTCAAAAAGATACCGATCACAGACAGCGCAAACAGCATCGCGCCCAAAGAGAGGTAGTGGCCAAGCGTCAAAGTCATGACTTTTGCTCCTGTGCAGCAGTTTCAGTCGCTGCGGGTTGAGGGGCTTCACCGGCCTGGGTCACGTCCAGTTTGACAATGGACAAGCGATCAGAGGCACGCACACGCACTTGAATCGAGGCGTTGATGGCCTTGCTGTCTTTGCGTTCACGCAAGGTCAAGGCAATGGCCGTGATCATGGCCACCAGCAAAATCACAGCACCGATTTGGATCGGCATCAAATAATCGGTGTACAGCAAGATGCCCAGCGCTTTGGCATTGGACACAGGAGCCGCCACCTGCCCCACCGACAGGGCTGCAGCAGGCGCTTCGGTGATGCGAAATCCACCCATCAAGACGGCCGCCATCTCCAGGGCCACCAAAGCCCCCAAAGTGGCAGCCAAGGGGAAGTGCTTCCAAAAGCCCTCACGCAGGACGTCGATGTTGATGTCCAGCATCATCACCACAAACAAGAACAAGACCATCACCGCGCCCAGGTAAACCAAGACCAAGGTGATCGCCAAGAATTCTGCTTGCAGCAAAAACCACACGCCTGAAGCTTGCGAGAAAGCCAACATGAGAAAGAGCACAGCATGCACAGGATTGCGCGCTGTCACCACCCGGAAGGCTGCAAACAACAGCACCACCGAAAACAGATAGAAAAAACCGGTTTGGACGTCCATGATGCAATTCTTTCAGCGGTACTTGGCATCGGCAGATTTGGCTGCTGCGATGTCTTTCTCGTAACGGTCACCCACCGCCAACAACATGTCTTTGGTGAAATACAGGTCGCCGCGTTTTTCGCCGTGGTACTCGAAAATGTGCGTTTCCACAATCGAGTCGACGGGGCAGCTCTCTTCGCAAAAGCCGCAAAAGATGCACTTGGTCAAATCAATGTCGTAGCGCGTGGTGCGGCGCGAACCATCGTCGCGCACGCCAGCTTCGATCGTGATGGCCATGGCCGGGCACACGGCTTCGCACAGCTTGCAAGCAATACAGCGCTCTTCACCGTTGTCATAACGACGCAGTGCGTGCAGGCCACGGAAACGGGGCGACAGCGGTGTTTTTTCTTCAGGGAATTGAACCGTCACTTTGCGACGGAAGGCATAACGGCCGGTCAGGGCCATGCCCTTGAACAACTCCACGAGCATGAAGCTCTTGAAGAAATCCTTGAATGAGAAATTGGAAGCGGTCATTGTCGTCATGTTGGAGGCCGATCAGTTCCAGATGTTCCAAGGCGAGTTCAGCCACGCGCCCACAATCAACAGCCACACGAGCGTGACTGGGATGAAAATTTTCCAGCCCAAACGCATGATCTGGTCATAGCGAAAGCGTGGGAAGGTGGCGCGTATCCAGATGAACATGGACACCACCAAGAAAGTTTTAACGCCCAGCCAAATCCAGCCCGGAATCCAATTGAACAGGGCGCTGTCAATCGGTGTCATCCAGCCGCCCAAGAACATGATCACGGCCAAGATGGACACCAACCACATGCTGGCGTATTCGGCCAAGAAGAAGATGGCAAAGCCCATGCCCGAGTACTCGACCATGTGACCGGCCACAATTTCCGCCTCGCCTTCGACCACGTCAAAAGGGTGACGGTTGGTTTCGGCCACGCCGGAGATCAGGTACACCATGAAGATCGGGAACAAAGGCAACCAGTTCCACGACAGGAAGTTCAGGCCCATTTGTGCAGCCGCGCCTTTGCCCTGCGCCAACACGATGTCGGTCAGGTTCATGCTGCCAGACACCATCAGCACCACCAAGAAGCAAAAGCCCATGGCGATTTCGTAACTGACCATTTGCGCCGAGGCACGCAGCGCGCCCAAGAATGCGTATTTGGAGTTGGAAGCCCAACCTGCAATGATCACGCCGTAAACTTCAATCGAAGTGATGGCCATCACCAGCATCAAGCCGGTGTTGATGTTGGTCAGCGCCACTTCAGGACCAAAGGGGATCGCCACCCAGGCCGCCAAGGCCGGCATGATAGCCATGATCGGACCCAAGCGGAACAAGCCCATGCTCGCCGCCGTGGGGTTGATCAACTCTTTGGTCAGCAACTTGACCGCATCGGCGATCGGTTGCAACAAACCCATAGGGCCGACGCGGTTAGGACCGTGACGCACCTGGATGAAACCCAAGAGCTTGCGCTCCCATAAGGTCAAATAAGCGACGGCACCCATCAGCGGGGCCAGAATCGCGACGATCTTGATGAGAATCCACAGCACAGGCCAAACGAGCGCAGGCCACCAACTGGCAGACACCAGATTCAAGCCGCCGTTGTAAAGAGCATCGATCATGCGGCCACCTCCTGGGCAGTGCGGGCGTCAGCCGTCAACTGCAGTGATGGGGCGCGGCGCACCACGCCATCCAAATGGTAAATCGAAGCCACCACCGGAGTGGCCACCTCACCGGCCATGCGCAAAGGCGCGTTGCTGGTGTTGTTCAAAACAGGCGCAGTCACTGTGGCTTTGGCCAACACCTCTTGCGAGGTCTCGAAATCAAAACCTGGCACACCCAGCAAATTGGCCAAGACACGGATCACCTTCCAAGCTGGGCGGGTCTCACCCAGAGGTTTGACCACCGCATGGAAACTTTGCAAGCGCCCTTCGGCGTTGACAAAACTGCCCGAAGTTTCGGTGAAGGGTGCAATCGGCAGCAGCACATCCGAGAACGCCATATTGGCTTTGAATGGACTCAAAGTGATGACCATCTCGGCTTGGGCCAAGGCCTGCGCCGCAGCAGCGCCGCCTGCGCTGTCGTACTCGGGTTCGGTGTTCAACAAGACCGCAGCTTTGAGGCCACCAGCCAGCATCTGGCCGGCATGGGCACCGCCGGTTTGCGGTTGGGCTTTGACCCACTGCGCGCCCACGGTATTGGCGGCTTCGGTCAGATAGCCCACGCTGGCACCGGTGTGCTCAGCAATCCAATTGGCCAAGGACAACAAGGTTGAGGCATTGGCGTGGTGTGCGGCGGCATTGCCCAGCAAGACCGCTTTGCGCTCACCACCGAGCATGGACTTGGCCATCGCCGTGGCGGTGGCAGTAGCCTGACCAGCCACTGGGGCAGTGACGCCTTTTTCGGCCGCAATCACTGTGGCGATATCAGCCAGGTGCTGCGCCCAAGTGGAGGCGCTGTCGGTACAGCTGTGGGCCAAGGGCATGGCCCAGGCTTGTGCATCGGACAACATGGCAGCCGATGTGAGCGCGTTGACTTGCGCGCCTTGGCGCACAGCCTGGCGAATGCGCTGCGCAAACAGCGGATGGTCTTTGCGCAAATTGCTGCCCACCACCAACACGCATTGCAATTGCGACAATGACGCCACTGAAGTGCCCAGGTAACGCACGCCTTGCGCCGGTGTGAACTCGGCATTGCGCAGACGGTAATCAATGTTGTCAGAACCCAAACCGCGCAACAGCTGACCAGCCAAATACAACTCTTCCACCGTGCTGTGGGGGCTGACCAACGCACCGATGCTGCTGGCGCCGTGCTCTTGGCTGATGTTCTTCAAGCCATTGGCCACGTATTCCAGGGCGGTTTGCCAATCAACTTGTTTCCACTCGCCGCCCTGCTTGAGCATCGGGCTGGTGAGGCGCTCAGCACCATTCAAGGCCTCGTAGGAGAAACGCTCGCGGTCGGCAATCCAGCACTCGTTGACCTCTTCGTTCTCAAGGGGCACCACACGCATGACGTGGTTGTTTTTCACTTGCACCACCAAGTTGGCGCCTGATGAATCATGTGCGGCAATCGATTTGCGGCGTGACAGCTCCCAGGTGCGGGCGCTGTAGCGGAAAGGCTTGCTGGTCAAAGCGCCCACGGGGCAGATGTCGATCATATTGCCCGACAACTCGGAGTCCACCGATTGACCGACAAAGGTTTCGATCTCAGCGTGCTCGCCGCGGTGCGACATGCCCAGCTCCATCACGCCAGCCACTTCTTGTCCAAAGCGCACGCAGCGGGTGCAGTGAATGCAACGGCTCATCTCTTGCATGCTGATGAGTGGACCCACATCTTTCACGGCGACGACACGTTTTTCTTCTTCGTAACGCGAAGCTGAGCCACCATAGCCCACCGCCAAGTCTTGCAGTTGGCACTCGCCACCTTGGTCGCAGATCGGGCAGTCCAATGGGTGGTTGATCAGCAAAAACTCCATCACCGACTTTTGAGCCTGGATAGCCCGGTCGGTTTTGGTGCGTACCACCATGCCTTGTGTCACCGGCGTGGCGCAAGCGGGCATGGGCTTGGGGGCTTTTTCAACATCCACCAAGCACATGCGGCAGTTGGCCGCGATGCTCAATTTCTTGTGATAGCAGAAGTGTGGAATATAGGTGCCGGCTTTTTCGGCCGCATGCATGACCATGCTGCCCTCGACAACTTCAACCTTCTGACCGTCCAGTTCAATTTCAACCATGAGAGGCACCCATCAAACGTAAGCACCGACCATGCAGGTCTTGTGCTCCACGTGGTATTCAAATTCGTGACGGAAATGCTTGAGCATGCCGCGCACCGGCATGGCCGCTGCATCACCCAAAGCGCAAATGGTGCGGCCCATGATGTTGCCGGCCACGCTGTCGAGCATGTCCATGTCGCTCAAGCGGCCTTGGCCGCTCTCAATCCGATCGACCATGCGCCACAACCAGCCCGTGCCTTCGCGGCAAGGTGTGCACTGACCGCAAGACTCGTGCGAGTAGAAATAAGACAAACGCTGCAAGGCTTTGACCATGCATCGGGTGTCGTCCATGACGATCACGGCGCCCGAACCCAGCATCGAGCCACCTTCTTTGGCGATGCTGTCGTAATCCATGGTCAGCTGCATCATCAAGTCAGCAGGAATGACCGGCGAAGAAGAACCGCCAGGAATGACAGCCTTCAACTGGCGGCCCGCGCGCACGCCGCCGGCCAATTCCAACAACTTGGCAAACGAGGTGCCCATGGGAATTTCGTAATTGCCGGGTCGCTCCACATCACCACTGATCGAGAAAATTTTGGTGCCGCCGTTGTTGGGCTTGCCGCATTCCAAATAAGCCTGGCCACCGTTGCGAATGATCCAAGGGACTGCCGCAAAGGTTTCGGTGTTGTTGATGGTGGTGGGCTTGCCGTACAAGCCAAAGCTGGCAGGAAACGGTGGCTTGAAACGCGGTTGGCCTTTTTTGCCTTCGAGGGACTCGAGCAAAGCAGTTTCTTCGCCGCAGATGTAGGCGCCAAAACCGTGCGAGGCGTGCAGCTGAAAGCTGAAGGTGCTGCCCAAGATCTGGTCGCCCAGATAGCCGGCTGCACGGGCTTCTTCCAGCGCCGCTTCAAAGCGTTCGTAGGTGTGGAAGATCTCGCCGTGGATGTAGTTGTAGCCCACGCTGATGCCCATGGCATACGCTGCGATGATCATGCCCTCGATCACCGTGTGCGGGTTGTACTCCATGATGTCGCGGTCTTTGCAAGTCCCCGGTTCACCTTCATCAGAGTTGCACACCAAATATTTTTGACCCGGGAATTGACGGGGCATGAAGCTCCACTTCAATCCGGTCGGGAAACCCGCACCGCCACGACCACGCAGGCCAGACTCTTTCACGGTGGCAATCACCTGGTCTTGCGTCATGCCAGCCACACCGGTCTCAGGATTCGCAGGGGACCCGTCTTTGCCCAAAATTTTGCGCAGTGCTTGGTAGCCGCCACGGGCTTCGTAATCCTTCAAGCCCCAGTTACGACCGTTCAAACCCGCCAAGATTTGGGGGTTGATATGACGGTCATGGAAAGAAGTTTCCAGGCCAGTGGCTTGGAA
>CANFMK010000005.1 GCA_947448325.1 Comamonadaceae bacterium
ATCACACGCCAAATGCAAGACGAGTTGGCCTTGGCCAGCCAGCGCAAAGCGGCCGCAGCCATCCAAGCAGGCCGATTCAAGGACGAAATCGTCCCGGTCGCCATCCCACAGCGCAAGGGCGACCCCGTTATTTTCGATACCGACGAATATGTGAACCAAAAAACCAACGCCGAAGCCTTGGCCGGTTTGCGTCCTGCCTTTGACAAAGCAGGCAGCGTGACCGCAGGCAATGCCTCAGGCATCAACGATGGCGCTGCGGCGGTGGTCGTCATGTCGGCTGCCAAAGCGGCGGCTCTGGGTCTCAAACCCTTGGCCCGCATTGCGGCCTTTGGCACCAGCGGTTTGGATCCGGCCACCATGGGCATGGGCCCCGTGCCTGCCTCGCGCAAAGCGCTGGCCCGCGCCGGCTGGAACGCCAGCGATGTGGACCTGTTTGAATTGAACGAAGCGTTTGCGGCGCAGGCTTGTGCGGTGAACAAAGAATTGGGCATCGACCCCTTGAAAGTCAACGTCAATGGCGGTGCGATCGCCATTGGGCACCCCATTGGTGCATCCGGCTGCCGCATTTTGGTGTCTTTGCTGCATGAAATGCAGCGCCGTGATGCCAAAAAAGGCTTGGCCGCTTTGTGCATCGGTGGCGGCATGGGGGTGTCTCTCGCCCTCGAACGCGCCTGATTTTTTCATTTTTTCAACCACACTCATATTCAGGAGACAACCCCATGAGTCAAAAAGTAGCTTACGTCACCGGCGGCATGGGCGGCATCGGAACCGCCATTTGCCAACGCCTTCACAAAGAAGGCTTCACCGTCATCGCCGGTTGCGGCCCCACGCGTGACTTCAATAAATGGCTGGACGAGCAAAAAGCGCTCGGCTATACCTTTTATGCCTCCGTTGGCAATGTGGGGGATTGGGACTCCACTGTGGAAGCTTTCACCAAAGCCAAGGCCGAACATGGCCCGATCGATGTGCTGGTCAACAACGCCGGTATCACCAAGGACCGCATGTTCTTGAAAATGAGCCGCGAAGACTGGAGTGCGGTGATGACCACCAACCTGGACTCCATGTTCAACGTGACCAAGCAAGTGGTGCCCGACATGGTCGAGCGCGGCTGGGGACGCATTATCAACATCTCTTCGGTGAACGGTGAAAAAGGCCAAGCCGGTCAAACCAACTACTCGGCCGCCAAAGCCGGTATGCATGGTTTTTCCATGGCCTTGGCACAAGAGATGGCCACCAAAGGCGTGACGGTCAACACCGTGAGTCCCGGCTACATTGGCACCGACATGGTCAACGCCATTCGCCCTGACGTACTGGAAAAAATCGTGGCCACCGTGCCCGTCAAGCGCCTGGGTAAGCCCAGCGAAATCGCCTCCATCATCGCCTGGCTGGCCAGCGAAGAGGGCGGTTACGCCACCGGTGCTGACTTCTCGGTGAACGGTGGTTTGCACATGGGCTAAGTCGATTTCGACGCTCCCTTCAAACCCCGCTTCGGCGGGGTTTGTCATTTTCAAGGCTGAATGGGAAGGGCTGGGATAATCAGCCTATGTCTGATGCTATTTCTGTGGCCCTGAGGCCGTCCCACAACCCTTGGCGCCTGTCTGTGGCCCCGATGATGGATAGGACGGAGAAGTGAGCATCTATGCGGGCTGCAGAGGACCTCGTAGCAATCTCGTAGCAATTCATTCCTCTGCCAAGCCATCAAATTCGGTTTGCTTTCCACTTTTTCGTGGCCAGCTCTCGTTGGGCGTCAATGTACTGCGCTACGTCTGATATGTGAGCGCACCAACGCGGCCCGACCTTGAACATCGGGATTGGGACCGATTCGGCGGACAACATGTTGGACATGGTTTCTCGCTTCACGCCCATCAGCTCAGCGACCTGCTCTCGCGATAGGACTGGTTTTTCGTAAAGCATCAAGAGTGCGAGTTCTCTTTTCATATCTGCCTTTCTTGGCGTAGTTGGGGATGAGCGATGTCCCACAGTGTCAGTGGCACTTATCGCTCTCGGAGCGACAAACTACGTACAAATTAACAATGCGTCAAATGCTTGGGCATTGACGCAATTTAATAGCTGGGCAAGGTGGACGGCTCTGAAAGGCCCTAAGCAGACCGTCGCTGCAAACGCCTAAATAAATGCGAACAAATAAAGCAGTCGTTGGAAGTCGCCAAAATTTGCGGACTTTGTTACACCGCTTTGGCGCGGCTTAGAGGTGGCAGGTCAAAGTGACCGAGGTGCTCGTGAGGCCCATTGATAGACCGTTTGACCGCCCAAGAAGATGCGCAAGGTTTAACTCTCGAAAAGATTTGCCTGAGGATGAATGAGCAACCTCTTTTTTTGTTCCCTTACATTTTTGATGTAGGCCATCGGCGTTTGATGCTTATGTATTTGGAATAGTGGAATTAAATCTTTATGTGATAGGCCACTTTGATCGGTGAGTTGCTCCCAACCGATACTGGTTTCAAAATTGACTGAAATCCAAAGACACAATGATTCAATTTTTTCAGCATTGGCGGCAGTCAAAATTGAATTGATTCTGGTGATTCGTTTCATTGCACATTCCAAAAAGGAAAAGGCACTCATTGGGGTCTTCAGCCTTACCCCTCAATTCAAGAGCCTTCTGAGGCCTGGGCGTTTGACATCAGGTCAGTTTCCCTCCACCCAAGACTTTTTGATTCACGCTGACTTTGTCGGCTTTGACCCCTTGTTCGTCAAAGGTGACGCGCTGATTGACACGGTTGTGAGGCCAATAATCGGCCACTGCATAGTGCTGGGTGGATCGGTTATCCCAAATGGCAATGCCATGAGCCTCCCACTGATGATGAACCATGAATTCAGGCTTCTTCATCCATTCCAGCAAAAACCGCAAAACACCCACCGCTTCATGGCGATCTACCCCTTCGATGTTGCGAGTGAAATCGCTGTTGACGAAAATACATTTGCGCTTTGAATCGGGGTTGATGCGCACGACCGGATGCACCACAGGTTTGAAAGCTCTGATGGCTGCAATCAAGGCCTCATCACCGCGTTTCCCCAACGCTTCCCGAAAACCTGAAACTTCCCAACTGTGAACAGCGGTGAGCCCCTCTAGATATTTTTGCATGCCAGGGGACAACCACTCATAGGCCTTGCTGGTACTGATCCAACACGTGTTGCCCCCTGCTGGTGGCGTCACAGTGATTTGAATCGCCGTGCCCAAGGGAGGATGAGGCTTCCAACTGATATCCGTGTGCCAATTGTCGATGGACGGTGGACGCTCGGGGTCGGAGGTGATGACCTCCAGGTCTGGTGAAGAAGGATGCCGGTCAAAATAAGAACCCGAGGACAAGGGGCCAAACACTTTGGCCAAGGCAATGTGCTGATCGGGTGTAATGACTTGAGGTCGAAAGAAGATCACCTCAAAATCAAACAATGCTTGACGCAATTCAGCTTGAACGGGCTTGCTCAACGGTTGGGTCAAATCCACGCCTTCGATCCACGCAGCAAAGTTGGGCATGCGCGGCACGGGCTTGATGTGCTTGTAGCGTTTGGCGATATTGATCAGTTTCAGGGGTTTGGTATTGGCCATGGGAACTCACTTTCGCGTGAATGAAAAAAAGGGGAGAAGCAGGAGGGGCGGATAGATTGGAAAATTGGTGATGTTTCAGAAAATCCAAAACTAGGTCATTGCCAATGGAGCAAACGTTTTTCAAGCCATGTCATGGTTTTCATCACACTGACGCCGATCACGGCCAAGACCAAGAGCAGGGCCATCACCCCATTGACTTCAAAAGTGGAGCCTAAATAGGCCAATGATTGGCCAAGACCCTTTTCTGAGGCAATGATTTCCGCGCCGATAACGCCCAAGAGTGAATAGATCAACCCCAAACGCAGCCCCGAAAAAATCACCGGTACAGCACCCGGCAGGGTGACCTGAAAAAACGTTGATATTGCGCTGGCGCCCAAAGTCTTGCAAAGGGTCACATGGTCTTGACTCACGCCACGTATGCCTGCAACGGTGCTTGACAACACAATAAAGAAAGTCAAGCTACAACCCAGTGCAATCTTTGAACCGAGCCCCAAGCCAAACCACAAGATGAAAAGTGGTGCCAATGCAATTCGTGGCATCACATTCATCGCGTTCAAATAGGGCTCAAGAAACTTCTCAAATTTTGGAAACCCGACAAACAACAAACCTACGGTTATAGCGGCCACACTGCCAATCGCAAAAGAAATTAGAGTCCCGGCCATGGTCCAACCCATGTCAACCCACAGTTGTCCAGATGTGAAGTTGTTCCATAAAAATTTCAAAATTCCGCTGGGTTGCCCCACAAATGTCGGATCGAGCCAACGGTTGACTGTGAGCCATTCGCCCAGTGCGAACATGACACAGACAAAGACCAGGTGTACGCCAGCCCACTTTAATTTTTCAACCTTCATGTTTGCTCCAACCAGATTCAAGATGCGACCATATCTGCGCATAAAGCTCGTGGAAATGGGGGTCTTTTTGAAGATCGCGAATGGAGCGCGGACGTGGCAAGTCAATGGCAATATTGGCCACGATGCGTCCAGGCCTTGAGGTCATGACCACCACACGATCAGAAACCGCGACGGCTTCTGATAAATCGTGCGTCACAAAAAGGACCGACTGCTGATGTTGTTGGCACAGGCGCAACAACAGATCTTCCAGTTGCAGTTTGGTTTGCGCATCCAGCGCGCCAAAAGGTTCATCCATCAACAAGACTGGAGAACCCAAAGCAAAAGTGCGGGCCAGAGCAACCCTTTGACGCATGCCGTGCGAAAGCGCTTTGGGATAGGCCTTTTCAAAACCTGCCAAACCCACCTCAAGCAACATGGCTTGGGCACGTTCTTTGGCTTGTGCCACGGGCACGCCGCGCACTTGCATGCCAAACATGGCGTTTTCTAAAGCGGTCTTCCAAGGGAGCAGGCTGTCGCGCGCTAGCATATAGCCGACTTGGGGATTGCCTTGCACGGGCGAAGCGCCAGCCAGTTTGATCGTGCCTTTTCCGGTCTGCGCCACCAAACCAGCAGCCATATTCAAAAGCGTTGTTTTGCCACAGCCACTGGGGCCGACCAAGGACACAAATTCGCCTTGCTGAATGTGCAATGACACGTCAAATAAGACCGGGCTCGTGCCATCAAAACTCAAACTGAGACCATCGACCGCAATGGCAAGCAATTCAGGATGAGATTCGATGCTGGTGTTGACCTTGTGCATGGATCAACGCAGTTGCAATATTTTTGAGGTGTCGACTGTTTTATCGATTTGTGCTGTTTTGTGTAAATAGTCGGCGGCAGCTTGCAAGGCTTTAGGATCAAGCGAGAAGCCTGCGCCGGAGATGGAACCTCGCAATGATGTTTCTACAGCCAATGCGCCTGCAGGCCCTTCTATCTTGAAGGTGTCGTTGATGATTTTCAGCAATGCATTGAAATTAGCGGGATTCTGAACAAAAACCTCAGACTCACGCATGGCTTTGGCAAATCCGTCCAATGTGCTGGCTTTCTTCTGCGCAAAATCTCCGCGCACCGTCATTGGCCCCGCAGCACCGTTGAGTTGTGTGATCTCCTTGGGGCCTTCGCCCTTACGGGGGTCCACGATGATGCGGCAGACTTTCATCGCCACACAAAAGCCGTCCATGGGCGAGAACAGCATGAGCGCGTCTATTTGTTTGTTTGCAATAGCGGGCAAAGCCGTATTGGGAGAGCCCACCGGTACGATGGTCACGTCACTGCCGGACATACCTGCTCCTTTGAGCATGTCGAGCAACTGAAATTCAGCACCGGAGCCCCGTGCCGTGACACCGATTTTTTTGCCTTTCAAATCGGCCATCACGGCTGGATAGCCTTTGGCCGCATTCGGCGTTTCAGTGTGTGCACCGGCCATCAGATAGAAAATGTTGCCACGTGAACCGCTGCCGATGATTTTGAGATCAGCGCCCTTGTTGACCGCTTGAATCACGACCTCTGCGGGGCCATAAGCCACATCAATGTCACCGGCGAGCAGTGTCTGAATTCCCAAAGGCGCGGCCGGAATCGATTTGAGTTCGCATTTGATGCTATTTTTCTCGCAATACCCATTGGCGATTGCCACTCGCACCAAGACATTGCCAAGACCGGGGTAATCCTGAATCCGCAGGGTTTCCATCTGCGCCCAAACCGTGGCGCCCCAAGTCAGGGCCGCAAAGCCCAAAGCAGTTCTAACGAGTGAGGAAAAAAAGAGTGGCATGTCGTCTCCAATGTGATGGCTGATCCTTGAGCAAGGTCAAGTCGATCTCATTTGAAAACGCAACGAATTGATCAATTGTTACCCGGGTGACAATTTAAGGGAAAGCACCCAAAATGGATGCTCGACCGAAACCAGCTCTTTCCCGATCCACCGTTCTATGAATTCAGTACCCCCCGCGCTTCGTGGCACTTCCCTGAAGAGCATCGATGTCATGGCCTTGTCTCAGTCATGGGCTGAGAATTCGGCCCTGATGCCGCGCACCACAGAGGCTTTGATGAAAATCGGCGTGGTTCGGCCATGGCAAACGGGTCAAGTTGTCCTGAGTCGCGGTCAGTCGATTTCGGTGGCCCTTTTGCTGATCAAGGGCCGAATGCGTGTCAGTGTGACCACCCTGGATGGCGAGGAACAACTTTTGCGCTGGATGTTGCCCGGCGAAATTTCGGGTTTGAGTTCCGTTTTTGCCGATACCACTTACCCGGCCGATTTGGTGGCAGCTGTCCCTAGTCAAGTTTTACAGATCGAGCGCGTGAAGTTGCTGGAACTCATCAGTCAAGACGCTTCAGTGGCGGTGGACTTGCTTCGCATATTGGGCTTGCGTATCAATCAGTTGTTTGACACCTTGGCCGATCAGGTGATGCCCACGCTGGAAAAAAGAGTCTGGGCCACTTTAGAGCGCATCGCCAGGTTCAATAGCGTGCAAGTTCCTGACGGTGTCCAGCTGCTGGTCAGTCAAGCCGATTTGGCGCAAGCGGCTATGGCGTCGCGGCAAAGAGTGAATCAACAGCTGAGGCGCTTTCAAGCCCAGGGCCTTATTCGACTGGGTTACCGCAACATCGTTTTGCTGCGCAAGTGAGATCTTATTGGGTTTGTGACGCTCTTAAGAGGTCATGGCTAGTAGGGGCGCAAGGTGAGATTGCGTTCCCATAAGGTAGTAGGCTGACGGTTGGATGAATGGGGTTTAGTCACTATTTTGCATCTGCCAAAGAATTCGAAGGCTGGAATCCTTTTGGAATACGGCGCTCTAAATTCGGGCCAGTATTTCTGAATGAGATTTAGCGCATTTCGGGTCCGAGTGTCAGCAGCTTACGATAACGTTTTTTTGAGTGCGGTAATCACTATCGTCAGGGCTCAAATAGTTACTATCGCTTTCCTTGGCCAGTTGGCTCGGCTGCCACCTTGGCGCCGACCGAGCGTTCCCACAGCCTTCTGATCTTGGGCCACTGCCAAGGCGTTAGATTGCATTTTTAGCAAGATTGAAGCCAACATTTTTCTCTCACTGGTCGACACATTTGCCATTACACCTTGGTGCACATCAACCACACGTGGAAAAATCTGGGAAAACAAAACATGCCCAGCTGAAGTGAGTAGCACCAGCGCGCGACGTCCATCACCCGTAACACGCTGTCGCTCAACAAGGCCCTTGAGAATCAAGGCGCGCAAAGTCTTGGACGTTTGCGAGCGGTCAACCGTGGTTCGTGCCGCTAGATCTGAGGGCGACAAAGCGCCCAGATGTGCCAGCATGGCGACAAATTGCCATTCTTCACGGGTGATGCCATAGCCACTTTCGCACAACCGAGTGACAACGGAACCGCTGACACCCACAAATTCAGAAAATAGAAAATTCACCAAATCGAAAATCGATGAAGGTGAAGCCAAGTCAGGCAGATGGGGCGTTGCAATCAAAGAACTTTTGGGAAGGCCCATGTCACACACTTCTTAAGGGAAAGCCCCAAGAGTAATGGATTTTTTCCATTACCCGTTTACTACCTATCCTCTCATTTAATTCAAAGCCAAGGGAAATCAGACGGATGCAAACTCCTATTGATATACGCAGCGCCAATGCGCAGCACATGTACCACCCGATGATTGACCCAAAGACGGTCGCGCAAAGCCCGCCTTTGATCTTGGAACGAGGGGAAGGCGTTTACGTTTATGACATCGACGGCAAACGCTATTTGGACACAGTCGCGTCCCTCTGGAATGTGAATGTAGGCCACAACCGCCCTGAAGTGATCGCGGCCATGAAATCGCAGTTGGACAAGCTCGCCTATTACTCCACCTTCCAGAATACCTCCAACCCACCCGCCATCGAGCTATCGGCTCGCTTGATTCGAATGTTTGCCCCAGAGAAAATGAGCAAAGTATTTTTTTCTTCTGGGGGGTCTGATGCGATAGAAACCGCCCTGAAACTGTCGCGGCAATATTGGAAACTGAACGGACAAAACAGCCGCGAGCAATTCATCTCACTCAAATGGGGTTACCACGGCGTGCACTTCGGAGGAGCTTCAATTAACGGCAACCCCATGTTCCGCAGTGCATATGAGCCTTTGCTTCCCGGTTGCCACATCGTGGAAAGCCCTTACGCCTACCGTAACCGCTGGAACGAAGAGGATCCAGTACGACTTGCCCAACTTTGTCTACAAGATCTGAGAGACACCATCCAACGAGTCGGTTCTGAACACATTGCAGCCTTTGTGGCCGAGCCGGTGCAAGGTGCGGGGGGCGTGATCGTGCCGCATGCCAGCTACTGGCCGGGACTGCGTCAACTACTTGACGACTACGGAATTTTGTTAATTAGTGATGAAATCGTGACCGGGTTTGGCCGCATTGGTGCCATGTGTGGCGCACGCGCATGGGGCGTTGCCCCGGACATCATGGCAATGGCCAAAGGAATCAACTCGGGTTATGTCCCGCTCGGCGCAACTTTGGTGAACGAGCGAGTGGCTCAGGCTTGGACGCAATCGGGCGTCCCTGCAGCCATGATGCACGGCTACACCTATTCGGGCCATGCACTGGCGTGTGCCGCCGCCAACGCGAATCTGAACATTGTGGAAGCCGAAGACTTGCCCGGGCAAGCCTTGGCAGTTGGCGACTACATGCAAAAGTGCCTGCAAGAACTGATGCGCTATAGCCATGTGGGGGATGTGCGCGGCATGGGGATGATGGCGGCCATTGAGTTGGTGGTCGACAAAGCTAGCCGCGACATGCTTACGCCGCCATCGCCTTACATCCAGGCTTTGGTTGGCACCGCACGCCAAGAAGGCGCCATCATTCGAGTGCAAGGCAATCGTTTGATTTTGTCGCCTCCATTGGTGTTCTCCCTTGGAGACGTAGACGAAATGATGGAAATTTTGCACACTTCCTTTGCTGCTGCCGAAGCAATCTGAACCTTTCGAACTATCAATACAGGAGATTGAGATGAACAAATCTACAACGTCCCGCAAAGGCATCATGGCGCTGGCCGCCTTGGCTATCTTGAGTGCTTTGCCCGCCATGGCACAAGACAAATGGCCTAGTAAGCCCATTGAGATTATTTACCCCTACCCACCCGGCAACGACATGGATATCGTCACTCGCCTGCTCGCTGAAGGCATGAGCAAACGCCTGGGTGTGCCTGTGCAAGTCATTAACAAACCTGGCGGGGGCGGCGTGGTTGGTTTTGCCGAAATGACACGCGCAAAACCCGACGGATACACCATCGGCACTTGGACACCAGGGCCGGGTATTTCACAAATCATTGCCGGAAATACGCCTTACAAAATGGCGGATTACCAGTCCGTGGGGGGCATGCTGATCAATGATTTTGTTCTGGCCTCGCGCGGAGACATTCCGGCCAACAACCTCAAGGAGTTCGCTGCCTGGGCCAAGCAATCGGGCAAACCCGTCACCATCGGCAGCTACGCGCCCGCCGCCGTGCCGGCCTTGATCGCCGCCAAGATTGCCAAAAGGGACGGCTGGCCCTACAAAGTTGTCTCCTTCCCCAATCCCAGCGCAAAGGAACTGGTTGCTGGCGACGCAGACGTCACGACAGCAGGTGCGGAAGGTGCGCTTTCTTACGCCAAAGCGGGACAGATCAAAATTCTCTCTGCCTGGGGACCAGCACGCAACCCCGTCTTTCCGAATGTAGCCACTCCAGCGGAGGAAGGCTATGGCGACATTTATTCTTGGGGCGGAATGGCGGCCCCTGCCGGAGTGCCCAAAGACATTGTCAACAAGCTGTCTGCTGTGATGATGGAAGCCTTGAAAGACAAGCCCGTGCAAGACCAATTCAAAAAAGCCGGTATTCCCGCCTTGTCCATGACAGCAGATCAGATGTCTAAGCGTGTTGCGGATGACAGCAAATGGATTGCCGAATTGATGAACGAATTAGGCTTCGCTAAAAAGTGAGCGCCCAAAAGTCAGTGGCATCCTGGAAAGGCTCCTGGGACAAGGGCTTGATAGCTCTGTGCATCTTGGTATCAGCTGCCGCCTGGATGGCCACTCCCCAGCTGATAACGCCTTATCCGCTACAAGCGCCCTGGTTCGAATCTGCCGCTTTCTTTCCCCGTGTGACTTTGGGAGTGGCGTGTATCGCGGGCTTGGTGGAGTTATACCAACGACGCAGAGCCGTGGAGGTGGCCGACTCGGATGAACTCGACTCCAGCAGCGCCAGCATGCTTCAGGCACTGGGTATGTTGGTGTTGTTTGGGCTGTATATGCTCGCAGTCCCTTGGGCCGGCTATTTGACAAGCACCGTCGCCTTTTTGATGGCCAGTGGTGCATGGCTGGGTTTGAGTTGGCGTGCTACGCTCACCTTGAGTTTGCTGCTATCGCTGACTATGTGGTGGGTATTTGTCAAAGTGCTCAAGGTGTACTTCGGTCACGGTTGGTTGATTTGAGTATGGATTTTTTCAGCAGCTTGAGTCAGGGATTTGCTTCTTTGGGAACGTGGCCCATCGCTACCTCCTTGCTTATCGGTGCGGCCTTGGGCATCATCGTGGGTGTTTTGCCAGGCGTTGGTCCCGGGGTGACGATAGCGGTACTGCTGCCCTTCACTTACGGCATGGCGCCTCTGGCGGGCATTTCACTTTTGCTGGGCGTGTATTGCGGGGCTTTTTACGGCGGTGCAGTGACCTCCATTTTGATCCGCACACCTGGTGAAGCCTCCTCGATCATGACCATGTTCGATGGTTACCCGATGGCCAAAAGCGGACAAGCACAACGCGCACTGTCACTTGCCTTCATGTCGGCCTTTGTGGGCGGCATTGCCAGCGCTTTGCTACTGGGACTGGCGGCAAGACCGATGGCCGGCTTTGCCGCTCGCTTTGGTGCCCCGGAGAGTGTCATGGCGATCGTTTTGGCGGCCGTGTGTGTGGGCAAAGCCTATCGCAAACAATTTGCCTCTGCCATGATGATGATGGGCTTAGGTTTCTTTTTGGCTACTGTTGGCATCGATCCTAACTCCAACGAGCAACGCTATACCTTTGGCATTGCAGGCGTACTCAGCGGAATCCCACTGGTGCCTGTGGCCGTAGGCTTATTTGGCATGGCCCAAGCACTGGTGATGGTGAGCTCTCCTGTGCCCAGCTTTGACGCATCTCTGATTCAGAACGCCGGCTTGTCTTGGCGCGGATTTCTGGAACCCTTCAAATACCCTAAGGCCATGGCCAAGGGCTTGTTTCTCGGCTCGGCCATTGGCGTGCTGCCTGCAGTAGGGGCGGCGCTGTCGACCTCGCTGGCCTATTTTTGGGCACAACGCGGTGCCAAAGACACCACGCCGTTTGGCCAAGGCAACCCCGAAGGAATTGTGGCTGCCGAATGCGCCAACAATTCCAATTCTGGTGGGGCCATGATCACGGTGCTCACCCTGGGCATTCCAGGGGATGCAATCACAGCCATCATCATGGGCGTGTTTGTGGTCCACGGCATCGTGCCGGGACCCTCTTTGTTTATGGACCGACCCGAGATCATTAACGGCGTGCTGGCTTCTTTGCTGGTGATCAACGTGGTCATCCTGGCCTTGCTGGTGCTCACGGTCAAACCCTTGGCACGTTTGGCCTATGTCAACCCACGCATTTTGGGATTGGCGATTTTGGCGCTGTGTTTCGTCGGCGCGTTTTCGGCCGCCAACAGCATGTATTACGTCAGCATTGCTGCCGTCTTTGGCGTGCTCGGACTCATCTGCGCTCGCGCCAATATTCCCACCATCCCCTTGATTTTGGGCATGGTCATGGGCGATACCTTGGAGGCTTCACTGCGCCAAGCCTTCGGCCGCAGTGAAGGCGCATTCAACCCTTTTTGGGAACGCCCTGTTTCTGCCGTTTTACTCGGTATCACGGTATTGCTAATCATTTGGCCCTGGCTCTTGAGCCTGTTTGCAAAGCGCGTCATACCCTATGAAAACAACAGCCTACATCACCGATGAATTGTGCTTTTGGCATGACCCCGGCAATTACGCACTCATGCTCAAACCCGGTGGGTTCATTGAACCCTACAACCGTCACATTGAAAATGCCGACCCTAAGAGACGACTGCATAACCTGCTGCAAACCAGTGGGCTTATGTCGCAGTTGAAAGTCATGCCAGCGCGAGACGCGCAACACCATGAACTCACGCGCATCCACAGTGCCGAGTACGTGCGTAAAGTTCAAGCCATTGCCTTGCAAGGTGGCGGGGACACGGGCGTGGGTGCGCCCATATCGGCCAACGGCTGGGACGCGGCTAGCCGCTCCGCAGGCTGTGCCCTGAGCGCAGTCGATGCCGTGATGCAAGGTCAAGCCGATTCGGCGTACGCACTGACTCGACCACCGGGCCACCATGCCGAGCCCGAACAAGGCATGGGCTTTTGCGTTTTCTCCAATGCCGCCTTAGCCGCTGCTCACGCGATCGAGGCCTATGGCTTGCAACGGGTTGCCATCATCGACTGGGACGTGCATTTTGGCAACGGGACACAAAAATGTTTTGAAAGCCGCAGCGATGTGCTGACTCTCTCGGTGCACCAGCAAGCGGGTTATTTAATGGTCAAAGGCGAGGTCGACGAACTCGGCGTTGATCAAGGACTAGGTTACAACATCAACGTCCCCTTGCCACCGGGTTGTGGCTTCGGTGCTTACCGGGAAGCCTTTAAAAAAATCGTTCTGCCTGCCCTGGAGGCTTACCGACCGGAACTAATCATCGTGGCTTGCGGCTACGACGCCGGTCGTTTTGACCCCTTGGGCCGGATGCTGCTGGATGGAGTGGCTTTTCGATGGATGACCGATGCCGTGATGGATGTAGCACAGCGCCACGCACAGAGTCGATTGGTTATGACCCACGAGGGGGGCTACTGTCCTGTGTCCGTGCCCTTTTGGGGACTGGCGGTACTGGAACAACTCTCAGGCCACACAACGCAAGCCTCTTGCCCTTTCACGCCACAGCATGACCAAATGCCTGCACAAAAATTGCAAGACTTTCAACGGGATTTGACTCGGCAATGGGCCGCCCATTTTGAAGATGTACGTCAACGTTTCTGGCGTTGAGTGAGGGTGTTACGATATTTTTTGTAAACGTGGCAAGTGAGAAATCGTTGGTGTCCTGACTCCAAATTGAAGTAACAAAGGAAGTGACCGCTTTGGAGAAATCCACTCGATTTCCAGATGCACCCCGAACGGCCCCTAACGCGACAAACCGGGTACTCGGCCACAGCTTCCTAACCACCAAGCAGTTAGCAAATTCAGCTGCCTAGAATCTGGGATACGCAGATCAAAAACTGGATAATTAAGAATAATTCGTCAAATTTAGACAAATTTAAAAAAATATCCTAAGTTGCTGACTTTAAAAGACTTTCAATGACATATTCGCCTTGGAGACTAAGTTGCGCACCAATGATGGACTGGACCGACCGCCACTGTCGTTTTTTCCACCGCCTGCTTACGCGCCACACTTTGCTGTACACCGAGATGGTGACCACCGGTGCTTTGCGCCATGGCAGTGAACCCAGGCATTTGCGCTTCAACGCTGAGGAGCATCCCGTGGCCTTGCAGTTGGGCGGCAGCGACACCGCGGATCTGGCGCACGCCGCCAAGCTGGGTCAAGCTTGGGGTTACGACGAAATCAACCTCAACTGCGGCTGTCCCTCGGACCGGGTGCAGCGCGGCGCGTTTGGTGCTTGCTTGATGAACGAACCGCGCACCGTGGCCGATGGCGTCAAAGCCATGTTGGATGTGGTGGATGTGCCTGTCACTGTCAAGCACCGCATTGGCATTGACAAGGTCGAAAGCTACGACTTTGTGCGCGATTTTGTCGGCACGGTGAGCCAGGCCGGTTGCAAGGTGTTCATCGTGCACGCCCGCAACGCCTGGTTGGATGGCTTGAGCCCCAAAGAAAACCGCGAAATCCCGCCCCTGCGTTACGAGCTGGCCTACCGGCTGAAACAAGACTTTCCGGGCCTGACCGTCGCGGTCAATGGCGGCATCAAAACCAACGCGGAAATCACCCAGCATTTGCAGCAGGCTGACGGCGTGATGATCGGCCGCGAGGCCTATTACAACCCCTGGTTGCTCACCAGCTGGGACGCGGCCTTCTTTGGTGACGATCACCCCATCGCGACGCGCGAGGCGGTCGAAGAAGCCATGGTCCACTACATGGAGCGCGCCTTTGCCGAGGACGGTTGCCCCTGGTACGCGATTGCCCGGCACATGCTGGGGCTGTACCACGGCGAGCGCGGCAGCCGCTATTGGCGTCAGACCTGGAGCAACCACCAACTCAAGCCCTTGCCGCCGCGCCAAGTCTGGGCCTTGGCCCGAGAGGCCTTGGCCCGGGGTGCTGAAAAGCCCGTCGATGCCCATTGAAGCCCAGCGCCTGGCGGCGCACACCCGCATCGCCTTGGTGCTGATTTGGCTCACGCCTTTGCTGTGGACGGTCAACCAAGTGGCGGCCCGCATTGCACCGGGGGTGATCGCGCCGCATGTGCTGGCTTTCGGTCGCTGGAGTTTGGCGGGCTTGGTGCTCACTGTGCTGGCGCGCCATGAACTCTGGCGCATGCGTGCGTGGGTGCGGGCCACCTGGTACCAATCGCTGATTTTGGGGGCTTGTGGCATGTGGATTTGCGGCGCCTGGGTGTACATCGCTGGGCAAAGCACCAGTGCGATGAACATCTCGCTCATCTACGCCTCCTCTCCCATCATGATTGCCGTGGGTTCGGTGCTGTGGCTGGGCGAGACATTTTCCAAGCGGCAAATCCTCGGCGTCGTCTTGGCCTTCACCGGTGTAGCCCATGTGGTGGTGCGCGGCGATTGGTCGCATCTGTCGCAGGTGCAGTGGGTGGCAGGGGATCTGTGGATCTTGGCGGCCGCTATGGCTTGGGCGGCCTATGCGTTGCTGCAGAAAAAGTGGCACAGCCCTTTGGGTGCCACCGCGCGCTTGGCCACCATCTGCATGGGCGGTGTCGCCGTGCTCTTGCCTTTTGCGGCATGGGAATTGAATTTGCCGGAGACCCCCCCGATGGGGCCGGCCGCTTGGGGCTTGATCGGACTGACGGCCTTGGTGCCTGGCTTGGGGGCTTATTGGATTTACGGCTGGACGCAAAAAATCTTGGGCACCAGCCGCGTGGCGGTGACATTGTATTTGGGGCCCTTGTATGCCGGTTTGGCCGCTTGGTTGCTCTTGAACGAACCCATGGGCTGGCACCATCTGCTGGGCGGGGTCTTGATTTTGACGGGCGTGGGATTGGTGATGGCCTTCAAACGCGAGTCTTAAAGCGGCATCACACCCCCACAAGTGGGCTTTTTTACTGCGCCGCTTGCAAGCCGTTCATGAAGTGGGCTGTCATGCGCTGTGCGGCCAATTCCGGTTGGCGTTCGACCAAAGCCTGCACAATGCCTTGGTGTTCGGCCAAGGATTGCTCCAGTCGACCTTCTTTGAACAGCGAGTGGTGCCGGTTCAACTTCATCACTTTGCGCAGGTCAGCCACCATCTGATCGCGCCAACGGTTGTCGGCGATCGCGAGTAGTAGCATGTGGAAGTTTTCGTTGATCTCAAAAAAACGGTCACGGTCGTTCACCGCAGCCGCCAACGCGTTTTGACTCTCTTGAATTTGGGTCATTTGCGCTTCGGTGGCGTTGGCTGCGACCACCCGGGCTGCGTCAGATTCCAGCAAAGACAGCAGGTGGTACACATCGCGCAGATCTTTTTCAGACACTTCGGTCACGTAGGCGCCGCGCCGCACCTTCATGGTCACCAAGCCCTCGGCGGCCAACACTTTCAGGGCTTCTCGCAAAGGCGTGCGGCTGATGCCCAGCGCCTCGGCGATGCGCAACTCGTCAATCCAGCTGCCAGCCTCCAGTTCCCGCGCAAAAATGCGTTGCCGCAGCAGTTCGGCGACTTCTTCGTACAGGGCGCGAGGGGCGAGAGACAGGGCTGACATGGTTCAGAAGGAGGCTAGGGCAGGGGCCAAAGGCGGGATTTTTTGCAAATGGGCAGTCGAAGGTGATTGTAAGCCGGTTAAAATATTTTGCATCAATAATTATGAATCACGAAATTTGTAAGCAGATCAGCGGTCCCAAGCCCCCAAAATCTGTTCCAGCTCATTTTTGTCTCGAAAGTGCCCCGCCATGTCGTCCAAACCCTTTGAATTCAACGCTTCCAATTTGGAAGCCTGGCAAAAAGCTGCGATCAAGTCGGCCCCCGGTGGCGATGTCACTGCGCTGAACTGGAAGACCCCCGACGGCATCGTCGTCAAGCCCTTGTACACGGCCGCCGACACGCAAAACCTGCCTTACGTCAACACGCTGCCGGGTCTTGAGCCTTTCCTGCGCGGCCCCCAAGCCACCATGTACGCGGTGCGCCCTTGGACGATCCGTCAGTACGCCGGTTTCTCCACCGCCGAAGAATCCAATGCGTTTTACCGCAAGGCACTGGCCGCTGGCGGCCAAGGCGTGTCGGTCGCATTCGACTTGGCCACGCACCGGGGTTACGACTCCGACCACCCCCGTGTGGAAGGCGATGTGGGCAAGGCCGGTGTGGCCATCGATTCGGTCGAGGACATGAAGATCCTGTTCAACGAGATCCCGCTGGACAAAGTGTCGGTGTCCATGACCATGAACGGCGCGGTGTTGCCGGTGTTGGCGGGTTACGTAATCGCTGCTGAAGAGCAGGGCGTGCGCCAGGACCAACTCTCGGGCACGATTCAGAACGACATTCTGAAAGAGTTCATGGTGCGCAACACCTACATCTACCCGCCAGAACCCTCGATGAAGATCATTGGCGACATCATCGAGTACACGGCCAAGAACATGCCCAAGTTCAACTCGATTTCGATCTCGGGTTACCACATGCAAGAAGCCGGCGCCAACCAAGCGCTGGAAATGGCCTTCACCCTGGCCGACGGCAAGGAGTATGTGAAGACCGCTATTGCCAAAGGCATGGACGTGGACGGCTTTGCGGGCCGCTTGTCGTTCTTCTGGGCGGTGGGCATGAATTTTTATTTGGAAATTGCTAAGATGCGCGCCGCTCGCCTCTTGTGGTGCCGCATCATGAAGGGCTTTGACGCGAAGAACCCCAAGAGCTTGATGCTGCGCACGCACAGCCAGACCTCGGGCTGGTCGCTGACCGAGCAAGACCCCTACAACAACGTGGTGCGCACCACCATCGAGGCCATGGCTGCTGTGTTTGGCGGCACCCAGTCGCTGCACACCAACTCGCTGGACGAAGCCATCGCACTGCCCACCGAATTCAGCTCGCGCATTGCCCGCAACACCCAGCTCATCATCCAAGAAGAGACCCACATCACCAGCGTGATCGACCCCTGGGCCGGCAGCTACATGATGGAGTCTTTGACCCAAGAAATGGCCGACAAAGCCTGGGCCATCATTGAAGAAGTCGAAGCCATGGGCGGCATGACCAAAGCCGTGGACAGCGGCTGGGCCAAGCTCAAGATCGAGGCGGCTGCCGCAGAAAAACAAGCGCGCATCGATTCGGGCAAAGACGTGATCGTCGGCGTCAACAAATACAAGCTGGACAAAGAAGATGTCATGGACAGCCTGTCCATTGACAACGTGAAAGTCCGTGACGGTCAGATCGAACGCCTGAAACACATCCGCGCCACCCGCGACAGCGCCAAGGTGCAAGCCGCGCTGGACGCTTTGACCGCTTCGGCCGAATCTGGCCAAGGCAACTTGCTGGACTTGACGATCCAAGCTATGCGCTTGCGCGCCACGGTGGGGGAAGTGTCGGATGCGCTGGAGAAGGTGTTTGGCCGTCACCGCGCCGACACGCAAAAGGTGACCGGTGTGTACGCTGCCGCTTACGACTCGGCCGAAGGCTGGGAACAGTTGCAAAAAGAGATCGCCGAATTTGCCGAACACAACGGTCGTCGCCCCCGCGTGATGATCGCCAAGCTGGGCCAAGACGGCCACGACCGGGGCGCCAAAGTGGTGGCCACCGCCTATGCCGATCTGGGTTTTGACGTGGACATGGGCCCGCTGTTTCAAACGCCTGAAGAGTGCGCTCGCCAAGCGATTGAAAACGATGTGCACGCTGTGGGCGTGTCCACATTGGCGGCCGGTCACAAGACCCTGGTGCCCGCCATCATTGCCGAGCTGAGGAAGCAGGGCGCTGACGACATCATCGTGTTCGTGGGCGGCGTGATCCCCCGCCAAGACTACGAGATGCTGTACGACGCCGGCGTCAAAGGCATTTACGGCCCGGGCACACCGATTCCGGCCAGTGCCAAGGATGTGCTGGAGCAGATCAAAAAGGCTGTGGCCTGATCGCCCGCGCGGCAGGCCAGGTTCAACCCATCACGCGCCATGACACCTGAGCAACTGCTCCAGGGACTGCTGCACGGCAATGCGCCGGTGCAGCGGCGCGCCATGGCCAAGGCCATCACCTTGTTGGAGTCCACCCGCTTGGACCACCGTGCACAAGCCGACGAGTTGCTCACCGCCATGCTGGCGCACACCGGAAAGTCTTTTCGGCTGGGCATCAGCGGTGTGCCGGGTGTGGGCAAGTCCACTTTCATTGAAGCGCTGGGTTTGTATCTGATCGGCTTGGGTCACCGCGTGGCGGTGTTGACCATCGATCCCTCCAGCACCGTGTCCGGGGGCTCCATCTTGGGCGATAAGACGCGCATGGAGCACCTGAGTGTGCACCCGCAGGCCTATATCCGCCCCAGCCCATCCAGTGGCACCTTGGGCGGCGTGGCCGAAAAAACCCGCGAATCCATGCTGGTGTGCGAGGCCGCAGGCTATGACGTCGTGATCGTCGAGACCGTGGGCGTGGGCCAGTCCGAAACCGCGGTGGCCAACATGAGCGATATGTTCGTGCTCTTGCAGCTGCCCAACGCGGGTGACGACCTGCAGGCCATCAAAAAAGGCGTGATGGAGATCGCTGATCTGGTGGTCATCAACAAGGCCGATATCGACGCCCTGGCCGCCACCCGCGCGCAATTGCAGATCACCAGCGCTCTGCAGCTTTTGGGCATGCACGCTTCGTCGGGCCATATGCACGGTGACGACAGCGTCTGGCACCCCCAAGTGGTGCAACTGAGCGCCTTGCTGAACCAGGGCGTGGACAGCTTCTGGGCGGCTGTGAGCGAATTCAAAGCCTTGCAAATGAAGAACGGCCGCTTTGCTATGCGCCGCCAACACCAGGCCTTGTCGTGGATGTGGGAGCGCATCGACGCCGGTCTCAAACACAATTTTCGGGCGCAGCCGCGTGTGCAAATGCTGCTGCCCGAACTCAGTCAACAAGTCGCTGCTGGCCAACTGGCCGCTTCGACGGCCGCCCGTCAACTGCTCAGCGCCTACCAGGCGCAGAGTTAATTTGAAATCTTCCTGGAGAAAAGAGAGCAACCATGCAAGACATCATCGAACAACTGGAACACAAGCGTGCTGCGGCCCGCATGGGCGGCGGGCAAAAGCGCATCGATGCGCAGCACGCCAAAGGCAAACTCACAGCGCGCGAGCGCATCGAGGTGTTGCTGGACGAGGGTACGTTTGAAGAGTGGGACATGTTCGTCGAACACCGTTGCACCGACTTCGGTATGGAAGACAACAAGATTCCTGGCGATGGCGTGGTCACCGGCTACGGCATGATCAACGGCCGATTGGTGTTTGTCTTCAGCCAAGACTTCACCGTCTACGGCGGCGCATTGTCTGAAACGCACGCCGAGAAAATTTGCAAAATCATGGACCAGGCCATGAAAGTCGGCGCACCCGTGATCGGCTTGAACGACTCGGGCGGCGCCCGGATTCAAGAAGGCGTGGCTTCTCTGGGCGGTTATGCCGACGTATTCCAGCGCAACGTCATGGCTTCTGGCGTGGTGCCGCAGATCAGCATGATCATGGGCCCGTCGGCCGGTGGTGCGGTGTATTCCCCTGCCTTGACCGATTTCATCTTCATGGTCAAAGACACGTCTTACATGTTTGTGACGGGCCCTGAAGTGGTCAAGACCGTGACGCACGAAGAAGTCACGGCCGAAGAATTGGGCGGCGCCTTGACGCACACCACCAAGAGCGGTGTGGCCGACATGGCGTTTGAGAACGACGTGGAGGCGCTGCTCATGCTGCGTCGCCTGTACAACTACCTGCCGCTGAACAACCGCGAAAAAGCGCCTGTGCGCCCCAGCGGTGATCCCTCTGGCCGCATGGACATGAGCCTCGACACCTTGGTGCCCGAGAACGCCAACAAGGCTTATGACATGAAAGAACTCATCGTCAAAACTGTGGACGATGGCGACTTCTTTGAGCTGCAGCCTGACTACGCTAAAAACATCCTGATCGGTTTTGCCCGCATGGAAGGCCAAACCGTGGGCATCGTGGCGAATCAGCCGCTGGTGCTGGCCGGTTGCCTGGACATCAAAAGCTCCATCAAGGCGGCGCGCTTTGTGCGCTTTTGCGATGCCTTCAATATCCCCGTCATCACCTTTGTCGATGTGCCCGGCTTCATGCCCGGTACCTCACAAGAGTTCGGCGGCATCATCAAGCACGGCGCCAAGTTGCTCTACGCCTATGCCGAATGCACCGTGCCGAAAATCACCGTCATCACCCGCAAAGCTTATGGTGGCGCGTACGACGTGATGGCCTCCAAGCACCTGCGTGGTGATGTCAACTTTGCCTGGCCCAACGCCGAGATCGCGGTCATGGGCGCCAAAGGCGCGGTGGAAATCATCTTCCGTGAAGACAAGGGCGACCCCGAAAAACTGGCCGCCAAAGAAGCCGAATACAAAGCCCGCTTTGCCAACCCCTTTGTGGCCGGCGCGCGAGGCTTCATCGACGATGTGATCCAGCCGCACGAAACCCGCAAGCGCATTTGCCGCTCGCTGGTCATGCTCAAAGACAAAAAGCTCGACAACCCCTGGCGCAAGCACGGGAACATCCCGCTTTAAGCCCAAGGAGAAGAAGAACATGTTTACCAAAATCTTGATTGCCAACCGTGGCGAAATCGCCTGCCGCGTCATCGCCACTGCCCAAAAAATGGGCATCCAAACCGTGGCGGTTTATTCTGAAGCCGACAAAGAAGCGCGCCATGTGCAACTGGCCGACGAAGCCGTGTTGATTGGTCCTGCGGCCTCGCGCGAGTCGTATTTGGTCGCTGACAAAATCATTGCTGCAGCCAAAGCCACCGGCGCACAAGCGATTCACCCCGGCTACGGTTTCTTGAGCGAGAACGCCGAGTTCTCCAAGCGCTGCGAAGACGAGGGCATCGCCTTCATCGGACCGCGCCACTTCTCGATCGCCGCCATGGGCGACAAAATCGAATCTAAAAAACTGGCCGGTGCGGCGGGCGTGAACTGCATTCCCGGCGTGAACGATGCGATCGAGACTGCAGAGAAAGCCGTCGAAATCGCCAAAGGCATTGGCTATCCGGTGATGATCAAAGCCTCGGCCGGCGGCGGCGGTAAAGGCCTGCGCGTGGCCTTCAACGACAAAGAAGCGTTTGAAGGTTTTACCTCTTGCCGCAACGAAGCGCGCAACAGTTTTGGCGACGACCGCGTCTTCATCGAGAAGTTCGTCGAAGAGCCGCGCCACATTGAAATCCAGGTGCTGGGCGACAGCCACGGCAACGTGGTGTATCTGAACGAGCGCGAGTGCTCGATCCAGCGCCGTCACCAAAAAGTGATTGAAGAAGCGCCATCCCCATTCATCTCCGAAGCCACGCGCAAAGCCATGGGCGAGCAAGCCGTGCAATTGGCCAAAGCGGTGAAATACCAGAGCGCGGGCACCGTCGAGTTTGTGGTCGGCAAAGACCAGAGTTTTTACTTCTTGGAGATGAACACCCGCTTGCAGGTGGAGCATCCGGTGACTGAAGCCATCACCGGTCTCGATTTGGTCGAGATGATGATTCGCGTGGCCGCAGGCGAGAAGTTGCCGATTGAACAAAAAGACGTGCAGTGCAACGGCTGGGCCATCGAGTGCCGCATCAACGCCGAAGATCCTTTCCGTAACTTTTTGCCATCCACCGGTCGATTGGTGCGATTCCAAACCCCCACGCAAACCATGTTCCAGGGCAATACCGCAGACCTGTTCGGCGTGCGGGTGGACACTGGCGTGCAAGACGGCGGCGAGATCCCGATGTTCTACGATTCGATGATCGCCAAGCTCATCGTGCACGGCAAAGACCGCCATGAAGCGATTGCCAAAATGCGCGAAGCCTTGAACGGTTTTGTGATTCGCGGCATCAGCTCGAACATCCCATTCCAAGCGGCCTTGCTGGCGCACCCCCGTTTTGTCTCGGGTGACTTCAACACCGGCTTCATTGCCGAGCAGTACAGCAAGGGTTTCCGGGCCGAAGACGTGCCGCACGACGACCATGACTTTTTGGCCGCCTTGGCCGCTTTTGTGCGCCGCAAATCGCGCCAACGCGCCGCCAATATCAGCGGTCAGTTGCCAGGCTATGACGTCAAAGTCGGGCAAGACTACACCGTGGTCGAGTTGGGCCAAGCGGGCCAGAACCGCTATGTGCAGGTGCATGTGGACGAGTTTGTCGGCCGATCGGGGGTGGCGCAAATCACCATCGATGGTCAAACCTATTCGATTGAAAGCAATTCACGCCTGAACGACATCCGCATCGAAGGCACGGTGAATGGCAAAAACTTCACGGCCCAAATCGAGCGGGGCACCCTCAAGAACCCCTTGGCCTTGCAAGTGCAGCACAACGGCACCCGCATCGAAGCCTTGGTCATGTCGCCGCGCATGGCCGAGCTGCACCAACTCATGCCTTACAAAGCGCCGCCCGATCTGAGCCGCTTTGTGCTGTCCCCCATGCCCGGTTTGCTGGTCGACGTGGCGGTGGCGGTGGGCCAAAAAGTGCAGGCCGGCGAGCGCGTGGCTGTGATCGAAGCCATGAAGATGGAAAACGTGCTGTTCGCGGCGCAAGACGGCGTGGTCAAGAAAGTGGTTGCGGCCAAAGGCGAATCACTGACGGTGGACCAGATGATCGTGGAGTTCGAATAAATGAGCGCTGCGCATCGCCCTTTTAAAGTGCTGGGCATTCAGCAAATCGCCATCGGCGGACCCGACAAGGGCCGCTTGAAAAAGCTCTGGGTCGACATGTTCGGCCTGGAAGTGACCGGCACGTACCAAAGCGAACGTGAGAACGTGGACGAAGACATCTGCGCCATCGGCGTCGGCCCGTTCAAGGTCGAAGTCGATTTGATGCAGCCCATGGACATTGAGAAAAAGCCTGCGGTGCACGCCACGCCCTTGAACCATGTGGGCTTGTGGATCGACGATTTGCCAGTGGCGGTCGAGTGGCTCAGCGCCCAAGGCGTGCGTTTTGCGCCTGGCGGCATCCGCCAAGGGGCGGCGGGTTTTGACATCACATTTTTGCACCCCAAAGCCAATGAGGAATTTCCGATTGGCGGGGAGGGCGTGCTGATTGAGTTGGTGCAAGCGCCGCCCGAAGTGGTCAAGGCCTTTGCCGCCTTGGCGGCATCCCACGCTGCCGCGCACTGAAGCACTCAGCACAGCAGATCGGCACAGCGATCTGCGATCTGTGCATTCAAGCCCGTCAGGTCTCTCCGGTCTGGCGGGCTTTGGCTTTGGCGGCGGCTGCGGCGATGGCCGCTTCAATCACACGGCGCTTGCGCGCCAGTTCAGCGGCTGGGTCTGCGCCTTCTGGCACTTTGGTGTGGTGCGCCAGGTCGGCCAAGTGGGATTGCGCTTTGGCCAAGGCTTGGTCTTGGTGGGTGAGCTCTTCTTCGCGAAGGCGCTGCTGTCGCTGGGTGTAGCGTTCACGCGCGGTGTCGGCTTGCGCTGCACTCCAGGCGGCCCAACCGGTGCGCGCATCGCTGACGGGCACCATTTCAATACAGTCGACGGGACACACGGGCAGACACAAATCACAGCCGGTGCAAGCTTGCTCAATCACGGTGTGCATCTGCTTGTTACTGCCGATGATGGCGTCGGTGGGGCAGGCTTTGATGCACAGGGTGCAGCCAATGCACCAGGCTTCGTCGATCACTGCCACCGTTCTGGGGGCTTCCACACCGAAGTTGGCATCCAGGGGCAAAGCAGGCAGCGCAGTCACCTGCGCAATGCGGGCAATGCCTTCGGCGCCGCCCGGCGGGCATTGGTTGATACCCGCTTCTGAGCGTGCAATGGCCAAGGCGTAGGCCGCGCAGTCAGGGTAGCCACAGCGCGTGCACTGCGTTTGGGGCAGCACAGCGTCGATACGCTGTGCCAAAGCGCGTTGCGCGGGCGTGATGCCCGCGCTGGCTGGTGTCAAGCCTTGGCCTTTCGGCTGGCCGTTTTGGCTTTGGGGGTTTTCACGGCCAAAGCTTTCGCCGCGACTTTGCGCGCAGGTTGAGCGGCTTTGGCTGCAGCACGTTTCACCGCGACCACGGGTTGGGCTGCCGCTTTGACCGCTTGAGCGGGGCGAGCCACTTTGGCCGCTTGGGGGGCGTGGCTCAAAATGAACTGGCGCACCTGGGGGTACACCACTTCGCGCCAGCGGCGACCGCTGAAAATGCCGTAGTGACCAGCACCGGGCACTTCCAAATGTTGGCTGTCTTTTTTGGCAATGCCTGTGCACAGGTCATGGGCCGCAGCCGTCTGGCCAGAACCGGAAATATCGTCCAGTTCGCCTTCCACCGTCAGCATCGCGGTGGTGGTGATGACTTGGGGGCGAACCAGTTCAATGCGACCGTCCACGCCTTTGACGTTCCAGGTGCCGTAGACCAGGTTGAAGTCTTGGAACACGGTGCGGATGGTTTCCAAGTAGTAGTCGGCGTCCATGTCCAGCACCGCGTTGTACTCGTCGTAAAACTTGCGGTGGGCTTCGATGCTGGCATCGTCACCTTTGATCAAGTCTTTGAAATAGTCGTAATGGCTGTTGGCATGGCGGTCGGGGTTCATGGCCACAAAGCCGGTGTGCTGCAAAAAGCCAGGGTAGACGCGGCGGCCGGCGCCTGGGAAGTTGCCCGGCACGCGGTAGATCACATTGTTTTCAAACCAATCAAAACCCTTGGTGGTGGCCAGGTTGTTCACTGCAGTCGGTGATTTGCGCGCATCGATGGGGCCGCCCATCATGGTCATGGTCAAAGGTGTTTTTTCGCCGCGACTGGCCATCAGCGAGATGGCCGCCAGCACCGGCACGGTGGGCTGGCACACGCTCACCACATGGCAGTTGCCGTAGATGGATTGCACGTGGCGGATGAACTCTTGCACATAGTTGATGTAGTCGTCCAGGTGAAACTCGCCATCTTCCAGGGGCACGAGACGGGCGTTCTTCCAGTCGGTGATGTAGACCTTGTGGTCCCCCAACATGGTGCGCACGGTGTCGCGCAACAAGGTCGCGTAGTGACCTGACAAAGGCGCCACGATCAGCACGGGCGGCTGGCTTTTGAGTTTGCTCAAGGTGGCGGTGTCATCGGAGTAGCGTTTGAAGCGCAGCAACTCGCAAAACGGTTTTTTGATTTCAATGCGCTCATGAATCGCCACGTCCACGCCATCCACATCGACGGTGCGAATACCAAACTCAGGTTTCTCGTAATCTTTGCCTAAACGGTGAAACAGGTCATATCCTGCGGCCATGCGCTGGGTCAGAGGGGTCTGGCCGGCCAGGTTGCCGGGGTTGCTGAGCAGCTTGGCTGCGGTTTGCGCGAGGTCAGAGAAGGGCTCCATGAAGGAGCGTTGGGTTTCGTAAATTTGGTAAAGCATGGCGGAGACATCCCTAAATTGTTGCGCTGCAGCAATATACCAGTTGGGTCCCCTGAAAGTTGGAGGGGAAACACTAATCCACTGTCGCCTGTGTGCAAATGAAAAAAGCCGCTCCGAGGAGCGGCTTGGGAGGCAAAAAGTCAGTGAAATGTCAGCTCAAACCACTTTGGCAATGGATTGGCAGACGTAATCGACGTTTTTGCTGTTCAGCGCGGCCACACACATGCGACCGGTGTCGGTGCCGTAGACGCCAAATTCATTGCGCAGGCGCACCATTTGGTCCTTCGACAGCCCCGAGTAGCTGAACATGCCAATCTGGCTGGTGATGAAGCCCATATCTTGCTTGACACCTGCAGCTTTGAGACCGTCCACCAGTTTTTGGCGCATGGCCTTGATGCGCACGCGCATCTCGCCCAGTTCGCCTTCCCAATGCGCGCGCAACTCGGGGTTGTTCAGCACTGCAGCCACCACGGCACCACCGTGGATGGGTGGGTTGGAGTAGTTGGTGCGGATGGCGATTTTCAGCTGCGAGAGCACGCGGCCGCATTCTTCTTTGTCTTGGCACAGCACCGACAGGGCGCCCACG
The DNA here is from genome assembly GCA_947448325.1 of Comamonadaceae bacterium. GTDB lineage: Bacteria > Pseudomonadota > Gammaproteobacteria > Burkholderiales > Burkholderiaceae_C > Limnohabitans_A. The sequence continues at coordinate 26,708 of CANFMK010000005.1, forward strand.
CGCTCACCGTACAAGCTGAAGCTCTTAGAGAACGAGGTGGAGACCAAAAAGTTCAGACCTGCTGCCACAAACTTGCCGATCACAGCGCCGTCTTCGGCAATGCCGTGGCCAAAGCCTTGGTAGGCCATGTCCAGGAAAGCGGTCAAGGCCTTGTTTTTGACCACGGCCACCACCTGGTCCCACTGGGCGGCGGTGATGTCGTAGCCGGTGGGGTTGTGGCAGCAAGCGTGCAAGACCACGATGGTGCCGGGCGCTGCGGCGTTCAGGCTGGCCAACATGCCTTCAAAATTGACGCCGCGCTTGTCAGCGTCGTAGTAGGCGTAACTGTCCACCTTGAAGCCGGCGTTCATGAACAAAGCGCGGTGGTTTTCCCAGCTGGGGTCTGAAATCAAGACGGTGGCGTTCGGGCTGAGTTTCTTCAAAAAGTCAGCGCCAATTTTCAAACCACCGGTGCCGCCAATGCCCTGGACGGTGGCGACGCGGCCGGAGGTCACAGCTTCGCTTTGCGCGCCAAAAACCAGACTTTTCACGGCAGCGTCATAGGCGGCGATGCCGTCAATCGGCAAATAGCCTCGTGCGGTGGGCGTGGCCATCAGGGTTTTTTCGGCCGATTGAACGCATTGCAGCAAAGGCAGTTTGCCGTTGTCGTCGAAATACACGCCCACGCCGAGGTTGACTTTGTTGGGATTGGTATCGGCAGCAAATTGCTCGTTCAAACCCAAAATCGGGTCACGCGGGGCCATTTCAACGGCGGTAAACAGAGACATGAAGTAAATCCTAAAGTCAAAAGAAAGTACCGAAGTGGGGTTTCGGTTACGCTTGCGGGTTACCCCTTATTTTAGCGGGATGGACGGGCCTTTCTTGATGAGCCCATTTCCCGCGCACATTGGCTGACATGTCTGAACTTGCGCAAGTGAACAATGAGATGCCTCCCGGGCATTTTGTGAGCTATCCCGACTCGCCTTTTGAGTTGTTCCAGCCTTATCCACCGGCCGGCGATCAACCCACGGCCATCGAAAAGCTGGTGGAAGGGGTGCATGACGGTGAAGTCTTTCAGACCTTGCTGGGCGTGACGGGTTCGGGCAAAACCTACACCATGGCCAACGTGATTGCCCAATTGGGCCGTCCGGCGATTGTGTTTGCGCCCAACAAAACCTTGGCCGCGCAGTTGTACAGCGAGTTCCGCGAGTTCTTCCCCAAAAACGCGGTGGAGTACTTTGTCAGCTACTACGACTACTACCAGCCCGAGGCCTATGTGCCGCAGCGCGATTTGTTCATCGAAAAAGACTCGGCGATCAACGAGCACATCGAGCAGATGCGCCTGTCGTGCACCAAAAGCATCATGGAGCGGCGCGATGTGGTGATCGTGGCCACGGTCTCGGCGATTTACGGCATTGGCGAGCCCGAAAGCTACCACCGCATGATCATGACGCTGCGCAACGGCGACAAGCTCGGTCAGCGCGATGTGATTGCGCAGCTCATTCGCATGCAGTACCAGCGCAACGACATGGAGTTTTCACGCGGCAAGTTCCGGGTGCGGGGCGACACCATCGACGTGTTTCCGGCCGAACACTCCGAGTTGGCGATTCGCATCGAGTTGTTTGACGATGAGATCGAAAGCCTGCAGCTGTTTGACCCACTCACCGGCCGCATCAAACAGAAAATCCCACGCTTCACGGTGTACCCCTCGAGCCACTATGTGACCCCGCGCGACAAGGTGCTGGCGGCAGTAGAGACCATCAAGATGGAGCTCTCTGACCGGCTCAAGGAGTTGGTGGGCATGGGCAAATTGGTCGAAGCCCAGCGCTTGGAGCAGCGCACCCGCTTTGATTTGGAAATGCTCTCCGAGGTTGGCCACTGCAAAGGCATTGAGAACTACACCCGCCATTTGTCCGGCGCGGCGCCAGGCGATGCGCCCAGCACCTTGACCGATTATTTGCCGCCAGACGCCATCATGTTTTTGGACGAGAGTCACCAGATGATTGGCCAGCTCAGCGCCATGTACAACGGCGACCGCTCACGCAAGACCACCCTGGTGGAATATGGCTTTCGCCTGCCCAGCGCGCTGGACAACCGACCGCTGAAATTTGAAGAATTTGAAACCAAGATGCGCCAGTGCATCTTCGTTTCGGCCACGCCCGCGGACTACGAAAAACAGCACGCGGGCCAAGTGGTGGAGCAGGTGGTGCGGCCCACGGGTTTGGTGGACCCGCTGGTGGAGGTGCGCCCCGCCATCCATCAGGTGGACGATGTGCTGCAAGAAATCCGCATTCGCGCGGACAAAAACGAACGGGTGTTGATCACCACCTTGACCAAGCGCATGTCCGAGCAGCTCACCGACTATTTGAGCGACAACGGGGTGCGGGTGCGCTACTTGCACTCCGACATCGACACGGTGGAGCGGGTGGAAATTTTGCGCGACCTGCGCCTGGGGGTGTTTGATGTCTTGGTCGGCATCAACTTGCTGCGTGAGGGCTTGGACATTCCCGAGGTGTCTTTGGTGGCGATTTTGGACGCCGACAAAGAAGGCTTTTTGCGCTCTGAGCGCAGCCTGATCCAGACCATTGGCCGCGCCGCGCGAAACCTGCACGGGCAAGCCATTTTGTATGCGGACCGCATGACCGAGTCGATGAAAAAAGCCATCGGCGAAACCGAGCGCCGCCGCGAAAAGCAAATCGCCCACAACCTGACCTATGGGATCACGCCGCGCAGCATCGTCAAACAGGTGCGCGATTTGATCGACGGGGTATACAGCGAAAAGTCCGGCAAAGAAGCCGAGCGCCTGGAACTGGCCGCCGTGCAGCGCGCCAAAGTCGAGGACATGAGCGAAAAAGACGTGGCCAAAGCCATCAAACAGCTGGAAAAGCAAATGATGGAACATGCCCGCAACCTGGATTTTGAAAAAGCTGCTGGCGTGCGCGACCAATTGGCTGTGCTCAAGGCACAGGCTTTTGGGGCGGTGGGAACCGACCGCATCGCTTGAAGGGTTAACCCGGACCTTAACCCGACCAATTTGATCGGGTTCTGCTATACTTGACCGCGTTAGTAGGACAAGTTTGTTTCACCCCCACCGGAGCCCGCCATGCGTTTGACCACCAAAGGCCGATTTGCCGTCACGGCCATGATCGATCTGGCCCTGCGCCAGCACAGCGGCCCCGTCACCTTGGCGGCCATCAGCCAGCGCCAGCACATTTCTCTGTCTTATTTGGAGCAGTTGTTCGGCAAGCTGCGCCGTCACCAGTTGGTGGAGTCCACCCGGGGGCCGGGCGGCGGTTACTCTTTGGCGCGCAAAGCGGCTGAAATCACTGTGGCGGACATCATTGTGTCGGTCGACGAGCCGATCGACGCGACCCACTGCGGCGGCAAAGAAAATTGCCACGGCGAAACCGGCCGTTGCATGACGCACGATTTATGGGCAGCTTTGAACACCCGCATGGTGGAATTTTTGGATTCCGTCACATTGCAAAAAATGGTGGACGACCAATTGGCCAGCGGCGTCACCATCGATGACAAGCCCGCCATCAAACGCGCGATTTCGGCCATGCCGGTGGTTCAACCCATTCGCGTGAATGCCCCCAATTCTGTTTTCGCCTTGGGCAACGCCTTCGCGAAGAACTGAATTCAAACACATCAATCTCCTTTTTTGTGAACGTCGAGCACCCCATGGACACCACGCCACACTTTCCGATTTACATGGACTACAGCGCCACCAACCCCTGCGACGAGCGGGTGGTCGACGCCATGGTGCCTTGGCTGCGTAACCACTTTGGCAACCCAGCTTCGCGCAGCCACGCCTGGGGCTGGGAGGCCGAAGCCGCTGTTGAAAAAGCCCGCGAGCAAGTTGCGGCCTTGATCGGTGCCGACCCCCGCGAAATCGTCTGGACCTCTGGCGCCACCGAATCCAACAACTTGGCCTTGAAAGGTGCGGCCCACTTTTACAAGTCCAAGGGCAAGCACCTGATCACGGTCAAGACCGAGCACAAAGCCATTTTGGACACCATGCGCGAGCTTGAGCGACAAGGCTTTGAAGTGACTTACCTGGACGTGCAGGCCGATGGCTTGGTGGACCTGGACGTGTTCAAGGCGGCGATTCGCCCCGACACCATTTTGGCCAGCGTGATGTTCGTTAACAACGAAATCGGTGTGATCCAAGACATCGCCGCCATTGGCGCGATCTGCCGCGCCAAAGGTGTGATCTTCCATTGCGACGCGGCGCAAGCCACGGGCCGGGTAGACATCGATCTGACCCAGTTGCCTGTGGACTTGATGAGCCTGACCTCGCACAAAACCTATGGCCCCAAGGGCATTGGCGCTTTGTTTGTGCGCCGCAAGCCGCGCATTCGTTTGGAAGCGCAAATGCACGGTGGCGGTCATGAGCGCGGCATGCGCTCTGGCACTTTGCCCACACACCAGATCGTGGGCATGGGCGAGGCCTACCGCATTGCCAAAGCAGAAATGCACGAAGAGAACATCCGCATCCGGGCTTTGCACGACCGCATGTTGGCGGGCTTGCAGGGCATTGAGCAGGTGTTCATCAATGGTCACACCGAAAAGCGCGTGCCCCACAACCTGAACATGAGCTTCAACTACGTCGAGGGCGAGTCGCTGATCATGGGCATCAAAGGCTTGGCGGTCAGCAGCGGTTCGGCCTGCACGTCGGCCAGTTTGGAGCCCAGCTATGTGTTGCGCGCCCTGGGCCGCAGCGACGAGTTGGCGCACAGCAGCCTGCGCATGACGATCGGTCGCTGGACCACTGAAGCGGAGATCGACTACGCGGTCGACACGATCAAGAAGAACGTGGCCAAGCTGCGCGATTTGAGCCCCCTGTGGGACATGTACAAAGACGGCATTGACATCAGCACTATTCAATGGGCCGCCCACTGAACACCAAATAGGAGTACGAACATGGCATACAGCGACAAAGTGGTCGACCACTACGAAAATCCCCGCAACGTGGGCACTTTTGACAAGGGCGACGAGGATGTGGGCACCGGCATGGTGGGCGCGCCTGCTTGCGGCGACGTGATGAAACTGCAGATCAAGGTGAATCCACAAACCGGTGTGATCGAAGACGCACGCTTCAAAACCTACGGTTGTGGTTCGGCCATTGCGTCGAGCTCCTTGGTGACCGAATGGGTCAAAGGCAAAACGCTGGACGAAGCCGCGGCTTTGAAGAACAGCCAAATCGCCGAAGAGCTGGCCTTGCCGCCCGTGAAAATTCACTGCTCCATCCTGGCCGAAGACGCCATCAAGGCCGCAGTGAACGATTACAAGCAAAAACACGCGCACTGACATGGCTGTCTCATTGACCGAAGCGGCCGCTCGCCATGTGACGCGCTACCTGTCCAAGCGTGGCAAAGGTGTGGGCGTTCGTCTGGGCGTGAAAACCACCGGTTGCTCGGGCTTGGCCTACAAGCTTGAATATGTGGACGAGGTGGCGCCGGAAGACGTGGTGTTTGAAGGCCATGGCGTGAAGGTCTTGATCGACCCGAAAAGCCTGGCCTACATCGACGGCACCGAACTCGATTTTGTGCGCGAAGGCTTGAACGAGGGGTTTCGTTTCAACAACCCCAATGAGCGCGATCGCTGTGGTTGTGGCGAATCTTTCCGCGTGTGATCTCGCTGCAGTCCAACGACTTTGAATTGTTTGGCGTGCCCATGGGCTTTGCCTTGGCGCGCGAGTCGGTGGACGCCCGATGGAAAGAACTCCAGCGCGAAGCGCATCCTGACAAGTTTGCCGCCCAAGGGGATGCCGCACAGCGATTGGCCATGCAATGGTCAGTACGCATCAACGAAGCCTATCAACGCCTCAAAGACCCGGTCAAACGCGCCGCCTACCTGTGTGAACTGCATGGTGCGCCGGTGCAAGCCGAAAACAACACCGCCATGCCGGCTGCTTTTTTGATGCAGCAAATGGCTTGGCGTGAAGCTTTGGACGAGACCCATACCGAGCCGGCCCTGGAGGCCTTGATGGCCGAAGTCCAAAGCGCTAGAGCGCAATGCTTGACGGAGCTGGCCCGCATGATTGATGAGGCTGGCGACTATATGCAAGCCGTAGGGCAGGTCAGGGCCATGATGTTCATGGACCGCTTTGCCACCGAAGTGCGCCATCAACTCGACAAGCTGCTCGACTGAGCCGACATCCTTTTTTACGACATTCCATGGCGCTTTTACAGATTTCTGAGCCGGGCCAAGCGCCCGATCCGCACCAGCGGCGCATTGCCGTGGGCATTGACCTGGGCACCACCCATTCGCTGGTGGCCTCTGTGCGACATGGCGTCGCCGAATGTTTGCCTGACGATCAGGGCCACTTCATCTTGCCTTCGGTGGTGCGGTATTTGCCCGGGCAGGGCCGGCAAATCGGCCGAGAGGCTGTGGCCGCCGCCGCCAGCGATCCGCAAAACACCATTGCTTCGGTCAAACGTTTCATGGGGCGCAGCCTGCAAGACTTGTCACACCCCGAACAACTGCCTTATGCCTTTGTCGACAAAGCGCAAGGCATGTTGTCGTTGCAAACGGTGCAAGGCGAGAAATCCCCGGTCGAGGTCAGCGCTGAAATTTTGGCCACTTTGCGCTACCGTGCCGAAGACACCTTCAACGACGATCTGTATGGCGCGGTGATCACCGTGCCGGCGTACTTTGACGATGCGCAGCGCCAAGCCACCAAAGACGCCGCGCAACTGGCCGGACTGAATGTGCTGCGCCTGATCAATGAACCCACGGCCGCAGCCATTGCCTACGGTTTGGACAACGCCAGCGAAGGCGTTTACGCCGTCTTTGATTTGGGGGGAGGCACCTTTGACATTTCGATACTTCGTTTGACCCGCGGTGTGTTTGAAGTGATCGCCACCGGCGGCGATTCGGCTTTGGGCGGTGACGATTACGACGAGATGCTGGCGCAATGGATGCTGAGCCATGCCCATGCGTTGGCCACCACGCCGCAAGACAAAACCGTGCTCAAAGCAGCGGCTCGGCAGGCCAAAGAAGCGCTGTCTCAAGATACTCAAACCACCGTGCAAGTGAGCCTCTCAGCCCACACCCTGGACGTGTCGGTGACGCGTGCCGACTTTGAAACGGCCACTGCCGCACTCACCCAGCGTTGCCTGTCGGCGGTGCGCAAAGCCCTGCGCGATGCGCAGCTGGTCAAAGGCGACATCCAAGGGGTGGTCATGGTCGGTGGCTCCACCCGCATGCCGCAAATTCAAACCGCTGTGGCGCAATTTTTCGGCCAAGCGCCTTTGAACAACCTCAACCCCGACGAAGTCGTGGCACTCGGCGCGGCCATTCAAGCCAATCAATTGGCGGGCAACGACGCCGCAGGCGATTTGTTGCTGCTTGACGTGATTCCCTTGTCATTGGGCATCGAGACCATGGGCGGTTTGGTCGAGCGCATCATCCCGCGCAACCAGACCATTCCCACGGCCATGGCGCAAGACTTCACCACCTACAAAGATGGGCAAACCGCTTTGGCCTTGCACGTGCTGCAAGGTGAGCGCGATTTGGTCCAAGACTGCCGCAGTTTGGCGCGCTTTGAGCTGCGCGGCATCCCGCCCATGGCGGCTGGTGCGGCGCGCATTCGTGTGACGTTCACGGTGGACGCTGACGGCTTGCTCAGCGTCAGTGCCAAAGAGCAAATGAGTGGTGTTGAAGCCACCATCGATGTCAAACCCTCGTATGGTTTGAGCGACACGCAAATCGCCACCATGTTGCAAGACAGCTTCACCACCGCCGAGGTGGACATGAAAGCCCGTGCACTGGTGGAAGCCCGCGTGGACGGCGACCGCATGCTGTTGGCCACGCAAAGCGCCCTGGATGCCGACGGCGGCCTGCTCAGCGCCGAAGAACGCAGCACCATCGAGCAACTCATGCAGCAACTGCGTCAAGCGGTGCAGACCGAACAAGACGCCAAAACGCTCGAGGATGTGACCTTGGCGCTGGCCAAAGGCACTGAAGCCTTTGCCGCCGAGCGCATGAACCACAGCATCCAAAAAGCCCTTTCAGGCCAAAACATTCAATCCCTGTGAAGGGCCTTGAGCTAACATTCACCCGCTATGCCCGTCATCAAAATCCTGCCTCATCCTGAATACTGTCCTGCTGGTGCTGAAATCACAGCGCCATCAGGCACCAGCATTTGCGAGGCACTGCTGGACCACAAAATCAATATCGAGCATGCTTGCGACATGAGTTGCGCCTGCACCACTTGTCACGTGATCGTGCGCGAAGGCTTGGCCAGCTTGAATGAGCCAGAAGAAACCGAAGAAGACCTGCTCGACCGCGCCTGGGGTTTGGAGCCGAACTCGCGTCTGAGCTGCCAAGCGTTTTTGGCCAAGCAAGATGTGGTGATCGAGATTCCGCGCTACACCATCAACCACGCCAAAGAGAATCACTGATGCGTCAAATCTTTCTCGATACCGAAACCACGGGCTTGTCTGCCGAGGGCGGTGACCGCGTGATTGAAATCGGCTGCGTCGAGCTGTTCAACCGCAAGCTGACCGGCAACAACTTGCATTTTTATTTGAACCCTGAGCGCGACAGCCACGAAGATGCACTCAAGGTGCACGGCATCAGCAATGAATTTTTACGCGACAAACCCAAGTTCGCCCAGGTGGCGCAAGAAGTGTTGGACTACTTGCGTGGCGCTGAAATCATCATTCACAACGCCGCATTTGACATTGGCTTTTTGAACAAAGAGCTGGAGCGAGTAGGGCAGGCACCGTTCACCACCCATGTGTCCAATGTCATCGACACCTTGGTCATGGCCAAGCAGATGTACCCCGGCAAACGCAACAGCCTGGACGCGCTGTGCGACCGTCTGGGCGTTGACAATTCAGGCCGTACCCTGCACGGCGCGCTGTTGGACGCCGAGTTGTTGGCCGATGTGTACATCAACCTCACACGTGGCCAAGAAACCCTGGTGATGGAGATCAGCGACGACCAACCTCAACATCAAACGGATGTGCAGATTGATTTGTCCAGTTACACACTGCCCGTGCTGCGTGCGAACGACAACGAACTCTTGGCCCATGAGGACATGCTCAAGCAGTTAGACAAATCCAGCGGCGGCAAAACCCTGTGGCGAAACCTGGGCGCCAGCCTGGAGGGGTGATTTTTTATGGCATAATTGCGCTCTTCGCTTCACAGCGTAAGGGCGGTTAGCTCAGGGGTAGAGCACTGCATTCACACTGCTTAATTGCCGAGTTTTTTGTGTCAAAAAAGTTGAGAAATTTCTTTTTAAATTCAAGCACTTGCAACGTAAAGTTAAAGTGATTTAAGAAGAAAAAAGTAGTAAAGTCCAACTATACTACTCGTCATAGATTTTTCTATGTCTTTTCTTAGATTTTGGGTACGCAAAAGTAGGTAGTTTTGAATGTGTCGGTGATAGTTAAGTCACTGAAGCAGTAGAGTAAAAAGCTTGGTACTTCAAAGTAGCAAGCAGCAAAGAATCTGGGTCGTTAACTCAGCGGTAGAGTGCCACCTTCACACGGTGGAAGCCAGTGGTTCGATCCCACTACGACCCACCAGATCAAAAAAGC
>CANFMK010000006.1 GCA_947448325.1 Comamonadaceae bacterium
GGGCGCCGCCCCGGGTGGCCAGGCGCAAGGCGTCGCGCGGGGTCATGTCGGCGGGACCTTGGTCGCAGCCAAACACGGTCCGTCCGTCTTGAATGCGCGGGGGCTCCATGGCGCGGCCCACGCGCGCCAGCAGCATGGCTTGGCGCGCCTCATTCAAAAGGTGCGCGGCGTCGTTGCTGGCGCTGCCGTCCACGCCCAGGCCGATCGGCACGCCGGCATCCAACATTTTGCGCAGCGGCAAGATGCCGCTGGCCAGGCGCATATTGCTGCAGGGGCAGTGGGCAATGCCGGTGCGGGTTTTGGCAAACAGGTAGGTGCCCTCGTCGTCGAGTTTCACGCCATGGGCATGCCACACGTCCTCGCCGACCCAACCCAGGTCCTGCGCGTATTGCGCGGGGGTGCAGTTGAATTTTTCTTGGGTGTAGGCGATGTCGTGGTCGTTCTCGGCCAAATGGGTGTGCAGGCGAACCTTGTAGGCGCGCGCCAGTTTGGCGGCTTCGCGCATCAGGTCCTGGCTCACGCTGAAGGGTGAACAGGGGGCCACGGCCACGTGCGTCATCGCGCCGAAACTGGCGTCGTGCCAGGTCTCGATCAGGCGCTGGGTTTCTTTCAAGATCGCAGGTTCTTTTTCGACCACGCTGTCGGGCGGCAGACCGCCTTGCGACTGGCCCACGCTCATGCTGCCGCGTGTGGCGGTAAAGCGCATGCCGATGCTGTGCGCCGCTTCAATGCTGTCGTCCAGCCGCACACCGTTGGGGTAGATGTACAAGTGGTCGGAGCTGGTGGTGCAACCGCTCAGCAGCAGCTCGGCCATGGCTACTTGGCCTGAGACGCGCACCATCTCGGGCGTGAGCCCGACCCAGATCGGGTACAGACCTTGGAGCCAACTGAACAGCTCGGCGTTTTGCACGGCCGGAATCGCCCGGGTGAGCGATTGGTACATGTGGTGGTGGGTGTTGATCAGGCCCGGAACCACCACGTGGTGGCGCGCGTCGATGACTTCATCGACCTGAGTGAGCAAGGCCTCGGTGTTTTCACTGGCCGCGATGATCCGTTCGATGCGTCCATCGCGGATCAAGAGCGAGGCGTCTTTCAGTTCGGTTTGGGCATCGTCTTGCGTGGCGATGCAGCGGGCGCGGTGGATCAGCAGTGAGGTCATGTCGGAGGTGTGCTTTACTGTCGCCACTTTAACTCGCCGGGCTTGTGCAGCAGATCGAATCGCTTAGAGTCGGCTCTATTTTGAAAAGAACCCTATGAAAACCTACAAGATTGCCTGCATCCCTGGCGACGGCATTGGCAAAGAAGTCATCCCTGCCGGTCAAGAAGTTTTGCAAGCCTTGGCGCAGGCCTCAAGCACATTTGCTTTTGAGTTTGAAAACTTTGGTTGGGGCGGCGACTGGTACCGACAGCATGGCGAGATGATGCCGCAGGACGGCCTGGACGCGCTGCGCCACAAGGACGCGATCCTTTTCGGTTCAGCGGGTGACCCGCACATTCCCGATCACATCACCCTGTGGGGCTTGCGCCTGAAAATTTGCCAAGGCTTTGACCAGTACGCCAACGTGCGCCCCACGCGCATCTTGCCCGGCATCGATGCGCCTTTGAAGCGTTGCGCACCGAAAGACCTGGATTGGGTCATCGTGCGCGAGAACTCCGAGGGCGAATACGCGGGCGTCGGTGGCCGCGTGCACCAAGGCCACCCGATCGAGGCGGCCACCGATGTGTCCATCATGACGCGCGCCGGTGTCGAGCGCATCATGCGTTACGCCTTCAAGTTGGCGCAGTCGCGCCCCCGCAAGTTACTGACCGTGGTGACCAAGAGCAATGCGCAGCGCCACGCCATGGTGATGTGGGACGAAATCGCGCTGCAAATCTCCAAAGAGTTCCCCGATGTGAAGTGGGACAAAGAGTTGGTGGACGCGGCCACCGCCCGCATGGTGAACCGTCCAGCGACGCTGGACACCATCGTCGCCACCAATTTGCATGCCGACATTTTGAGTGACCTGGCGGCTGCTTTGGCAGGTAGCTTGGGCATTGCACCCACCGGCAACATCGACCCTGAGCGCCGCTACCCCAGCATGTTCGAGCCGATCCACGGTTCGGCGTTCGACATCATGGGCAAGGGCCTGGCCAATCCGGTGGGCACCTTTTGGAGCTGCGTGATGTTGTTGGAGCATTTGGGCGAACACGCTGCCGCGCAGCGCTTGATGCAAGCGGTGGAAGCCGTGACCGCCAACCCGGCATTGCACACCGGTGACTTGGGTGGCACCGCCCGGACCGTGGATGTGACCCGGGCGGTGTGCCTGGCCTTGGCGTGATTTTGGTCATGGGTGTTTGCAGTTCAACAATGAAAGCTTGGAAGATGCGTTTCTCATTTGTCTCTTTTGCTGTGGCGGCCAGTGCGGCGGTGTGCCTGTGTGCATCGGCGCAAGACTACCCAGCAGCCAACAAAACCATCACTTTTGTGCTGCCGTATGCAGCAGGTGGGCCGACCGACAAGGCCGCGCGCGATTTGGCGCAGTCCATGAGCAAGGTGATGGGCGGGCACAGCATCGTGATTGACAACGCCGCTGGGGCCTCCGGCTCCATTGGCGCCAACAAAGTCGCCAAGGCCAACGCAGACGGTTACACCCTGTTGTTCACGCACATTGCGCAAGCCACCTTGCCCAGCTTCTTTCGCAACTTGCCCTACAACGTGGAAAAGGACTTTGAGTACCTGGGCCTGGTCAGCGAAAACCCGATGAACCTGATTGGCCGCCCCAACCTGCCCGCCAACACCATGGCCGAGTTGATCAGCTGGGCGCAGAGCAACAAAGGCAAGATCAACATCTCCAACGCTGGTCCGGGCTCGGCATCGCACCTGTGTGGCATGTTGTTCCAATCGACTTTGAAGGTGGACATGACTTCTGTGCCCTACAAAGGCACAGCCCCGGCCATGACCGACCTGATTGGCGGTCAGGTGGATTTGATGTGTGACCAAACCACCACCACCATCCCGCAGATTGAGGGCAAAAAAGTCAAGTCATTTGCAGTGACCACGCCCACGCGCTTGAGTTCGCCCGCGCTCAAAGACATGCCCACCATGCAAGAGGCGGGGTTGAAGGATTTCACCGTGACGATCTGGCAAGGCCTGTACGCCCCCAAGGGTACGCCCGCACCGGTGCTGAAAAAGCTCAACGACGCCCTCAAATTGGCCGTCAAAGACCCTGAGTTCATCCGCAAACAGGATGCAGGCGGTGCTTCTGTGATCAACGACGCCCGCAACGATCCAGCAGGACACAAAGCTTTTGTCCTGTCCGAGGTGACCAAGTGGGCCCCCATCATCAAGTCGGCAGGGGTTTACGCCGACTGAACCCACGCGCGATGGGGGCGGGATTGAGCGCAAATGGCTTTATCCTTTGAGGCTGTTTCTTTTGTCAAAGACCCTTAACCCATGACCGATCCCCAAACCACGCTGCGCCAGCTGTTCGATGTGGCGGTGCAGCGCGCTTTGCCGCTGCACAACACGGCCGCCCATCTGCCCAGCCCTCCAAAGGGCCGCACCCTGGTACTGGGCGCAGGCAAAGCCGGGGGCGCGATGGCGCAAGCAGTGGAAGCTTTGTGGCCCCAGGATGCGCCGTTGTCGGGCCTGGTGGTGACGCGCTATGGCCACACGCCGCCGCGTCCGGCAGGCTTGCCCGAGCGCATCGAGGTGGTCGAAGCCTCGCACCCGGTGCCCGATGCAGCGGGCTTGCAAGCCGCCGAGCGCATCTTGGCGCTGACACAAGGCCTGACGGCCGACGACCTGGTGCTGTGCCTGATTTCGGGCGGCGGCTCGGCCTTGCTGACCCTGCCAGCACAGGGTCTGAGCTTGCAAGACAAGCAAGACATCAACCGGCAGCTGCTGGCCTGCGGGGCCAACATCGCTGAAATGAACTGTGTGCGCAAGCACCTTTCGCGCATCAAAGGCGGGCGCTTGGCAGCGGCCTGTGCGCCGGCCCGCGTGGTCACCCTCACCATCAGCGATGTGCCGGGCGATGACCCGTCCATCATCGCCAGCGGCCCGACCGTGGCCGATGCCAGCACCTGCGCCGATGCGCTGGCGATCTTGCAGCGCTATGCCATCGCAGTGCCGCCGCACGTGGTGCAGGCCTTGCAAGCGGGCGATTGGGAAACCCCCAAACCAGGCTCATCGGTTTTTCAAGGTCATTCGCTGCACATGATCGCCACGCCGCAACAATCCCTGGAGGCCGCTGCCCACGCCGCCCGGGCCATGGGCTTGAACGCCTACATCTTGAGCGACGAGATCGAGGGCGAGTCGCGTGAAGTGGGCAAAGTGCACGCGGCGCTGGCGCGCGCTGTTGCCAAAGGGCAGGGCGCGTTCCAAAAACCCTGCGTCATATTGAGTGGTGGTGAGACCACCGTCACCCTCAAACCGCGTGCCGAAGGCGCAGCCAAAGGTCGGGGCGGGCGTGCGGGTGAGTTTTGTCTGGGGCTGGCGCAGGCGCTGCAAGGCCAGGTCGGGGTCTGGGCCCTGGCGGCCGACACCGATGGCATCGACGGCGTGGAAGACAACGCGGGCGCGCAGGTCACACCCGACACCTTGCAACGCGCACAGGCGCTGGGTTTGAAGGTGGACGACCCTTTGCAACGCAACGATGCATATACTTTTTTCCACGCCTTGGGCGATCTGGTGGTGACCGGCCCGACCCACACCAATGTGAACGATTTCAGGGCCATTTTGATCATGTGAATTTTGCAGGAGACTTGCCATGCCGATCAGCCGCAGAACCTTGTTTGCTGCCGCCAGCGTTGCGGCTGTCGATGCCGCCTGGGGCCAAGGCGCCCATGTGCACCATCACCCAGAGTTGCCCGTGTTGGCGCCATCGGCCGAGCCCTATGCAAGGTTGCAAGGCGGTCAGCCCCATCATTTGACTGCCGATCAAACCGCCCAGCGCTCGGTCGACAGCCCTGCGCCCAAAGGCCTTTCGGGCCGGTGGGTGCCCAAAGCGGCCTTGCCCATCCCGCGCAGCGAGATGGCCTGGGCCACGGAACATGCCGGCCGTTTGCACGTGATCGGCGGCTATGGCGAAGGCCGGGTCGACCGCGGTTACCACCATGTGTACAACCCCGCCACCGACACCTGGCACCAAGCAGCGGCCTTGCCGCGCGGCGCTAACCATGTGGCCGTGGTGACTTTGAATGGCCGCATTTATGCCTTTGGTGGCTTCATTGAACAAAACCGCAACCCCGATGCCAACGCCTATGTTTACGACGTGAGCCGCAACCAATGGGATGCGGTCGCGCCCATGCCTCGCCCTCGTGGTGCTGCTGCTGCTGTGGCACTCCATGGCAAAGTGCACCTGTTGGGCGGCGCCTCCGCACCCACCGAAGAGCGCGCTAGCGTGGGTTGGCACGAGGTGTACGACCCGCAAAGCGACAGCTGGAGCCGTCGCAAAGCCCTGCCCGGTGCGCGGGACCATGTGGGTTGTGTGACTTACCAAAACCGCATCCATGTGGTGGGCGGGCGCTTCAATACCTTTGAGTACAACTCGGCTTTGCACCACGTGTACTTGCCTGAGCGCGACACCTGGGAGCTGCGCGCGCCCATGCCCACGGCCCGTTCGGGTCACGGCATGGTGATTTACCGTGACCGCTTTTTTGCAATGGGGGGCGAGGGCGGCATCATCAACAAACCAGGCCAGCAAACCGTGTTTGGCCAGATGGAGAGTTACGACCCCGGTCAAGACACTTGGCAGTCCCATGCGGCCATGCCCACACCGCGCCATGCTGTCGGTGCGGTGGCGATCGGGGACTGGATTTATGTGGCCGGCGGCGGTGCGGTCCTGGGTGGCGGTGTGCAGTCGGCGGTGCATGAGGCTTTTACCCTTCAGCTGTGAGGCGCGCATTCAGCACAGGTTTTGACGTGAATCAATGCCCCCTGGCCCAAGCTCTGGCACATTCGCCCCATGACGCTTGCTCCTTACACCGACGTGGCCACTTGTGCGACCCATACCGCACCGGGAACGGTGCTGATCCGACGCGGTCAACCCGCTACCCATGCTTTGCACGTCCTGAGTGGCCGAGTCACTCTGGGCGTGGTCGAACAAGGGCATATGCGGCATCAATTGAGCGTGTTGGAAGGTCCTTGCTGGTTGGAGACACCGGCCAGTTTGATGAACCTGCCGCATGTGGTGGATGCGATTTGTGAGACCGAAGCGCAACTGGAGTGGGTGCCTTCGCCCGAGTTTCGCGGCAGCGCCCAAGCCGTGAATGAACCGACCAAATCTCTGTTGTTTGACTTGGCCCGTTCGCAACGCCAACAAACCGAAGTGGCGGTCAGCCGGCTGGCCAAGGATGCGGATGCACGCTGCGCCGAATGGCTGCTGCGGCACGCTGAACCCCTGGACAGCGTGGGCGCTTTGGTGGTCACGCTGCGCGAACGCAAACGCCTGATTGCGGCGCAACTGGGCATCGCCCCCGAGACTTTTTCACGCGTGCTGCGGCATTTGCGGGAGTTGAATTTGATCAGTGGCGGTGGACGGGTGCTCTCGCTGCTTAACCCCCAGGCCTTGCGCGACCTCGCGGGTGCCTGAGTCACGCTGGGCTGTATGGGCAGGGGCCGATCAAGGCCGTTGAATGTGCCAGGGGCGTTGCGAAAGCGTTATCCTCCCAGCCATGCCCTCTTCAAGCTCCTATCTCAGTGAAATCGAAGCCCCTTTGCGGGCCGAGGTAGATGCTTTACCCGGTTGGAACTTGCTGGAATTTGGCACCGGTTGGTGTGGACACTGCCGCGCTGCCCAGCCGGTGGTGGCTGAGATCTTGACGCTGTACCCGCTTTGGCGGCATCTTAAAGTTGAAGACGGCAGTGGCCGAGCGCTGGGTCGCTCTTTTGGCGTCAGGCTCTGGCCTACCTTGGTGTTAATGCACAACGGCCAAGAGTTGGCGCGTTGGGTGCGGCCTGAGACTGCCGAGCAGATCGTGCTGGACATGTCCTCACCTTGAGTTGCTCAGTTGTGGCGCATGACGATGGCGCTCACCGACTCGGCATCAAGAATGATGCTGATGAGGGCTTGATTCAGCGCTTGTTCTGGACGTGGTGAGCAAAGCGGTTCAGGATGGCTTGCCAGCCTTCGCGTTGTTGTTCTTCGGGGTGCTCGGTTTCGGCGTCGAATGTGACTTGCACCGTGACACCATCGGCAACGGGTTGGAACACGACCTGCGCGGTGCGATCACCGAAACTGTATTCCAGGCGTTCGTGTAGCACGATTTGGGTGTAAGTGCCTGCAAAGTCAAAGCCGAAGCTGCCGTCTTTGGCTTCCATGCGCGAAGAAAACGTGCCGCCTTCGCGCAGCTCCACCGAGGCTTGGGTGGTGTGCCAGTCGTCGGAAGCGGCGTTCCATTGCAAGATGTCTTCGGGTCGGGTGTAGGCGTTCCAGACGGCGTCGAGGGGGGCTTTGACGGTGGTTTCAACAGTGATTTTCATGGGTCAAGTACGATGGAGTGGGGTGCGAACAGGTTGGAATTTACTACACCTGGCACAGCTTGCGCTTTCTCGAACCACCACGCCAAGGCCGTTTCATAACCTTCCCATACACAGCCGTTGCAGCCGCGCCCACAGCACGTCGTGGGCTCAGGCGGTGGCGCACGAAAGCCATGGCCTGCGATGCGCAGTGCGTTCTGCATGCCGGCGATGCGGTCGCGCACCGCTTGGCGCGTATCCGAGGCGGGGTCCAAGCCGGGCTCCAAGTCCAATGGGGTGTTCATGTGTTCTGCAACCCCGGGTTCTGAATGATCTGTCCTTGCACCACGGTGTGGGCGATCAGCCGATCATCCCCCAACACGATCATGGCGAACAGCCATTCGGCCAGGGTGTCCGTTTGTGCGGTACGCCGTGCCAGCAGGGGTGTGGCCTTCGGGTTGAGCACCACGAAGTCGGCTTCGCAACCGGGCAGCAGGTTGCCGACTTTGCCGTTCAGGTCCAGGGCTTGCGCGGCCCCTGCCGTGTGCTGCCACCACAGGTGTTCGGGCGTGAGGCTGATGCCTGGCCGTCCCACGCTTTGACGCGCCACGGTATAGGCGGCATGCATGGTGTGAAAGGGGCTGAAGCTGGTGCCCCCGCCGACATCGCTGGCCAAGCCGTAGCGCAGGCCGGCAGCCTCTGAGGCGGCGTAGTCAAAAAAGCCGCTGCCCAAAAACAGGTTGCTGGTGGGGCTGACGGCGGCTGTTGAGCCGACCTCGGCCATGCGGCGCCGGTCAGCTTCGTCCAGGTGAATGCAGTGTGCATACACCGCGCGCTGGCGCAGCAGGCCGGCACGGTCGTAGACGTCGAGGTAGCTGCGCGCCTCGGGAAACAGTTTGTGCACCCAGCGGATTTCGTCCGGGTTTTCTGCGACATGCGACTGGATCCAGACATCCGGATACTGCTGCGCGATGTCGCCCGCGCCATGCAGTTGAGCGAGCGTGCTGGTGGGCGCAAAGCGGGGTGTGATGGCGTAGCCCAGTCGTTCTATGCCGTGCCAGCGTTGAATCAGGTCTTCGGTTTGGCGCAGGCTCAGATCCGTATCACTGTCACGCAAACCGTCGGGACTGTGGCGGTCTTGCAGCACCTTGCCGGTGATCATGCGCAGGTGGCGTTTTTGCGCCTCCGCCATGAACACATCGACTGATTCCGGGTGGGCCGTGGCAAAGCACAGCGCGGTGGTTACGCCATGGCGCATCAACTCGTCCAAGAAAAACGCCGTCACCTCATGCGCATAAGCGGGCTCTGAAAATTGCTTTTCATGCGGAAAGGTGTAGTGCGTCAGCCAGGGCAGCAGGCCGTCGGCGGGTGAGCCAATCACATCGGTTTGCGGGTAATGGATGTGCAGATCGACAAAGCCGGGAGCGATGCACAGGCCGGGCCAGTGGGTGACCGGCAGATCGGGGTAACGCTGAATCAGTTCACGGTAAGGCCCCAGGGCCTGGATGCGCACAATGCCGTCAGCGCTTTGCCCAGTGACCAACAGACCATCGGTTTCGTGCTGGGCCTTGGGGCTGTGGGGGTCGGGAAACCACAACAGGCCCGCGCGCCAGCCTTTCAGTGGGGTGCATTCGGCGTCTGGGTGGTTTGTGTGATCTGCGTTCATCGACCTGTACGAGGATATGTCCGGGGGGCGGGGGTCCTGACCCGGTGGTACATTGTGCGGTAATCTTGTGCACGCAAGAGGAGGCCTCAACATTTTGGGGCATGGACTTTGCATGTGCTTTAGCCTGTTCTCGATTTATCCCCAGCATGACCACACCTCTTTTGTCTTTGCAAGGCATCACCAAGCGCTATCCAGGCGTGGTGGCCAATCGGGACGTTTCACTGACCTTGATGCCCGGTCAGGCCCATGCGGTTTTGGGCGAGAACGGTGCGGGCAAATCCACGCTGATGAAAATCATCTACGGCGCGGTCAAGCCCGATGAAGGCGTCGTCCATTTCAAAGGCCAGCCGGTGCACATCCGCAACCCGCAACAAGCGCGGGCCTTGGGCATCAGCATGGTGTTTCAGCATTTCAGCTTGTTTGACACGCTGACCGTGGCGGAGAACGTCTGGCTGGGTTTGGACAAAAGCCTGTCACTGGCCGAGGTGACGCAGCGCATCAGTGCCAAAGCGGCTGAATATGGTTTGGACATTGACCCCGCCCGCCCTGTGCACACCTTGAGCGTGGGCGAGATGCAGCGGGTGGAGATCATCCGCGCGTTGCTGACTCAACCGCAACTGCTGATCCTGGATGAACCGACCTCGGTGCTGACGCCCCAGGCGGTAGAGAAATTGTTTGTGGTCTTGAAAAAGCTGGTGAGTGAAGGCTGCAGCCTGCTCTACATCAGCCACAAGTTGCACGAAATCCGCGAGCTGTGTTCGGCCTGCACCGTGCTGCGCGGCGGCCAAGTGACGGGTGTGTGCGATCCGCGTGAAGAGTCCAATGCCTCACTCAGCCGCCTGATGATTGGCGCCGAGCCGCCTGCGCTGGAGCACCGTGCCAGCCAACCCGGGGCGGTCGTGCTGGCCGTGAATGAGTTGAGTTTGCCGTGCAGCGACCCTTTTGGCATGGATTTATTGCGCCTGAATTTGGAGGTGCGCGCGGGCGAAGTGGTGGGCATAGCGGGCGTGTCTGGCAATGGTCAGCGCGAGCTGATGTATGCGCTGTCGGGCGAAGAGCCCTGTGCCGACGCGATCTCGATTCAGATTCAAGGCCAAGCCGCGGCGCATTTGGGCCCGCAAGCGCGGCGCAGTTTGGGTCTGCACTTTGTGCCCGAAGAGCGCCTGGGCCGGGGCGCTGTGCCCAGCTTGAGCTTGGCGCACAACATGTTGCTGACGCGCCAGGAGGCGGTGCATGGCAGTGGCTGGATCGACATGAAACAGTTACAGCAACAAGCGCAAGGTGTGATTGCGCGCTTCAAGGTCAAAGCCGCCGGGCCTCAGGCCACCGCCCAATCGCTGTCGGGCGGGAATTTGCAAAAATTCATTGTGGGTCGAGAGATTGAAGCGCAGCCCACTTTGTTCATCGTGTCGCAACCCACCTGGGGGGTGGACGTGGGCGCGGCTGCGCAAATTCGCGGTGAAATTTTGGCGCTGCGCGATGCCGGTTGCGCCGTGCTGGTGGTGAGTGAGGAGTTGGAAGAGTTGTTTGAAATTTCAGATCGTTTGCATGTCATGACCAAAGGTGAAATCTCTCCCTCCATTGACCGCGCCAGCGCCACCGTGGCGCAAATTGGCGAGTGGATGAGTGGACTGTGGGAGGGTCGTCATGCTCAAGCTTGAAGCGCGTCCTGAAGCCTCGAAATTTTGGAGCACCGCCTCGCCCTTGCTGGCCCTGTGCCTGACCGTCGGGGTCGGCGTGGCCCTGTTCATGGCGCTGGGCAAAGACCCGGTGCGCGGTTTGCAGATGTTTTTTTGGGAGCCAATCAAGTCCGCTTATGCCTTGGGCGAGCTGATGGTCAAAGCCACGCCGCTCTTGGTGATCGCCTTGGGCTTGGGCGTTTGTTACCGCTCCAATGTCTGGAACATCGGCGCGGAAGGTCAATTTGTCATGGGCGCGGTGGCGGCAGGCGGTGTGGCGCTGCTGGCCGACGCCAGCTCCGGGCGCTGGATCGTGGTGGCGATTGTGCTGGCCGGGGTGCTGGGCGGCATGGCTTGGGCGGGCTTGGTGGCGCTCTTGCGCGACCGCTTCAATGCCAATGAAATTTTGGTCAGCCTGATGCTGGTGTATGTGGCTGACATGGTGCTCAGCTATTTGGTCTATGGCCCCTGGAAAGACCCGGCGGGGTACAACTTTCCGCAAAGCAAAACCTTTGCTGCCGTGACGCAAATCCCGCGCCTGATGAGCGGCTCGCGCGTCAGCATCGGACTGCTGGTGGCACTGGCCGGGGTGGCTTTGATGTGGGTGTTTTTGTTTCGCACCCGCGCCGGCTTTGCCCAGCAAGTGGGCGGCTTGGCACCGGCTGCGGCGCGCTATGCCGGATTTTCTTCGCGCAAAGCTTTGTGGGTGGCGTTGCTGGTGTCGGGCGGCGCGGCGGGCCTTGCCGGTGCGCTGGAGGTGGCCGGTCCGATTGGCCAATTGACGCCCTATGTACCCGCTGGCTATGGATTTGCCGCCATCATCGTGGCCTACGTGGGGCGCCTGCATCCGGTCGGGATGGTGTTTTCGGCGGTGCTGATGAGCATGTTCTACATCGGTGGCGAGTTGGCGCAGTCGCGCATGGGCTTGCCCAAGTCGATCACCGGCGTGTTCCAGGGTTTGTTGTTGTTCAGCTTGTTGGCGTGTGACACGCTGGTGGCTTTTCGCCTGCGTTGGCCAAAGGGGGCGTGATGGAATCTTATGCACTGTTGGTCGCGGCCACACTGAACGCGGGCACCGTATTGGCCTTGGCGGCTTTGGGTTTGCTCATCAATGAAAAAGCAGGCATCGTGAATTTGGGCGCAGAGGGCATGATGCTGTGCGCCGCCATTGCCGGTTTTGCCACCGTGGTGCACACCGGCAACGACTTGCTGGGCTTTGCGGCGGGCATGGGCGCGGGGGCGGTCATGGCGACCTTGTTTGGACTGCTGGTGATTTGGCTGGGCACCAACCAATACGCCACCGGTTTAGCGCTGAGCTTATTTGGCGTGGGTTTTTCGGCCTTTGTCGGCATTGGCTATGTGCAAGAAAAGCTGCCCGCTCGGCTGCAATTTGAGGTGCCGTTTTTGACCGATATTCCCCTGCTGGGTCCCGCCCTGTTTCGCCAGCATCCGCTCGTTTATGGTGCCATGGCGCTGGCTGTGGCACTGATTTGGTTCTTGTACCGTACCCGCACGGGTTTGGTGCTGCGTTCGGTGGGTGAGTCGCCCGAGTCGGCTCATGCCCTGGGTTACAACGTGCGCCGTATCCGCCTGGCGGCCGTGGTCACGGGCGGCGCGCTGTGCGGCTTGGCAGGGGCCTACATCTCGGTGATTTACACCCCGCTGTGGGTCGAAGGCATGGTGGCGGGTAAAGGCTGGATCGCCCTGGCCCTGACCACGTTTGCCACTTGGCGTCCGGCACGTGTTTTGCTGGGTGCTTATTTGTTTGGTGGCGTGACCATGCTGCAGTTTCATTTGCAAGGCACGGGCGTCGATGTGCCCAGCCAATTGCTGACGGCCTTGCCTTATGTGGCCACCATCGTGGTGCTGGCTTTGATTTCGCGCAACCCGACCTGGATTCGCATCAATATGCCGGCCTCGCTCGGAAAACCCTTTCATCCGGGGTCATAATATTTATTCGTGTTTTTTTGTGTGCAACCCTGTTCATTCTTAAAGGAATTTTCATGACAGACTTGACCAAGCGTTCGATCTTCAAAACTGTGGCCTTGTCCGCAGTGGCTGCCGCCGCTGCGCTGACATTGCTGGGCTGCGGTAAGAAAGAAGAGGCGCCCAAAGCCGAAGCCCCCGCTGCCAAAGTGGAGCCTTTGAAAGTGGCGTTTGCCTATGTGGGCCCTGTGGGCGACGGAGGCTGGACCTTTGCACACGACAACGCCCGCAAAGCGGTCGAAAAAGAGTTTGGCGACAAGATCGTCACCAGCTTTGTCGAAAAAGTGCCTGAAAGCGCTGACGCTGAACGCGTCTTCCGCGACATGGTCAGCCAAGGCAACAAGCTGGTGTTTGGAACCACCTTTGGTTACATGGAGCCGATGCTCAAAGTGGCCGCAGACACCAAGGACGTGAAGTTTGAGCACGCCACCGGTTACAAGACCGCTGACAACATGCGCACTTACGACAGCCGCACCTACGAAGGCGCTTACATGGCTGGCGTGATCGCGGGCAAGATGACCAAGTCCAACACCTTGGGCGTGGTGGCGTCGATCCCAATTCCTGAAGTGATCCGCAACATCAACAGCTTCACCTTGGGCGCGCAATCGGTCAATCCGAAAGTCAAAACCAAAGTGGTGTGGGTGAACGAGTGGTTCAACCCACCGAAAGAAACCGAAGCCGCGACATCCTTGATCAACGGCGGCGCTGACGTGTTGATGCAAAACACCGACTCACCTGCCGTGTTGCAGACGGCCGAAAAACTGGGCAAGCGTGCCTTCGGTTGGGACTCTGACATGACCGCTTACGGCCCTAAAGCCCACCTGGGTTCGGCGGTTATCAACTGGGCGCCTTACTACATCAAGGCCGTGGGTGAAGCCCTGGAAGGCAAGTGGGCCACCGGTCAAAGCTGGTGGGGCGTGAAAGAAGGCGCGATCGACATGGTCTCGGTGGCCGCGGACGTGCCTGAGGACGCCAAGAAGAAATTGGACGAAGTCAAAGCCGGTCTGAAAGACGGCAGCTTTGCCATCTGGAAAGGCCCCATCGTGGGTCAGGATGGCAAAGAAGTGCTGGCCAAAGACGCTGTGGCCGATGACAAGTTCATGGGCGGCATCATGTTCTACGTCAAAGGCGTGGAAGGCAAGATCCCCGGCGGCAAATAAGGCGCTGCTTCGATAGCATCACCGCTGTCGAATGTCTCACAAAAGGCTGCCCTCGGGCAGCCTTTTTGCTTCTGACTGCACGTAACATACAGATTCTTCAAGGGGAAATCACATGTTCAAAGTTCACGCGGTAGCGCCGAATCGGTTGAATGCTTTGCTCAAGGCCATGCCCAAGGCCGAGTTGCACATCCACATCGAGGGCTCGCTGGAGCCCGAGCTGATTTTCAAAATGGCCGAGCGCAATGGCGTGCAGTTGCCCTTTGCCGATGTGGCCGCGATGCGTGCCGCCTATGCGTTTACCGATCTGCAAAGCTTTTTAGACTTGTACTACGCCGGGGCCAGCGTGCTCTTGCATGAGCAAGACTTTTACGACATGGCATGGGCCTATTTTGAAAAGGCCGCCGCAGACCATGTGGTGCGGGCCGAATTGTTTTTCGACCCCCAAACCCACACCGCGCGCGGCGTTCCGATGGCTGCCGTCATCGAAGGCTTGAGCCGCGCTTGCCGTGACGCGCAGACCGCGTTGAACATCAGCGCGGATTTGATTCTGTGTTTTTTACGTCACCTGCCCGAAGCCGATGCGCTGGCCACCTTGGAGGCCGCGCTGCCCTGGCGCGCGCACTTCATAGGCGTGGGGCTGGACTCCAGCGAGGTCGGCAACCCGCCCGAAAATTTCAGCCGTGTGTTTGCCAAAGCCCGCGCACTGGGTTTGCATGTGGTGGCCCATGCAGGCGAGGAGGGCCCACCGGCTTACATTTGGAGTGCGCTGCAGGAGTTGCAGGTTGAGCGCATCGACCATGGTGTGCAGGCGATTCACGATGCGGCGCTGATGGCCCATTTGGTTAAGCACCAAACGCCCTTGACGGTGTGCCCGCTCTCCAACCTCAAACTGTGTGTATTCAAGCAACTGAGCGACCACAACCTGGGCCAGATGCTGGAGGCCGGGGTGTGTGTGACGATCAACTCCGATGACCCGGCGTATTTTGGTGGCTATCTCAATGACAATTACGTGCAGACTTTCGCGGCCTTGCACCTGGATGCGCAAAGCGCCTACAAACTGGCGGCCAACAGCATCGAGGCCAGTTTTGCCACGCTCGAGCAAAAGCACCATTGGATGCATCAACTCAAGCAATGTTTCCAGGGGTTTTCTGAGCAGGACTGAAGAGTGCCACTTTACGGAGGGGCCGCCTACTTTTTGCCCTTGCCGGCATAGTCCCCGGCATACACATGCATGAACTGAGCAGGGTTGATGTATTTGCGCAGTGCAGCGTTGACCTCGGCCAAGGTGGTTTTTTCGATCAGCTCGTCAATGCGTTCGGCAAACGCCATGGTGCGGCCTGTGGCCAGTTGCCCCACCAGTCCGGAAGCCAGCGCAGGGTCTTGCGCACGGGCAATTTTGCGTTCTTCTTGCAAGGACTTTTTGGCGTCTAGCAGTTCTTGTTCGGTCACGCCCTCTTGCACAAAACGGGTCAGCTCTTCGCGCACGCTGGTTTTGAGTTTGTCCAGATTTTGCGGCGCATAAATCGCATACAGCTTGAGCATGCCCACCGCTTCAAATGAATTGACCGACAAAGCACTGCCCGCGCCGTAACTGATGCCTTCTTTTTGACGCAGGCGGTCAAACAATCGCGATTTCGAACCACTGCCGAGCACCGTGTTGGCCAGCACCATGGGCACGTAGTCGGGCATGTCGTCTTTCAAGGCCAAAGGCAGAGCAGCCAGGTAAAAGGCGTTGGCTTTGTCCGGTGCTTGTAGCGTGGTTTCGCCGGGCTTGGGCGTGCGGGGCAGGCTCACCAGTCGCTGGTAAGCCGCCTTGCTTTTCCAGTTGCCAAACAGGGTTTGCACTTGGGTTTGCACCGCGGTGGCGTCAAAGTCGCCGACCAGCGCCAACTCAGCGTGATTTGCGCCATAAAACTGGCTGTGAAAGCGTTTGAGGTCATCGAGTTTGGCGGCTTTCAAGCGCGCCGCCAATTCGTCAAAGCTCAAAGTGGCGCGCACATCGCCAGGGCGGTAAACGTCCATGGCTTTGTTCACTGCTTGCGAGCCCAGTCCTTGTGGTTCGTGACGGTGGTTGTCGATTTGAGCCAAGTTTTCTTGGATCACCATCTCGAATTCGGCCGCTGCAAACGCCGGTTGGCGCAATGCGTCATGCACCAGTTGCAAGACCTCGGGCAGGTGTTTGCGCAGGGTGTCAAAGCGCACCGTCACGGTTTGCCCGCCCGCAGAGATGCTCATTTGGGTTTTCAGTTCGTCCAATTTGGCGCTCAGGTCCGAGCGGTTCAGTTGCCGGGTGCCGCGCAGCAGCATATCGCCCACCAGATCGGCGGTCACAGCGTGGCCGAACAGGCTTTTTTCATCCCCCAGGTTCAAACGCAGCGTGCCGGTGACAGTGTCGCCACGGGTTTTTTTGGGGATCAAGGCCAGCTTCATGCCGCCGGGTAAAGTGCTGCGCAGCGTGCGCTTTTCGATGGCTGCGGGTGTGACGTCAAAGTTCTCGCCAGCGCTCACTGCAGTTTTGCCGGTATAGCTCTGTACCAGCTGTGCCACGTTCACGGGTGCAGGCGGCGTGATGCGGTCTGGCTTGGTGGTCGGCACAAACTGCCCGTAGGTGCGGTTGCTTTCTTTGAAGTAGTTTTGCGCCACGCGCTGAACGTCTGAGATCGTCAGGTCTTCGATGCGGTCGCGGTTCACAAAGAACAAGCGCCAGTCGCCATTGGCCATGGACTCCGACAGCTGCACCGCCAGCCTTTCCGGGTTGTTCAAAGTCTTGTCGATGTCGCTGAGCAGCGCGGCTTTGGCGCGGCGCAATTCGGTGTCAGTGACAGGGGACTTGCCCATGTTCTCCAGCACATCGAGCATGCCCTTGCGCACCTCGGCCAGTTTTTGGGTGGTGTTCAACTCGGCCATGAACAGCACGTAACTGGTTTCGGCCAGTTCAAAGTTCCAGGGGCTGATGGAGACTGCTTTTTGGCCTTGCACCAAGCTTTTGTGCAAGCGGCCGTTGGGTGTGCCGGCCAAAATTTCGCTCAATGCCGCCATGGCTGCTGCGTCTGGGTGGCCGCCAGCGGCGGTGTGGTACAGCACGCCCGCCAGTTGCGTATCGCCGACACGGCGCACGGTCACTTCACGCGGGCCGTCTTGCACCGGGTCTTGGGTGTAGGTGACAGGCAGTTTGCGTTCTGGACGCGGGATGGCGCCGAACACCTTTTCAATCCAAGCCAAAGTGGCCGCTTCGTCCAATTTGCCTGCTACCAACAACACCGCATTGTCAGGCTGGTAATACTGACGGTAGAAAGCTTGCAGGTTCTCGATTTGGACGTTTTCCACGTCGGTGCGCGCGCCGATGGTGCTCTTGCCGTAGTTGTGCCAGTCAAAAGCGGTGGACGCCATGCGCTGCCACAAGGATTTAGCGGGGTTGTTTTCGCCCGACTCCATTTCGTTGCGCACCACCGAAAACTCGGTGTCCAGGTCTTTGCGCGCGATCAGGCTGTTGACCATGCGGTCGGCTTCCATTTCCAAGGCCCACTTCAGGTTGTCCTCGTTGGCAGGAAAGGTCTCAAAGTAATTGGTGCGGTCGTAAAACGTGGTGCCATTGAAATGCATGCCCCGCTTGCCCAACTCTTGCATCAAATTACCGCGTGTGGGGGTGCCCTTGAACACCATGTGTTCGAGCAAATGCGCCATACCGGTTTCGCCATAGTTTTCGTGGCGGCTGCCCACCAAGTAGGTGATGTTGACCGTGGTGGTGGGTTTGGAGGCATCAGGGGCCAGCAGCACGCGCAAGCCGTTGGCCAAGCGGTATTCGGTGATGCCCTCAACCTGGGTGATGCGCTGGGCGCCCTGGCTGATGGTGGGCGCCGAAGGCAGCGTGGACGAGGCTTGCGCATACACCCCGCTTTGCAGCCCCCAAGTGGCGACCAAACTCCACACCACAACCATGAAAACACGCATACACAAACTCTCAGCTATTGAAGGTGGCGCAGTTATACACCCGCCCAATGGCGTTTCAGGGCATGGCCACACAAGGTCAGGGCTGTATGGGCTTCGGCAATGACCCCGCCCATGGTGATGAAGCCATGGATTTGCCGCTCAAAACACACGTAATGCGTGGGCACACCGGCTTGCGACAAGGCGTCGGCATACATCAGGCCTTCGTCGCGCAGCGGATCGAACCCTGCGGTCATCACCAGCGCAGGAGGCAAGTCTGCGTGCGAAGTGGCCAGCAGGGGCGAGGCGCGCCAGTCGTCAGCGTGGTGGTCTTGGCTGATGTAGTTGGCGGTGTACCAGCGCATCGCGTCTTGCGTCAGCATATAGCCTTGGCCGTTGCGGTGGTAGGACTCGGTGTCGGGGCGCATGGTCACAGCAGGGTAGATCAACAGCTGGAATGCGGGACACGCCTGTTGGCCGCGCAATCCCAAGCACAGGGCTGCTGCAATGTTGCCACCGGCGCTGTCACCGCCCACCGCGATGCACGCGGGGTCGATGTGCATTTGTGCAGCGTGTTGCACCAGCCAGGCAAAGGCGGCCAGGGCATCTTCATAGGCGGCAGGGAAGGGGGCTTCGGGCCCGAGTCGGTAGTCCACTGCAAACACGGCACTGTCCGAAGCATTGCACAGGCTGCGGCAGACCGTGTCGTGGGTGTCCAAGTCGCCCACCGTCCAGCCACCGCCATGAAAGAACAAGAGTGCGGGCAGAACAGCGTCGGCAGGGATGCCTTTTGGGCGGTATTCGCGAATGCCGATCTCAACGCCGCTGTGCTTGAGCGTATGGTCGCGGGTGTGGGCCACCGCTTCGCTGGGGGGTTGGCTCAGGCTGCGGCGCTGCAAATAGGCGGCGCGCGCTTCGGGTGCCGTCAAACTGTGCGCTGGCTTGACGCCGTTGTCGGCCATGATTTGCAGGAATTGACGGGCTTGGGGATCGAGCATGATGAGTCTCCGTGGGCTGTTGATTTTTCACTTTAATGCACCAGCGTGGCCTCGGCTGTCATGTCTGTAAAATACCCCCAAGGCCCGCGCTCCGGCGGGCTTTGCTTTTATTCACCCGGAGCCATGTAGAGGACTACCATGTATAAAAACCTCGCAGCCGTGATCGCGGCCGCCTGCTTTTTCTCAACTTCCCCCACCCTGCACGCCCAGCCGCTCAAAGCGGGCTTTGTCTATGTCTCGCCCATCACCGAAGCCGGTTGGACGCGCCAGCACGAAGAAGGCCGCAAAGCCGTCGACAAGGCCTTGGGCACCACCGTCAAAACCACCTTCGTGGAGAACGTGGCCGAGGGTGCCGATGCCGAGCGTGTGATCCGCGACTTGGCGCGCGAAGGCCACAAAATCATCTTCACCCCCAGCTTTGGCTACATGGAGCCTACGCTCAAAGTGGCGCAAGAGTTCCCGGATGTGAAGTTCGAGTCCATCACTGGCTACAAAACCGCGCCCAACGTCGCCGCGGCCAATGCCCGTTATTACGAAGGCCGCTACCTGGCGGGTGTGGCCGCAGGCCGCATGACGCGCACCGATTTGGCCGGTTATGTGGCGGGTTTTCCGATCCCTGAAGTTTTGCAAGGTATCAATGCTTTCACTTTGGGCATGCGCTCGGTGAATCCGCGCGCCCAGGTCAAAGTGGTGTGGTTGAACCTGTGGTTTGATCCGAGCAAAGAGCGCGAAGCGGCCATGACGCTCTTCAACCAAAACGTGGACGTGATTGCTTTCCATACCGGCTCCACCGCGGTGATGGCCGCCGCCCAAGAGCGCGGCAAAATGGCCGTGGCCTACCACTCCGACATGCGGCAAGTCGCGCCCGACGCACAGATCATCGCGGTGACCCACGAGTGGGGCGCGTATTACACGTCGCGCGTCAAGGCGGTGCAAACCGGCCAATGGCAAACCGGAAACGTCTGGGGCGGTGTGAAAGAAGGCATGGTGCGAGTGGGTGACTTTGGTCCCCAAGTGCCCAAAGCCGTGCAGCAAGAAGTGCTGGCCAAACAAAAACAAGTGGCCAGCGGCCAGCTCAATCCCTTTGCCGGGCCGATCTCCGACAACGAAGGCAAGTGGGTGGTGCCGGCAGGTCAGGTTTTGAGCGATGCGCAGATTTTGGGAATGAACTATTTGGTGGCGGGTGTGCAGGGCAAGGTCGCCAAATAATTGGCTCGGATCAGAGTTCCAACCCAGACCGATGCATCAGGCGCGTCTTCATGACTGCAGGCACCGCTGCCTGGGGTAGCAAATTGCCGATCTGCTCCACGTGGTGGCGTGAAATTCGATCCCATGCCACTGAGAATCGAATTGTTGTCTATGATCTTCTCGAAGTTCTTGTTCATTTGAGGCAACGGCTTTTTGAGGAGATCCCTTTTGAGCGACCACCATCACCATCACACGCATGGGCCCGACGAGGCCAGCCACCTCAGCGAGATGGACGTGCGCGTGCGCGCCTTAGAAACCTTGTTGACCCGCAAAGGCTACGTGGACCCGGCTGCGCTGGACCGCATCATCGAAATTTACGAAACCGAGGTGGGCCCCCACAATGGGGCTCGCGTGGTGGCCAAGGCTTGGAGCGACCCTGACTTTCACGATTGGCTCTTGCGTGACGCCACCGCCGCCATAGCCTCACTGGGTTACAGCGGTCGGCAAGGTGAACATATGGTGGCTGTTGCCAACACGCCTGAGGTGCACAACATGGTGGTTTGCACGCTGTGCAGTTGCTACCCTTGGCCCATTTTGGGTTTGCCTCCGGTTTGGTACAAAAGTGCCGCTTACCGAGCCAAAGCGGTGATGGACCCTCGCGGTGTGCTGGCCGATTTTGGCGTGACCCTTCCCGAACAAACCTCCTTCAGGGTTTGGGACTCGACCGCCGAAGTGCGCTATCTGGTCCTGCCGATGCGCCCCTCCGGTACCGAGCATCTGAACGAGGCGCAGTTGGCGCAGTGCGTCACCCGCAACTCCATGATTGGCACTGGCCTGGCTTTGAAGGAGCCGGCATGAACGGCGTTCACGACATGGGGGGGATGCAAGGCTTTGGCCGGGTGATGCCAGAGCCTGAGGAGCCTTTGTTTCATGCGCCCTGGGAAAGCCGTGCCATGGCGGTCACGGTGGCCATGGGGGCAAGTGGACAATGGAATATAGACTTGGCGCGGTCCGCCCGTGAATCTTTGCCGCCCTCTGTTTATTTGTCCAGCAGTTACTATGAAATCTGGATTCGTGCACTGGAGCAACTGACGCTGTCACGCGGCATGGTCACCGCGAGCGAATTGGCCAGCGGTCAACTGCAAGAGCCGCCAAGCCCCGTCGCCCGCGTTTGGAGATTGGACACGGTTGATGCGGCGCTGGCCGCAGGCTCGCCAACTGCGCGCGATGCCACCAGTCCAGCGCGTTTTGCGGTCGGACAAATCGTGCGTGCCCGCAACATCCACCCACAAGGCCACACGCGGTTGCCACGCTATGTGCGCGGTCATACGGGCAAAGTGGTCATGGTGCACGGCGCGCATGTCTATCCCGACAGCCATGTCGACAGAGCCCTTCCACCCTTCAATACGGATGCCCAATGGCTTTACACCGTGGTGTTTGATGGACCTGAGCTGTGGGGTGAGGGCGCTGATCCTCAAGTGCAGGTCAGTGTGGACGCCTGGGAACCCTATTTGGAAGAGGTTCTGTGATGAATGTCGTTACAACACCCTCGACTCAGCTCACGCTCGACGACATCGCGCGCCAATGTGCTGGAGGCTTGCCATTGCCGTCCCTGAATGAGGGATTTGTGTTTGCGCAGCCTTGGCAAGCGCATGCATTTGCCATGACATTGCAGTTGCATGAAAAAGGTGTCTTCACCTGGCCTGAGTGGGCCGCAGCCCTCACCCATGAAATTCGCCAAGCCCAGGCCCTTGGCGACAACGATGATGGGCACCACTACTACACGCATTGGCTCAATGCTTTGGAGAAGATGGTGATCGAACACCAACTGGGCACCCCAGAGCAGATCCATGATCTTGAGCATGCTTGGCAGGATGCTGCTGCGCGCACGCCGCATGGCCACCCCATTGTTTTAGACGCCTCGAACTGAGCCGTGTGTCTATCCAAGAGGTGTTTTCAAGTGTGAATTCCCTTGTCAGCTGTGTCACGCGTTGGCAACGGCGGCTGATGTGAAGCAAGCCATGGATGGTATGAAAAAATCAGACCAAATTTTGGCATCTTGATAGAAAACAAAGCACAACTGGTTCGTCAACGAGGCTGTGGAATTCAAAAAGAGGAATCGTTGGCAATGTCCATCCCTTCGGATTCCAACATCGAGCCAATCACCCTCGGATGTTATGGAGATATGGCATCATCATCTAAGCAGATGGCCGTCAACGACACGGGTGACGGCACAACCCAAAATGGAGACATTCGCATGACACATCAAAAACGTGATTCCATCAGTCGACGCGATGCGATTGCAGCCAGCCTGGCCGCCATGGCCTGGCCCGGCGGTACGTTCGCTCAGGCCGCGGACTGGAAACCCACCAAACCTATCCGCCTGATTTGCGGCCAAGCGCCTGGCGCATCCACAGACGCGACGGCGCGGGCCTATTCCGACTACTTTTCTCAGAAGTTGGGCGTGCCGGTCACGGTGGAGAACAAGCCCGGCGGTGTCGGCATGGTAGCTGGTGAAGCCGTCGCGCGCTCAACACCAGACGGTACAACGCTGTTGGTGTCCCTGCAAAGCGTGATGGCCCAGATGCCCGTGCTCATCAAAAAGCCTGCAATCGACCCCGACAAGGACCTGCTGCCCATCGCCGCGATTGGCGTGGGCCCGGTCGTGGCCTCGACGCACAAGGACTTTCCAGCCAGGACGATCCAGGAGTTGGTCGCGCTGTCCAAAAAGAAGCCTGTGAATGTAGGCAACTACGCCATCGGATCCGGATGGCAGATGATGCTTGCCCAGTTGGTCAAGGACACTGGCGCTCAACTGAACGTCGTCAACTACCGCGGTACCGGCGCGATGGTCACCGATCTGTATGCGGGTCACATTGACATCGGCGCGGGTTCGCTAGCGGGGCTGGCCGGTGGACTGGAAAAGGGCTTGATCAAGCCGATGGTGATCGTGGTCGGCTCGCGTTCAAGCAAGTTACCGGGTGTCCCCACCTGGGTGGACGCCGGCTTCAGGGGTCCGGCCTATGAGGATCTGGCCGAGATGAACATCCTGATGGCGCCAGCAGGCACCCCGCAAATCATCATTGACACACTGGCGCGCCTGGTTGCGGCTTCGGTCACCGACTCTGCGCGCATGAAGTCGGTGCGCGAGACCCTGGGCGCAGAAGACACGCCGCTGGTCGGCGCGGAGTTGCAGCACTTCATCAGCCGCTCTTGGCCGACCTACCGCAAACTGTCGCGTGAGATGGGGCTGGCGGCCGAGTAGTCGTGCGACGCAGTGCGCACATCTACCCTCGTCACATGCTGCTGTGGACCTGCACGTTGACGCTTGGGTCTCACTGTATCGGGTAAAAAGCTGAGGATCCCGCCAAGCCCAGAAAGTTGGGGACTTGAGGCCTTGGGCTCAAGTCAATGCTGGGATGGGTTGATACCACGGCACATCGGCCCGGGTGCCATAGCGTCGTACGCGGATATTGGCTTGCTCACCGTGACCGGCAAAGTTCTCCATGTGGCACAAGCGAGAGCAGTACTCCCCCATCAACGCGCTGGCTTCATCGGTCAAGACCTTTTGGTAGGTGCAAGTTTTCAGAAACTTACCGACCCACAGTCCGCCGGTATACCGAGCGCTGCGGTTGGTGGGCAGGGTGTGGTTGGTTCCAATCACTTTGTCACCAAAGCTCACGTTGGTGCGTGGACCCAAGAACAGAGCGCCGTAATTGGTCATGTTGGCCAGGAAGTAGTCGGGGTCACGCGTCATGACTTGCACATGCTCTGAGGCGATTTCGTCTGCCTTTTGCAGCATCTCTTCATCGCTGTCGCAGACAATGATTTCGCCATACTCGGCCCAGCTTTGTGATGCGATCGCGGCGGTTGGCAAAATTTGGAGTTGCCGTTCGATTTCAGCGAGGGTGTCCCTGGCCAGCTTTTCGCTGTTCGTCAACAAAATGGCTGGCGATGTGGGGCCGTGCTCAGCCTGACCGAGCAGGTCGACCGCACACATCTCGCCGTCGACTGAATCATCGGCAATCACCAGTGTCTCCGTGGGTCCTGCAAACAGATCGATCCCTACACGCCCATACAGTTGTCGTTTGGCTTCGGCGACGAACATATTTCCAGGGCCAACCAGCATGTCCACAGGCGCGATGTTTGGGGTTCCAACGGCCATTGCAACGACCGCCTGAACACCCCCCAAGACCAAAATTTCGTCTGCGCCCGCCATGGCCATAGCGGTCACGATGGCCGGGTGTGGTTTGCCTTGGTAGGGTGGGGCCGTGGATACGACGCGTTTGACGCCCGCAACTTTGGCCGTGAGCACGCTCATGTGGGCTGAGGCCAAGAGTGGGTATTTGCCGCCTGGAATGTAGCAGCCGACTGCATTCACCGGGATGTGCTTGTGCCCCAAGATCACGCCAGGATACGTTTCAACTTCCACGTCTTTCATGGAGTTGCGTTGTATCTGTGCAAAATTGCGAACTTGTTTTTGAGCAAAGGTGATGTCTTCGATTTCCCGCGCCGACAAGCTTTTACGGGCCACTTCAATGTCAGCCTGGTTGAGGCGAAATTCCGAAGGATCCCAGTTGTCAAATTTTCGGCTGTACTCTCGCACTGCGACATCACCGCGCGCCTCAATATCTTGGATGATGGTCTCGACGGTTTGGCGCACCTTGGAGTCGTCCTCCGCCTTGACTTGTGAGTTTCTGCCGCGCTTCAAATACTTGATCATTGTTTTTTCCTGTGCTGTTGAAATCTTTATTCGGGTCATCCAGCGCATTTACCCAATAAAACGGATGCCTGATGCGCTGCTGCGCAACCCTGGTTGACGCAGCTCATGAATCCAAATGGATGTCCCGCGCCTTGGCCAGCGCGGTCCAGCGGGCGATGTCTTTTTTCATGTAGGCGGCAAACTCGGCCGGTTTCATGGGCATCAACTCCACCGCTTCGGCGCTGAGTTTGTCTTTGAAGTCGGGTTGGGCCAGCACCGTGGTCATGGCATCGTTCAAGGTGTTTACGATGGCCGCAGGCATATTGGCGGGGCCGACCACGCCGTACCACTGCTGGGCGTCAAAACCTTTGAGGCCGGCCTCCTCCAAGGTGGGGACGTCTTTGAGCTGGGGGTGACGCTGCTTGCCGGTGACCGCCAGCGCGCGGATGCGGCCACCGCGAATGTGCGGCAGGGCGGCCGCCAAGCCGGGGAACATCATTTGGGTTTGGCCTCCGATCAAATCGGTGATGGCCGGGGCGATGCCGCGGTAGGGGATGTGCACCAAAAAACTGTTGGTTTGAAGTTTGAACAGTTCCGCTGTCAGGTGCGTGAGCGAACCCGCACCCGCCGAGCCGTAAGACAGCTTGCCGGGGTTTTGTTTCATATAGGTCAAAAAAGTCTGGATGTTTTGCGGTGGCAAGGCGGTGTTGATCACCAGCACATTCGGCGTGGAGCCGATCATGCCGATGGGCGTGAAATCCGCCAGCGGGTCATACGGCAGCTTGCGCGTGGCGGGCGCGGTACCGTGCGTGGCCACATAGCCCTGCATCAGGGTGTAGCCATCGGGTGCAGAGCGGGCCGTGGTTTGCGCCGCGATCACGCCACCGCCGCCGCCCAAGTTCTCGACCACCATCGACTGCCCCAGCACCCGGCCCAGCCGGTCGCACAGGGCGCGCCCCACCATGTCGGAGCCACCACCGGCCGCCACCGGCACGATGTATTTGAGGGGTTTGTTGGGGTAAGCGCTTTGCGCCAGCGCCCATTCGGGCAGGCCCAACAGAGCAGGGCAGGCTTGCAGCAGGGTGCGGCGTTTCATGGGGTGTCTCCAAAAACTTCAGGATGCAGAGAAGGGAGGGAGTGCATTTCCAACCCTACAATCCGCATATTCACACAGGAAGTACAGTCCCATGAGCATCAAAAGTGACAAATGGATCCGCCGCATGGCCGAGCAGCACGGCATGATCGAGCCCTTTGAGCCCGGCCAGGTGCGGCAAAACGCTGCGGGTGAAAAGATCGTCAGCTACGGCACCAGCAGCTATGGCTACGACATTCGCTGTGCGCCCGAATTCAAGGTGTTCACCAACATTTACAGCACCGTGGTGGACCCGAAGAATTTCGACCCCAAGAGTTTTGTCGATATCGAGTCCGATGTGTGCATCATTCCGCCCAACAGCTTTGCCTTGGCGCGCACCATGGAATACTTTCGCATTCCCCGCAATGTGCTGACCGTGTGCCTGGGCAAAAGCACCTATGCGCGCTGCGGCATCATCGTCAACGTCACGCCTTTCGAGCCCGAATGGGAGGGCTATGTGACCTTGGAGTTCTCCAACACCACCCCGCTGCCGGCCAAAATTTACGCCGGTGAAGGCTGCGCGCAGGTGCTGTTTTTTGAAAGCGACGAGGTCTGCGAGACCAGCTACAAGGACCGCGGTGGCAAATACCAAGGCCAGGTCGGGGTCACCCTGCCCAAGGCCTGATCTGGGGGAATTGGCCTGTCAACTGGGGCGGTCCGCCTAAAGTGCGACAATACGAGGTTAATGACAGACTCTTTTTCCAACCTCTCGCTGGCTGAGCCCTTGGCTCGCGCCGTAGCCGAAATGGGCTATGCGTCCATGACGCCTATCCAGGCCCAGGCCATTCCTGTGGTGTTGACCGGTCAAGACGTGATGGGCGCAGCCCAGACCGGCACCGGCAAGACGGCTGCGTTTTCGCTGCCCTTGTTACAACGCCTGCTGAAACACGAAAACAGCTCCACCTCGCCCGCGCGCCACCCGGTGCGCGCTTTGGTGCTGCTGCCCACCCGTGAATTGGCCGACCAGGTGGCACAGCAAATCAAGCTTTATGCCAAATACACCCAGATGCGCAGCGCGGTGGTGTTTGGCGGCATGGACATGAAGCCCCAGACGCTCGAGCTCAAACGCGGCGTTGAAATTTTGGTGGCCACACCCGGTCGTTTACTCGACCACATCGAGGCCAAAAATGCGGTGCTCAACCAGGTCGAGTATGTGGTGCTGGACGAAGCCGACCGCATGTTGGACATCGGCTTTTTGCCGGACCTGCAGCGCATCTTGAGCTATTTGCCCAAGCAGCGCACGACTTTGCTGTTCTCGGCCACGTTCTCGCCTGAGATCAAGCGCTTGGCCGGCAGCTATTTGCAAAACCCGGTCACCATCGAGGTGGCCCGGCCGAACGAAACCGCCTCCACTGTGGAGCAACGTTTTTACGCCGCACAAGACGATGACAAGCGCCGCGTGGTCAAGCATGTGTTGACCAGTCGGGGCATCAAGCAAGCATTTGTGTTTGTGAACAGCAAACTGGGCTGCGCCCGTTTGGCGCGATCACTGGAGCGTGACGGCCTGAAAACCACCGCCTTGCACGGCGACAAGTCGCAGGACGAGCGTTTGAAAGCGCTGGACGCCTTCAAACAAGGCGAAGTCGATTTGCTGGTCTGTACCGATGTGGCCGCGCGCGGCCTGGACATCAAAGACGTGCCGGCGGTGTTCAACTTTGACGTGCCGTTCAATGCCGAAGACTATGTGCACCGCATCGGCCGCACCGGCCGCGCGGGTGCTTCGGGCTTGGCGGTGACGCTGGTGTCGCCTTCAGACACGCGTTTGGTCAGCGACATTGAAAAGCTGATCAAGAAAAAAATCGACATCGAAACCCTGGACATGGGCGGTGAGCGTTCTGACGATCGCCGTGGATCGGACCGACCGTCAGACCGGGGTGGAGATCGCCGCGCTGCGCCGCGTGAAGGTGGCTCGCGTGATGGCGGCTCGCGCGAAGGTGGTGGGCTGTGGGGTCGGCGTGACCACAGCGACCCTCGCGATGTTTTGGATGCCCCGCGTGAGCGCCGTAGCAGCTTTCGACCGGCACCCGTCAACCGGGACCCCTTCTTTGAAAAGCCCTATGAGGCCCCTTCGAGCGAAGCTGCGCCAGTGTGGGAGTCGGCCAAACCGGCGGCAGGCGCGCGCAGCAGCATTTCGGCCAACATCAAACCCAAGCGCAAGGTGGCCGCGCTGTTCAAAACCGGCGAATAAGCCGATGTCATCTGGCTTATCCGCTCGAGGCGCTGGTCTTTACCCTGATGGTCTGAAATCGAACGGGTCTGCTGTCAAAATCGGGTCATGCGCCGTTTTTTGATGACCCCCAAGTCCACGAACCCCTTTTCATTGACCTTTTGTGCACAGGCCTGTGCTGGGGCCTTGGGCCTTTTCGGGGGGATCGGCGCTTTCGCGCAAGCCGCCAACACGCCCGCCAGCCCGTCGACGCCGGTGCAGGACATGGGTCAAATTGAAATCAAAAGCAACCGCGACAACGACACCGCGGTGCGCCGGGAATCCACGGCGTCCAAGATCGTCATTGGCCGAGAAGAAATCGAGAAGCAAGGCGACGCCAGCTTGGGTGAGGTGCTCAAACGCCTGCCCGGTGTGACGATTCAAGGCGCCCCCGGTCGCGGCGGGGCGATTCGCATGCGCGGTCTGGGCAGCGGCTACACCCAAATTTTGCTGGATGGTCAACGCGTGCCGCCGGGCTTTTCGGTGGATTCATTGACGCCCGAGCAGGTCGAGAAAATTGAAATTTTGCGCGCGCCCACCGCCGAGACCGGTGCCCGTGCGATTGCCGGCACCATCAACATCGTGCTGCGCGAAGGCCAAAAGGCCAATCCGGATGACTTTAAAGTCGGTACCAGCTTTGAGCATGGTCAGGTGTCAGAGCAGGTCAACTGGGTGCATAACTTGCAGACCGAAGGCATGAATGGCACGCTGACCTTGTCTGGGTTTGACAGCAAACGCCCTGACGATGTCAGCACACATACCGTCTCGGAAGTTCAGGCCAATCCTGCTGCAAAGACCGACCGCACCAGCGATACCGTCAGTGTCGGGCGGCGACAAGGCGTGCATGCCAACGCCCGCTTGCAGTGGCGTGGTGAACAGGGCACCAGCCTGGTGTTGATGCCGTTTCTGGTCTATTCCGACTACACGAATCAGGGGCGGACTGACTTGCGTCAGACCGACGCCGCCCACAGCGTGACCACCGACAGCGCGAACCTGGCCACGCAAAGCCGTTATGTGATGACGCGACTCAACGGTCAATTCAACCGCCGCCTGAGTGCAGACGATTTGATGGAAGTCAAGTTTGGTTTGGGCCGCTCGACCTACAAATACCAATTTGACCAAACCGGCGGCATGACGGGCTTGTTGCCCACTTTGAGCCAGCGCCAAGACTTCACCGACCTGTCCAACAACCTGAGCGGAAAACTGACCCAGGTGTTGCCCAACGGCCACCAACTGGTCAGCGGTTTGGAGTTGGAAGGCGTGAACCGCAACGAAGCCGGCACGACGTCGGTCACCGATGAATCCGGCGATTTGAAAGCCAGCACCCAGCGCTGGGCCATCTACACCCAAGATGAATGGAAGTTCAATTCGCAGTGGTCAGCCCATGCCGGTTTGCGCTACGAAAACATTCTGACCTCCGGCACCAGCAGCGATGGCACTCGCCGCAACACCAGTTCGGTTTTGTCGCCGCTGCTGCACGCGCTGTGGAAGCCGGTGCCAGGCAGTCGCGACCAGATTCGCATGAGCCTGACGCGCAGTTACAAAACGCCCACGTTGTACAACCTGGTGGCGCTGCCTTCTTTGTCGCGAGAGACCAACAGCCCGACGCGCACCGACCGCGTTGGCAATCCGGATCTGCGTCCTGAGTTGGCTACCGGCATCGATCTGGCGGCCGAGCGGTATTTTGAAGGCGGGGGTTTGGTCAGTGCCAACCTGTTTCATCGCAACATCACCGATTTGATCCGTTACACCATCACCCAAGTCAGTAACCCAAGTTGGGCGCCAGGCCAAACGCGCTGGGTCTCCAGCCCGCACAACGTGGGCGATGCGGTCACGCAAGGCATTGAGCTGGAAGCCAAGTTTCGTTTGAACCAGTTGTGGCCCGAGGCCTTGCCGGTGGACATTCGCAGCAACATGAGCTTTTTCCGTTCACGCGTCAAAGACGTGCCCGGCCCCAACAACCGCCTTGACCAGCAGCCCGATATGACCGCCAACCTGGGCGCGGATTATCGGGTGCGCAGCCTGCCGGTCACGCTGGGCGGCAATATCAACTACAACCCAGACTACAGCACGCGCCAAAGCGATGCCCAATGGGCTTACCAAGGTGCCAAAAAAGTGGTGGATGTCTATGGCTTGTGGCGCTACTCAGCCGCCACGGCGCTGCGCCTGACGGTGAGCAACCTGACCCCTTCGGACTACATCACGGGCAGCACGTATGTCGGCAATGGCGTCTCAGAAACCGCCCGCACCACCACACGCAATTGGCAAAACGTGACGCTGCGGCTGGAGTTGAAAATCTAGGCCATGCCGTTGCGTTGGGCCAGTTCAACGAACAGGCCCGAGTGGTCTAAATCGGTCAGTCCATGGTCGATCGCCTGCGCATACAGTTGTTCAAACAAGGTGCTGATGGGCGCTTCAAAGCCCAGTGATTGTGCGGTGTCCAGCGCATTGCGCATGTCTTTGAGTTGCACCGACATGCGCGCACGCGGCGCAAAATCGCGCTCCACCATGCGTTGGCCATGCAGTTCCAAAATCCGGCTTTGCGCAAAGCCGCCGCCAATGGCCTCGCGCACCTTGGCCATGTCGGCGCCGCCTTTGGCACACAAAAGCAAAGCTTCGGCCACTGCGCCGATGGTGATGCCCACGATCATCTGATTGGCCAGCTTGGCCAGCTGGCCTGCGCCATGAGGCCCGACATGGGTGGCTTTGCCCAAGTGCTGCAGTGCCGGCAAGGCCCTTGCCAGGTCCGAGGCCTCACCGCCCACCATGATGGCCAGCGTGCCGGCCTCGGCCGCTACCGTGCCGCCCGAAACCGGTGCGTCCAGATGCGCCACCCCCAAAGCGTTCAGGCGTGCAGCATGGTCGCGCGCTTCGGCCGGTTTGATGGAGGCCATGTCGATCATCAAGCTGCCCGGGGGCATGGCGGCCGCCGCTCCCAACTCAAACAGCACATGGGCGACGATAGGGCCGCTCTCGAGCAGGCTGATGACCAGGTCGGCCTCGCGCACCGCGTCCTGCACCTGTGCATGGGCCGTGGCACCGTGGGCCGTGAGCGCTTGGGCTTTGTCAGGACTGCGGTTCCAGACCTGCATGGCAAAGCCTGCAGCACACAAACGTTGCGCCATGGGCGCGCCCATGCGGCCTATGCCCAAGACGGCGATCTTCAAGTTCATACATTCTCCAAACCAGGTGTTCGTTTTCAGCGATTGTGGCGGCTTGGAAGGCCGGCTTGGGTCCTTCGCTGTCACCTGCGGTATGACAAGATCAACCGGGTTCTTGCACACTCGCACCTGCGACCTTTGTTTCACTTGAGGACATTCCACATGACTTCCCCAACCGCCACTGCCCCCAAACCCAGAGTTCATTCCACCGCTTGGTATGACAGCATGTACAACAACCGGGCTTTGGTGCCCGATTTTGCCGACCACTTTGCACGC
Source organism: Comamonadaceae bacterium (assembly GCA_947448325.1). Taxonomy (GTDB): domain Bacteria; phylum Pseudomonadota; class Gammaproteobacteria; order Burkholderiales; family Burkholderiaceae_C; genus Limnohabitans_A. Next base: position 31,523 of record CANFMK010000006.1, read on the forward strand.
TGGCAAAGCGCCTCGCAAGCGGTGCGCAGCCAGGTGGCATGCACATTGGATGTGGCTTATGGCGACGGTGTGAACGAAACTTTGGACATCTTTCCAGCGGCGTTGCCCAATGCGCCGGTGGTAGTTTTCATTCATGGCGGTTACTGGCGCAGCTTGGACAAGTCAGACCATTCCTTCGTGGCCCCAGCCCTGCAAGCCATGGGCGCGTGTGTGGTGATCGTCAATTATGCTTTGTGCCCGAGCACGCAAGGTCAGACGGTCACCGTACCGGACATTGCGTTGCAGATGACCCGTGCTGTGGCATGGACCTACCAACACATTGCCGCCCACGGCGGTGACCCCCAGCGCATCACACTGGCAGGGCACTCAGCCGGCGGCCATTTGGCCGCCATGCTGCTGGCCACCGACTGGAAAAAAGTGAACCCCACGCTCCCGGTGCATTTATCGCGCAAAGCCATTTCGATCTCGGGCTTGTACGACCTGGAGCCGATTCGCAAGGCGCCATTCATCCAAGCCTCTTTGCACCTCACCCCCAAGCAGGTGCGGCAAGCCAGCCCAGCGCAGTGGGCCAGCCCACGCCAGCGCACGCTGTACACCTTGGCGGGCGCGCAGGAAAGCGCTGAATTCTTGCGGCAAAACCAGCTGATTCAACAGCGCTGGGGGTCGCGCACCGTCCCCGTTTGCGAAGCGCTTCCCGACTGCAACCATTTCAGCGTGTTGACCGAATTGACCCGCAGTGGCAGCCGACTGAACGATCTGATGCGCCAGCTCATTGTGCTGTAAGGGGCTTGGGCACGGCGCAAAAAAGCCCTGTCGCGAGAGGCGATCAGGGCTTTGTAGGGATGCTGTTAAAGCTCAGATCATTCCGGTTCGATCTTGGCGTCGCGCACCACCTTGGCCCAGCGCGGGGCTTCCGCTTTGATCAGCGCCGCAAATTGCTCGGGCGTGCCGCCGCCAATTTCGTTGCCTTGACTCAAAATTTTATCTTTCACCTCAGGGTCTTGTAAGGCCTTGTTGCAAGCCGCATTGAGCTGTTTGATCAGGTCGGCGGACAGGCCTTTGGGACCGATCAAACCTTGCCAGTTCATGACTTCCACCGCAGGGAAGCCTTGTTCGCCCATGGTCGGAATGTCCGGTGCCAGCGGCGAACGGGTTTTGCTGGTGATGGCCAAAGCGCGCAGACGGCCCGCTTTGATGGACGGCATGGCGGTGTACATCTGCTCGAACATCATGTGCACCTGACCGCCCATCAGGTCGGTGGCGCCGGCCGAGCCGCTTTTGTAAGGGGCGTGAATCATGTCGATGCCGGCGGCGTTTTCAAACAAGGCGCCACTCAAGTGGTGTGAGCCGCCAATGCCTCCCGAGGCGTAACTGAGTTTGCCGGGCGCCGCTTTGGCCGCGGCCACAATGTCTTTGACTGTTTTATAAGGTGAGTCGTTGCGCACCATCAAAATCAAGGGGCCGCGCTCAATCAGGCAGATTGGCGTCAAGTCGTTTTGCGGGTCAAAGTTCAGTTTTTTGAACAAGGCCTGGTTCACCGCCAAGGGCGCGAAGTTGCCCATGCCCAGGGTGTAGCCGTCAGGCTTGCCGCGCGCAATGGCTTCGGTGCCGATGTTGCCGCCAGCGCCAGCTTTGTTGTCGATGATGATGGGTTGGCCCAGCACAGCGGTCATGGCCTTGGCCACTTGGCGTGAACGCGAGTCGGCATTGCCACCGGCCGCATAAGGACACACCCAGGTGATGGGCTTGCTGGGGAATTTGTCTTGCGCTTGGGCCCAAGCGGGCACGAGCAATGCGGTGCCAGTCGCTTGCAGCAGTTCTCTTCTTTTCATGCGATGTCGTTCCAATTAAGCGGGTAAAAAACGTTCGACCAGCAAGCTCCAATAGGCCGAGCCAATGGCCACGTTGTCGTCATTGAAGTCGTAGCCGGGGTTGTGCACCATGCAGGCGCCGTGCCCACCGCCACTGCCGTCGCCGTTGCCAATCAGCAAGTAGCAGCCGGGTACTTTTTCCAGCATGAAGGCAAAGTCTTCGCTGCCGGTCAGCGCCGGGCCTTGGCGGGTGATGCTGGCCTCGCCCACCAACTCTGCGCCCACCGTGCGTGCAAATTCAGTTTCATCCGGGGTGTTGACCAGTACCGCATATCCGCGCTGATAGTCGATGCTGGCTTTCACTCCGTAGCTTTGCGCCTGGGCATGAACCAGTTCTTTGATGCGGGTTTCCAGCAGTTTGCGAACATTGCGGTCCAGTGAGCGCACGCTGAGTTTCATGGTGCAAGTTTGCGGAATGACGTTATTGGCCATGCCGGCGTTGAACGCGCCCACCGTGATGACCGCCATGTGCAGCGGGTCCACATTGCGCGAAACGATGGTCTGCAAGCCCATCACGATCGCCGAGCCTGCCACGATCGAATCGGCCGCTGTGTGCGGCATGGCGCCGTGGCCGCCAATGCCTTCTAAAGTGATGGTCACATTGTCGGACGAGGCCATGGCCGGACCCTCGCGAAACACCAGCTTGCCCTGTGGATGGCTGGGCATGTTGTGCATCGCAAAAATGGCGTTGCACGGGTATTTGGTGAACAAGCCGTCTTCCATCATCTTTACTGCGCCGCCCAAACCTTCTTCGGCGGGTTGGAAAATCAGGTTCACCGTGCCTGAGAACTGACCTTTTTGGGCGATGTGTTTGGCGGCCGCCAGCAGCATGGCGGTGTGGCCGTCGTGACCGCAGGCGTGCATGATGCCGGTGTGGCAGCTGCTGTAGTCCAGGCCGGTGGCTTCGTCAATCGGCAAGGCGTCCATGTCGGCGCGGATGCCGATGGATTGGGTGCCCGTGCCACGTTTCAGTTGCCCTACCAATCCGGTGCCTCCCAGGCCCCGCTCGACCTTGTAGCCCCAAGCGGTCAATTGCTTGGCCACCAAGTCGCTGGTGCGGTATTCCTTGTAGCCCATTTCGGGATGCTTGTGAATGTCGCGGCGCACGGCAATGAATTCATCGGCCTGGGCTTGCAGGGCGTTGAGTTTGTCGTGCAAAAAAGCGTCGCGTGGGGCGTTCATGGGGAGATCCTTTCCAAACAGGCGTCGATGAGATACCCAGAGGTTAAACCATTTGGCAACCGACAGTGCCAAGGCTTTTCCCTGACAGGATCGCTGCGAGAATATGGCCCCAAACAACGAAAGCATCCGATGGATGAATGGACATACCCCCTGGGCGTGGCTTTGCTGGGCTACACCGTCCTGGGCTTGACCGGTTTTGGCTCGGCCTTGGTCATCGTGCCCTTGCTGGCCTGGCACTGGCCGCTGCCCGAGGTGGTGGCCCTGACCCTGCTCATGGATGTGCCCGCCTCGGTGTTTCACAGCGGCCTGAATTGGCGGCGGGTGCAATGGTCCGAATTGCTGCGCCTGTTACCGGGTTTGGTGCTGGGCACGGTGATCGGCCTGTGGCTGGCGCCGCGCCTGCCAGATCGCTGGCCCTTGTTGATTTTGGGCGTTTATGTCGCCTCCGTGGGGCTCAACGCCCTGCGCCCAGCGGCCGCCCGCAGCGCGCCAGCCGCACCCGCCTGGGCCTATGCGGTTGGAGTGGTGGTGGGCGTGGTGGAAATGCTGTTTGGCACCGCAGGTCCCGTGGTGGTGGCCTGGTTGTCGCGCCGCGTGCCGGATGTGCAGCGCCTGCGCGCCAGCACGCCCATGATCATCACCGTGGCCGCCAGCACGGTGCTGAGTGGCATGGCTTTGGAGGGGCGTCTGAGTGAGCCGGTGCTGTGGACCCGCTGGTCGGTGTTGATTGTGGCCGCCCTGCTGGGGGTCGCCCTGGGCCACCGCTTGGCCAGTCGACTGCCGGTAGCGCGGCTGCGCCAGATCATTTGCAGTTTGCTGGTGGTCAGTGGTGGCCTGTTGGCCCTGAACGCACTGCGCTAGGACCCACTCGCACCACCAGCCCAGTTACATCAACAGGTGTTCGCCGGCGTTGTCGCCGCCCAAGGTGACGTAGTTGACTTTGCGGATGTCCATCAACTTGGTGCCGCCAGCGTAGCTGATCGAGCTTTGCACGTCTTGCTCCATCTCGATCAAGGTGTCGGCCAGCTTGCCTTTGATGGGCTCCAAAATGCGCTTGCCTTCGACGTGCTTGTACTCGCCCTTGTTGAAGTCGGAGGCCGAGCCGTAGTATTCCTTGAACATTTCGCCATCGACCTCGACGGTTTTGCCGGGCGACTCTTCGTGGCCCGCGAACAATGAGCCAATCATGACCATGCTGGCGCCAAAGCGAATACTCTTGGCGATGTCTCCGTGGCTGCGGATGCCGCCGTCGGCAATGATGGGCTTGGTGGCCACGCGGGCGCACCATTTGAGGGCCGACAATTGCCAGCCGCCGGTACCAAAACCCGTCTTGAGTTTGGTGATGCAGACCTTGCCCGGGCCTACGCCCACTTTGGTCGCGTCCGCACCCCAGTTTTCCAGGTCGATCACGGCTTCAGGCGTGGCCACGTTGCCGGCAATCACAAAGCTGGTGGGCAGCTTGGCCTTGATGTAGGCAATCATGTCGCGCACGCTGTCGGCGTGGCCGTGGGCGATGTCGATGGTGATGTAGTCCGGCACCAGTTTTTCTGACGCCAGTTGGTCCACCGTGGCGCGGTCTGGGGCTTTCAC
>CANFMK010000007.1 GCA_947448325.1 Comamonadaceae bacterium
ACATCGCGGCGACGCACGGGTTGGTTGTTGATGTAGTAACTGGAGTTGCCGTCGCGCGTGAGCACCCGTTTGACAGCGATCTCTGCAAATTGGCCCCACTGACCGCCTGCGCGGTGATCGGCATTGTCAAACACCAGTTCCACACTGGCACGACTGGCGGGTTTGCGGGTGTTGGTGCCATTGAAAATCACATCTTGCATGGACTCACCACGCAGCTCCGAGGCCTTGGACTCGCCCAAGACCCAACGCACCGCGTCCATGATGTTCGATTTTCCGCAGCCATTGGGCCCGACCACGCCCACCAGTTGACCTGGCAAGACGAAGTTGGTCGGCTCGGCAAAAGATTTAAAACCCGCAAGTTTGATGGAGTTGAGGCGCACGGCAGTCCGAAAACACTTAAAAAGTATGCTTTTCGCAGGACGTGTGGCGTCGCATTGCGAAAAAATGGCACTGCAAGCCACTGGCCAGCAGTTTCTTGATATTAACCCACCGAATGGGCTGTCTGGCCGGCTGCTTTGGGGTCATGTGTCCTGCGGTAATCCTCGATAATCACGTCATGAATCCCCTGCTCGCGACCCTGCAACCCTACCCTTTTGAACGCTTGCGTTTGCTCTTTTCGGGGGTCACACCCAACCCCGCACTGCGACCCATCAGCCTGGGCATTGGTGAGCCCAAACACTCTACGCCAGATTTCATCAAGCAAGCATTGGTCAAGGCTTTGGACACGGGTTTGGCGGGTTACCCGGGCACGGCGGGTGAATTGCCTTTTCGTCAGGCCTGCGCCAACTGGGTTCAGCGTCGTTACAACGTGGCACTCCATCCTGCGTCACAGGTATTGCCAGTGAACGGCACGCGTGAGGCCTTGTTTGCTTTGGCACAAACCGTGATCGACCCCACGAAGTCCGGAGCCACGGTGCTCAGCCCCAATCCGTTTTACCAAATCTACGAAGGCGCAGCCTTGCTCGGCGGTGCGCAAGCCCATTACGTGCCCAGCCTGCCCGAGCGCAATTTTGCGGTGGACTGGGACAGCGTGGCCACCGAGGTCTGGGCTCGCACGCAGCTGATTTTCGTTTGCTCTCCGGGCAACCCCACTGGCGCTGTGATGCCGTTGGACGAATGGCGCAAACTTTTTGCTCTGAGTGACCAATACGGTTTTGTCATTGCATCCGACGAGTGCTACAGCGAGATCTATTTCCGCGACGAACCCCCTTTGGGCGGCCTGCAAGCCGCGCAGCAACTGGGCCGAAGTGACTTCAAAAACCTGATTGCATTGACCAGCTTGAGCAAGCGCAGCAATGTGCCGGGTTTGCGCAGCGGCTTTGTGGCAGGCGACGCCAACCTCATTCAAAAGTTTTTGCTTTACCGCACCTACCATGGCAGCGCCATGAGTCCGGTGGTGCAAGCCGCCAGCATTGCCGCCTGGGACGACGAGGCGCATGTGGTGGAGAACCGCAATTTGTACCGCACCAAGTTTGCCCAAGTGACCCCGGTGCTGGCCGAGGTGATGGACGTCCAACTGCCCGACGCGGCCTTCTATTTGTGGGCGGCCGTGCCCCCCGCTTGGCAAGGCCAAGACGATGTTTTTGCACGCGAGTTGCTCGAAGCGACTGGCGTCACAGTCTTGCCCGGCAGTTATCTGGCCCGATCGGTGAAAGGTCACAACCCAGGCCAAGGCCGCATCCGCATGGCCTTGGTGGCCGAAACAGCCGAATGCCTGGAAGCGGCCCACCGTATTGCTGATTTTTGCCGCGCTGGGCGTGTGCACGCCACTTAAATTTTGATGGATACCGACATGTCTCAGACCTTGCGACTGGCAGAACAACTCATTGCGCGCCCCTCCGTCACGCCAGACGATGCTGGCTGCATGGATGTGATCATGGCGCAGCTCAAGCCATTGGGCTTTGCTTGCGAAGTGATCGAAAGCGGCCCCGCAGATTTCCGGGTGCGCAATTTGTGGGCCCAACGCCCTGGAAGCTCTGGCAAAACCTTGGCTTTTGCAGGGCACACCGATGTGGTGCCCACGGGACCGCTGGACCAGTGGACCAGCGACCCGTTCACGCCCACCCACCGTGACGGCAAGCTGTATGGACGTGGCACCAGCGACATGAAAACATCGATTGCCGCCATGGTGGTCGCCACGCAAGAGTTTTTGAGCGCCAACCACCAGCCGGCTTTGGGTCTGGCCTTTTTGCTGACCAGCGACGAAGAAGGCCCTGCGGTGGACGGCACCATCATCGTTTGTGAACACTTAAAGCAACGCGGACAAGTGCCCGATTTCTGCATTGTGGGCGAACCCACCTCGGTGGAGCGCACCGGTGACATGATCAAAAACGGACGCCGTGGCACCATGAGCGGCAAGCTCACCGTCAAGGGCGTGCAAGGCCATATTGCGTATCCGCACTTGGCCCAAAACCCCATCCACAGGGCAGCGCCCGCATTGGCCGAGTTGGTGGGCATCGAGTGGGACAAAGGCAATGATTTTTTCCAGCCAACCAGTTGGCAGATCAGCAACATCCATGGCGGCACAGGGGCCAGCAACGTGATTCCGGGCCAGGTGGTGATCGACTTCAACTTCCGCTTTTGCACCGAGTCCACCCCCGAAAGCTTGCAACAACGACTGACCGAAGTGTTGCAGCAGCACCAGCTGGACTTTGACCTGAAGTGGACGATTGGCGGACTGCCCTTTCTCACCACCCCAGGCACCTTGGTACAAGCTGTGCAAACGGCCATTCGCCAGCAAACCGGCATCGAGACCCAGCTGTCGACCACCGGCGGCACCAGTGACGGGCGCTTTATTGCGCAAATTTGCCCTCAAGTGATTGAACTGGGCCCTCCCAACGCCACCATCCACAAAATTGACGAGCATGTGGCGCTGGCCGACATGGAGCCGCTGAAAGACATTTACCGTGAAGTGCTGCAGCAGCTGAACCTCAGCTTGCAAAGCTGAACTTGGATCTCAACACCCATGCAACTGACTGAACTGATCGCGACCTCGGCCGCACAAATGGAGGCAGCCTCCTTGTCGTTCGGCCATGGCACCACCAACGCCCAAGACGAAGCCGCTTGGCTGACTTTGTGGAAACTGGGTTTGCCGCTGGACACCGATACCTCCGTGATCACAGCATCGCTCACAGCCGCGCAAGTCAACGATGTTCAAACATTGATCCTCGAGCGCATCAAGACTCGCAAACCCGCCGCTTACCTGACTCGCGAAGCCTGGCTGCAAGGCGTGCCTTTTTACATCGACGAACGCAGCATCGTGCCGCGCAGTTTCATTGCGGAACTGCTGGCCGAAGGCGATATCGACTACTGGCTGGGCGAACACACACAGCGGGTGCTGGACTTGTGCACCGGCAATGGCAGCTTGGCCGTACTGGCCGCTTTGACCTACCCCGATGTGACGGTCGTGGGGGCTGATCTTTCCAGCGATGCTTTGGCCGTGGCCCGCATCAACGTCGAGCGGCATGCGCTGACCGAGCGCATCACTTTGTTGCAAAGTGACGGTCTCAGCAATGTGCCCGGCCTGTTCGATTTGATTGTGTGCAATCCTCCCTACGTCTGCGCAGCGAGCATGCAGGCTCTGCCAGCCGAATTCTTGGCAGAACCTGCCTTGGCGCTGGCGGGTGGCGAAGACGGCATGGACTTCATTCGCCAACTCTTTCGTGACGCGCCGAGCCGCATGAATGTTCAAGGTGTATTGGTCTTGGAAATTGGCAACGAGCGTGTGCATTTTGAAAACGCCTTTCCGTCTCTCGAAGCCATTTGGTTAGACACCAGCGCTGGCGAGGACCAGGTGTTGCTCGTCACGCGCAAGGCCTTGTTGAGTTGGCAAGGCTGAAAACGTGGACAAATGGCTGATTGAAACTGTGAACTCAGGCCCTGAATGGGCCGAACTGGACGCATTGCTGCGGGTCTACGCCGCGCAGGATTTGGACCATCCCCACCTGAGCACGATCTGGAATGACCTGGAAGATCTGTCTGCGCGCTATGGTCAGCCGCAAAGATTGGCGTTATTGATTCGCGAAGCGCCACACTCAAAAGCCATAGCTTGCGGCGCTTTTGCACGCACGCGAGTGCCCGGTCTGTGCGAAATCAAACGAATTTACGTCACGCCTGCCCACCGCCATCGCGGTCATGCCACACGCATGATTCAGGCTTTGCTCGAACAGGCTGCGCAAGCAGGCTACACTCAGGCAGCCCTGAGCACATGGCGCAGCAACACCTCCAGCTTGGCTTTGTATGCCAACCTCGGCTTTGCGCCTGTACCCCCTTTCAAAGAACACCCCAACCCCGACTTGCTGTACCTTGGCCTGGCTTTGCCGAGCCCCTGACAGCCGCCCCATTGCCATGATCACCCTGAAGAATGTCACGCTGCGCCGCAGCGCCAAAGTGCTGCTCAACAGCGCCACCGTCACCCTGAATCCAGGCGAAAAAATCGGCCTGGTCGGTCGCAATGGCGCGGGCAAATCGACCTTGTTTGCCTTGTTCAACGGCACGCTGCATGAAGATGGTGGTGATTTCTCCATGCCCAAAGCCTGGCGCATGGGGCAAGTGGCGCAAAACATGCCTGAGACCGACGAACCGGCATCGACCTTTGTACTGGAGGGCGACACCCGCTTAGCTGAATTGCGTCAACGCCTGGTTGCGGCTGAAGCCAGCGGTGATGGCATGGAGATGGCGCACATCTACACCGACCTGGCCGATGCCGGCGACCATGACGCCCTGCCCCGCGCAGAAGCGCTGATATTGGGTTTGGGCTTCAGCGTCGAGGAGTTGAACCACCCGGTGAACAGCTTTTCAGGTGGCTGGCGCATGCGCTTGCAACTGGCACGTGCGTTGATGTGCCCGTCAGACATCTTGCTGCTCGACGAGCCCACCAACCACTTGGACTTGGATGCCTTGGTTTGGCTGGAAGCTTGGCTCAAGCGCTACACCGGCACCATGATCGTGATCAGTCACGATCGCGAATTTTTGGATGCCATCACCGATGTCACCTTGCACATCGACCAGGCCAAACTCACCCGTTATGGCGGCAACTACACCGCCTTTGAAATTCTGCGCGCCCAGCAAATGGAATTGCAACAGGCCTCTTTCAGCAAGCAGCAAGACAAAATTGCCCACTTGCAAAAATTCATCACCCGATTCAAAGCCCAGGCCAGCAAAGCTAAGCAAGCACAAAGTCGGGTCAAGGCTCTGGAGCGGATGGAAAAGGTGGCGCCCTTGCTGGCCGATGCCGAATTCACATTTGGCTTCAAAGAACCGAACAACCTGCCCAACCCCATGTTGGCGATCAGTGACGCCAGTTTTGGCTACATCGTCGACGACCAGCCCAAACCCATCTTGCAAGGCATCAGCAAATCGGTTTTGGCCGGACAACGTATCGGCATTTTGGGTGCCAACGGTCAGGGTAAATCGACCTTGGTTAAAACCATTGCGCGCACCATGAAGCCCATGGCCGGCACGCTGACCGAAGGCAAAGGCCTGAACATTGGTTACTTTGCCCAGCAAGAGTTGGACGTGCTGCGCCCGCAAGACAACCCGCTGGAACACATGATTCGCTTGGCCAAAGAGATGGGGTCCAACAGCAGTGAACCCAGCCGCGAGCAGGATTTGCGCAGCTACCTGGGCTCCTTCAATTTCACGGGTGACATGGTCAAACAAGCCGTGGGCACCATGAGCGGCGGCGAAAAAGCTCGCTTGGTCTTGGCCATGATCGTCTGGCAGCGTCCCAACCTCTTGCTGCTAGACGAACCCACCAACCACCTGGACTTGGCCACCCGAGAAGCACTGGCCATGGCCCTGAATGAGTTTGAAGGCACCGTGATGTTGGTCAGCCATGACCGCTCTTTGCTGCGTGCGGTTTGCGATGAGTTTTGGATGGTCGGGCGTGGCAAGGTCGAGCCGTTTGACGGTGACTTGGACGACTACCAACGCTACTTGCTCGAGGAATCCAAACGCCTGCGCGAAGAAGCCAAAACGGCGGCGGCCCAGCCGATGACGGTGAAAGCACCGTCAGTCACCAAACAGGCTGCTGCGTATGCCGACGTATCTGTGCAAGCGCCAACACCCAGCCAGGTGACGCCTGTGGCAACGCCCGAGCCCATGGTCTTTCGCACCCCTGAGCAGCGCAAGCAAGATGCACAGCGCCGCATTGAGATGGCGGCGCAAACCCGACCCTTCAAAAAATCACTGGAGCAAACCGAGCTGCGCATGGCCCAGTTACAAACTCAAAAATCGGATTTAGAAAATCGATTGACCACCCCTATGGCCACCGCTGAGATCGTCAAAGCGAGCAAAGAACTGGGCGCCACACAGGGGGAATTGGAAACGCTGGAGTTGAAGTGGCTGGAACTGTCTGAGCAGATTCAGCAAATTGAAAACAGCGGCGCAACAGCTTGATAGGGTGATGAGATGAAAAAAATCACCCAGCACATTGATGCTGGGTGATTGATGTATTTTGGTGGGACCAGCGGGGGTCGAACCCACGACAAACGGATTAAAAGTCCGCTGCTCTACCAACTGAGCTATGGTCCCATCAAGCTCTGCATCTTGAACCGCTTTTGACAGTTTCAGATGTTTCGCTAAGCCTCAAATTATAGCGTTGTTTTTTGCTTTTATAAAAGCGTCTGAAAGAAAATTCAAAATAGCAGAGACGGCGCACAAACCAAAAGTGGCAGTCACCGTCACTACTGAGCCATAACCGTGGCAGTTGAGAGTGCCGTCACCCTCCACCGCGCAGGACGCGTCAGGCGGCGCAACCGCCTCGCGGCTGAAAACGCATAAGACACCGATCTTTTTGCCATCGCGCGGCGCACCATGGTGTTTGCGCAATCGGTAGCGCAGTTGTGCCAATAATGGATCGTGCGTCACTTGCGACAGGTCATCCACATCGACCTTGTGAGCCAACCGCTTGCCACCTGCGGCGCCTACACTGACAAAAGGCACTTTGTGACTCTTGGCCCAATGCGCCATGACCAGTTTGGCGGACACTTGGTCACAGGCATCAATCACAGCATCGGGTAAAGCACCCCGACCCAACACCGCCGGCCAATTCTCGGGGCTCACAAAATCCTCGATGCATTCCACTGCGCAATCGGGATTGATCAAGGCGATACGCTCTTTCATGGCCAGCACTTTGGCTTGGCCTACGGTGGTGCTGAGGGCGTGAACTTGCCGGTTGATATTGGAGTCAGCCACATGGTCTAAATCGATCAAGGTGAGACGCCCCACCCCACTGCGCGCCAGCGCTTCAGCGCACCATGAGCCCACCCCACCGATGCCCACCACAGTAACGTGTGCACTGCGAATGGCGTTTGAAGCGCCCAAGCCATACAGTCGATCGAGGCCCCCAAAACTGCGGGTCGCATCAAACAGGGTCATAGGGATCGCTCCATCTGGCGCAATTGCCAAATCAAGGTCAAGCCAGCACCCAAACCAATCGAGACCAAGGTCAGCATGCTCATCCAACTGAGTGTGGACAATCCGCTCATGCCTTGACCGAAGGTGCACCCCATGGCCGTCACGCCGCCCACGCCCATCAACGCGCCCCCGATCACATGGCGAACCAGGTCACTGCGGTTGACAAACCCTTCCCAGCGAAATGTTCCCGACAGCAACGCTCGCACACAAGCGCCGACCATCACCCCCAAAACAGAGACCATGCCAATGGTGATTTTCTTGGTTCCATCACTGAAATACATGAATGCATCAAGGGCCATCGCCACGGGAGAAGTGAAACTGAACGACTCCATGCGCCCACTGCCCGTTGCAACATAAAACGCTTCCAGCGTTTCAGGGTGCTCTGATCCGTGGCCCCAGACGCCGCTGATCCACCACAAGGCCACAACCGCGCCCCCGACAGCCAAACCGCCCCAAGTCATAGAGACAGGCGCTTTGGCAAGACCTCGCAGCGCCCACACCAACAAAGCGCCACCAACTCCCAGTGCGGCCATCGTACTGGCAACCGGCGTAGACAAGCCCGTCTGCAAGGCCAACCAACTGCCGACAAAGGCTTGTTCGGGGGCATACCCATAAACAGTCTCCAGCCCCTTGACCCGCCAGACGGCCAGAAAACCCTTTAAAGTGGCGAGCCCAAAAACGCCCATGACCAACAAAACAACCAGTGCTTTGAGGTTACCAGCACCCAATCGCACCAAGGATTTACTGGTGCAGCCAGAGGCCAGAACCATGCCTGAGCCAAAGAATGTACCGCCGAGCAAAGAGGACAGCCACAGCAACTTGTCAGCGCCGTAGATGCTTTCTCGGGGATCGACCCAGCCGGCCCATTGCATGGCCGCAAAACCCCACATGGCCACCGCCGCAGCCAGCGCCCACTGTTGGAGTCGGATGGGATCGCGCATCAGCACCATGTCGCTGATGGCCCCCATGGTACAAAAATGGGTGGCTTGCAGAACCGCCCCCAGCGCGATGGACAAAGCCAAAGTGCACAGCAGCACCTGCGCGGTGGTGAGGGCCAGCTGGGCGGCGTCCATCAACGCTTTACTTCAATTTCGTCAAACGCTCTTTGGCAGCCTGAGCAGCCTCAGAGTCGGGGAAATTTTTGACGAGTTCATCCAATGTCTTGCGTGCGGTCTTGATGTCTTTGAGTTCAATTTGGCAATTGGAAATCGCCAGCATGGCTTCTGAAGCACGCAGGTGTTTAGGTGCCAAGTTCAGCATCCGCTTGAAATGGGCCACAGCCCCAGCGTAGTCCTTGATCGCGTACTCCGCATTTCCCAGCCAAAACAAGGCCGAAGGCAAGTAACCCGAATTGGGATAGCGCAGGACAAAACTGCTCAGGTGGGATTCTGCTGCGGCAAAATCGCCCTTGCGAAAAACCCCCATCGCAGATTCATAGTCGCGTTTTTCAGTTGGCTCGACCAAGAAGTCGACACCATCCAAATTCACTTTCACAGGTTCAAATTTGCGCAGTCGATCATCCACGCCCAGTTGCAAGTCTTTTTGACGTTGCTGCTGCTCTGACAATTCACGCAGCAGTTGCTCGTTGGCACCACGCAAACGGGCTTGATCGGATTTGATGGCGTCAATTTGAGCCTGCAAATCCAGCAGCGCGTTGCGCAACTTGAAGATTTCTTCAGATTGTGTTTTGTTTTGGGCAACACCGGTGCCGCCCAGTTGCTCTAACTTTTGGCGCAAGTCCAAGATAGCGCGGCGGGCTTCGTCGTCTTCAAACAACGCCGCATGGGCGAAGGACTGAGACAGCCCAATCAATCCGATGGCCGTGAAACGACGCAAGTGAACGTTGTTCATGGGACGGATCAATATTTGAATTCAACGCGGCGGTTTTTAGCCAACGAGGCTTCACTGCTGCCCGTGTCCATGGGCTTTTCTTTGCCGAAACTCACAGCCTCGACTTGCGCATCGCTCACACCCAACAGGGTCAAGGCTTGGCGAACAGATTCAGCGCGTTTTTGACCCAAAGCCAAGTTGTACTCGCGGCCACCACGTTCATCGGTATGGCCTTCGAGCATGGCTTTGCGTTGCTTGTTCGCTTGCAAGAACTTGGCGTTGGTTTCAATCACGGCACGTGCTTCAGGCTTGAGGGTGAAGCTGTCGTAATCAAAAAACACAATATTGCTACCGGCAGGACCCACGCCATTGCCAGCGGACTTGTCTGTCAGTACACCGGACACATTGTTTTGCCCAGCCGTGCCACCCATGCCTATGCCATTGGCGTTCGCGCCGCCAACCGCGGTAGCAGACTTGTCCTCCACAGGCACGTCATTGAGTTTGACGCCCGAAGAACAAGCGGCCAAGGCGGCGGTCAACGCCAACATCGAAATCGTACGGATCATCATCATTCACTCCTGAAACAAAATACAAAAAAATAAAACAAAGTGCATGGGCACAAATTACTGACGGTATGGGCCCCAATCGGGCTCGCGGATATCGCCACCTTGACCGGCCAAGCGGGCTTTGATTTTCCCATCCAAGGTGGTGGTCATCAAAGCTTCACGCCCCTGCAACTGGGTGGCATAGACCAACAATTTGCTGTTGGGCGCGAAACTGGGCTTCTCATCGGCTCCCGTGTCAGTGATGCCCACAACTTGGCGGGTCGACAAATCCATCACCTGCAGCTTGAATTGTCCCCCGATGCGGCTGACATAAGCCATCCATCGTCCATCGGGGCTCAGGCTGGGGGAAATGTTGTAGGTGCCGTTGAAGGTCACCCGTTCCACCGCGCCGCCGCTCCAAGGCATGCGGTAGATCTGCGGGGAGCCTCCGCGGTCACTCACAAAATACAGCTGACTGCCATTGGCCGCAAAGGCGGGTTCGGTATCAATGCCGTTGGACTGCGCCAAACGACGAGGTGCACCACCCTGCACGTCGATTTGAAACAGCTGCGAACCCCCATCACGGCTCAAAGTCGCCACCAAACTTTGACCATCTGGCGCCCACGTGGGCGCGCTGTTGGAACCCCGGAAATTGGCCACCACATGGCGTTTACCGCTCGCCAATTCGTGCACATAGATCACCGGCTTGCGCGACTCAAAAGACACATAGGCCAATTGGGTGCCGGTGGGTGACCAAGAAGGAGAAATAATAGGCTCCGGGCTAGCCAAAGCCGCTTGGGCACCTTCACCGTCAGAATCCGCTACCCACAAGGTGTAACGCGCTGCAGCCTTGGTCACATAGGCGATACGGGTGGCGAAAACGCCTTTGTCGCCGGTCAATTTTTCATAAATTTGATCGGCCAGTCGGTGCGCCGCCAAACGCAAGTCGGAGGCCACTACCGCCTCCTTGTACTCGCCACGGATTTGACCTCCCACCACATCCCACAAACGGGCACGGACGTCATAGCGACCGTCGGCCAATCGGCTCACACTGCCGGCCACCAAGGCATCGGCATTGCGCTGGCGCCACTGGGGCATGTCGGGGCGAGAGGATTCATCCAAGGCGTCGCCTTTGGCCTCCACTGATCGGAACTGCCCACTGCGCTCTAAGTCCGCAATGACAATGGCCGATATCTTTTGAGAAGCGCTGTCCTCGCCCTTGAAAGGCGCCACTGCGACGGGCACTTGGGTCAGCCCCACACCTGTCACTTCAACACGGAACTGAGCATGCGCAGGTAAAAAGGTAAACAGCCCCATCAGCAAGCTGGCAGATACCCCGTGACGCATACGAGAAATAAATAGAAAGAATGCCTGGAAATGTGTCATGTGAACAAGCAGTTTCATGCCGGAGGCGTCTAAATTCTAGAAAAATTCAAAACCCCGATCGTACACCCTGGCAACCCCTGTTTTGGGCCCAACGCCCGTGTCATGCTGACTTGAATCGCAGAATCAAGGCTCAGATGGGACTGCGGTAAATCCAGTAGAAGATCGCTTGCGTAAAATCAGTCCTAATGACCGATTCAAACACCCGCGCTCAGGCTCTACCAGTCCACAGCGTATTTCGCCGTATGCAACGCTTGATCCCTTATTTTGGGACCCAGCGTTGGAGTTGGACCATCGGTGTTTTAGCCACCGTCGTGGCCGCAGTGACCGAACCCCTGATTCCGGCCTTGTTTCAGCCGTTGCTGGACAAAGGCTTCAGCCAAGGCGCCCTGCCCCTGTGGTCGGTACCTGTGGCGGTGATGGGCATTTTTGCGATCCGGGGCGCCGCGCATTTTGTCTCGCAATACAGCCTGACGCGCATTGCCAATGACGGCATGCAACTGCTGCGCAGCGCCATGTTTGAGCGTTTGATGCGGGCTGACCTGGCAGTCTTTTCCAAAGCATCGGCCAGCGCACTGTCCAACACCATCGTTTACGAAGTGCAAAGTGGTGCGGGTCAATTGGTCTCGGCCATGATTGGCTTGTCCCGCGACGGATTTACTTTGCTCGCGCTGGTGGGCTATTTGTTATTTTTGAATTGGAAACTGACCTTGGTGGTGTTCCTGGTCACGCCAGGCGTGGCCTGGATCATGAAAGTCTTGTCCAAACGCCTGTACCGTTTGACGCGCGAGGGCCAAAACGCCACCGACAATTTGGCCTATGTGGTTGAAGAAAACGTGCTCGCCTACAAAATGGTGCGTTTGCATGGGGCGCAGCAAAGTCAAATCGACCGTTTTGAAAAACTCAGCAGCAGACTGCGCGGCTTGGCAATTCGCTCCACCATCGCCTCAGCCTCCATGTCACCCTTGACGCAACTCCTGGCTGCGGTGGCCCTGTCTGTGGTCTTGATGATTGCCTTGCTGCAAAGCCAAAATGGCGCGCAAGGTGCCACAGTGGGTGGATTTGTGGCTTTCATCACCGCCATGTTGATGCTGATCGCGCCCATCAAACGCCTGGCAGACGTGGCCAACCCCATCACCCGGGGGCTGGCCGCTTTGGAGCGGGGCTTGCAACTCATGGAAGACGTGGCCGCTGAATCCCAAGGCACTTACGCCCCTGCAAATGCAAAAGGCCCATCTGCAGGCGTGATCGAGTGGGTCAACGCCAGCGTGCAATTCCATCCCGATGCCGCGCCGGCCGTGAACAGCATTTCCCTGACCATCCAAGCAGGTGAGTCAGTGGCTTTCGTAGGCGCCTCCGGGTCAGGCAAAACCACCTTGGCCAATTTACTGCCACGCTTCGTTTTGCCCAGCCAAGGCCAGGTGAAGATCGATGGTCATGATGTGGCCGATTGGCAACTGAGTGCCTTGCGGGCTCAAATGGCCATGGTCAGCCAAGATGTGGTGATGCTCAATGACACCGTAGCGGCCAATGTGGCCTTGGGTCAAACGATCAACGACGACCAGGTTCAGGCCTGCCTGGAGGCCGCCAATCTGTCAGAGCACATTGCCCGCTTACCCCAAGGCATGCACACACTGTTGGGGCACAACGCCACCCAATTGTCAGGCGGTCAACGCCAACGCTTGGCGATCGCGCGCGCCTTGTACAAAAACGCGCCCATTTTGATTTTGGATGAGGCCACCTCCGCCTTGGACAACGAGTCCGAGCGTTTGGTACAAGAAGCGCTGCAGCGATTGATGAAAGGCCGAACCACCTTGATCATTGCGCACCGCTTGTCGACCATCGAACACGCCGACCGCGTGGTGGTCATGGCGCACGGACGCATCGTGGAGCAAGGCACGCACACTGATTTGCTGGCCCAAGGCGGTGTCTACACGCGCTTGCACCACAAAGGCGACAACACATTGGCTTGAGGACGCCCCCTGACGCAGACAGGTGGGAGTGCCTGCCGTGTTACAGCAAGACGACGTCGTACTCTTCAGGCCCCATGGCCGATTCACTTTGCAATGAAATCGGTTTGGCGATGAAATCCGACAACGCCGCCAAGTGAGGACTTTCCTCGTCGAGCAGCAACTCGATCACGGCAGGGCGAGCGATCACCCTGAATTCACGCGGATTGAACTGCTTGGCTTCACGCAAAATCTCTCGCAAGATGTCATACACGACCGTGCGGGTGGTTTTGACGATGCCCTTGCCCTGACAGGCCGGACAAGGCTCACACAGCATGTGCGCCAAGGACTCCCGGGTGCGCTTGCGCGTCATCTCCAGCAAGCCCAGCTGAGAAAAGCCCCCGGCCATGGTCTTGACGCGGTCTCGCGCCAATTGTTTTTTAAATTCAGACAGCACCGCTTCTTGGTGCTCTGCACGTGTCATGTCAATGAAATCCACGATCACGATGCCGCCCAAATTACGCAATCGCAATTGGCGCGCAATGGCCTGCGCTGCTTCCAAATTGGTTTTGAAAATTGTTTCATCGAAATTGCGCGCGCCCACATAGCCACCCGTGTTCACATCCACTGTGGTGAGCGCCTCCGTTTGGTCGACGATCAAATAACCACCGGACTTCAGGTCAACTCGGCGCCCTAGCGCTTTGGCGATTTCTTCGTCAATGGCATACAAATCAAAGATCGGCCGCTCGCCCTTGTACAACTGCAAGCGCTCAGACGCGGCAGGCATGAACTCTTGGCTGAAGGCCAACAGCTTTTGAAACTGCTCACGCGAATCGATCCGAATGGATTGCGTCGCCTCACCCACCAAATCGCGCAACACCCGTTGCAGCAGCGTCAGATCTTGGTGCAGCATGGACTGCGCCGGCAGTCGCAGCGAAGCGTCTTTGATGCGCGCCCAGGTCTTGCGAAGATAAGCGATGTCTTCACCCAGTTCTTGGTCACTGGAGTCTTCGGCATTGGTACGCAAAATGAAACCGCCACCGTCCTGTCCGACCAAGGCTTTCAAACGTTCGCGCAATTGATCACGTTGCTCCGAAGGGATTTTTTGCGACACACCGATGTGATCGTCCTGCGGCAAAAAGACCAGGTGCCGACCGGCAATACTGATTTGGGTTGATAGCCGAGCCCCTTTGGTGCCAATCGGGTCTTTGATCACTTGCACCATCAAGGCCTGACCTTCAAACACTTGACGCTCGATCGGAACCAGAGGCTGCGCGCTGCGCGCCGCTTGGGGTGGCTCGCCCTCAGGGTGACGCTGCCACACATCGGCCACATGCAAAAAGGCGGCGCGCTCCAAGCCTATGTCGATGAAGGCCGATTGCATGCCAGGCAACACCCGCGACACTTTGCCCAAATAGACGTTCCCCACCAGGCCGCGTTCTAAGTTGCGCTCAACATGCAATTCCTGGACAGCGCCGTGTTCAACCACTGCGACGCGAGTTTCTTGTGGAGACCAATTGATCAAAATATCTTGTTGCATAGATCCCTCAGAATTTGACAAGCTCAACAGGCCATGCCGAATGAACGCAACAGCACCGCAGTTTCGTGAAGTGGCAATCCCATGATGCCTGAATAACTGCCTTGAATACGTTCAATGTGCGCCGCTGCCCTGCCCTGCACGCCGTAAGCGCCCGCTTTGCCCATCGGCTCACCACTGTCCACATAGGCTTTGATTTGCGCACGGCTCATGGCACTGAAAGTCACCCGCGACACCGATACCGCGGCCAACCTTTTGCGGCCCGATTGCACAGCCACAGCCGTCAAAACGCGGTGGGTTTGACCTGACAGGGCTTGCAACATGCGCATTGCATCGGCGGGGTCAGCCGGTTTACCCAGGATTTCTCGACTCAACGCCACCGTGGTGTCAGAACACAACACCGGAGCGACCGGCAAGCCTCGCGCTTTGAGACGTGCCATAGCGGCATCAAGTTTCAGCCCAGTCACACGCTGCACGTAATGCAAGGGAGACTCGCCACGCTGTACAACTTCCAGCGATTCAGCATCTTCATCGGGTGTTGGCAACAGCAAAGTGTGAGGAACACCGATTTGGTCCAGCAACTGGCTGCGCCTTGGACTTTGCGAGGCAAGGTAAATGAAGGAATTCATGACAAGGCTTCCGAAGTAAGCAGGCTGTGGAGCCGATTATTCCCGGTGGTAAGGGTGATTCGCATTGATCGACCAAGCGCGGTACAACTGTTCGATCAAGAGCACGCGGGCCATGGCGTGGGGCAGCGTCATATCCGACAGTCGTATGCGTTCATGGGCGGCTTGGCGAAATGCCGGATCCAAACCATCGGGGCCACCAATCACCAAGGCCACGTCGTCGCTTTCCAGTTGCCAAGTTTGCAAGCGACTGGCCAGCGCTTTGGTGGACAGGGCTGTACCTCGTTCATCCAAAGCCACGATGCGAAACCCTTTGGGGATGGCTTCTTCGATCCGTTGACGCTCTGCGGCGTACAAGGTCTCTAGAGTTTTGGAGCCTCTCGGCTCGGTTTTGACCGCTTTGAGTTCGACCTTGAGCTCAAAAGGAAACCGCTTGGCATAGTCATCCCAAGCGGTTTGCGCCCAATCGGGGACACGCTGGCCGACCGCCACGATCAGCAGCTTCATGGCTGAACTCAGCCTTTGCGCGACATCGTCTTGGCAGCCGGTGCGCGTTTGGCCACGGGCTTGAGTGCCGATTTGGCCGCAGTCCGCTTGGGTGCCTTGGCAGGATCGTTGACCTTGACCATTTTCATGGGGGTCTTGCTGAGGGTCTTGGCGGAAGATGTCACGGCCGGTTTGGCGGCAGATTTCACCGTTGTTTTAGCGGCCGTTTTCTTGGCCGCGGGTTTGCCAACCACGCTGGCAGCTACCTTTTTCGAGCGACCTGGCATTTGCGCCTTGACTGGCTCGGGCTCTACCCGACGTGGCGCCTTACCGGCGTGGTTGATTTTGCTTTCTTTTTTGGCGCTATTTTTGGCTTCGGCGTCGATCGGCTTGGGTGCCCCCAACTTCAAGCGCACCGGTTTGTCGCCCCAAAGCTCTTCCAGGTTGTAGTAGGAGCGAATGGTCGGTTGCATCACGTGCACCACGGCGCTGCCGCAGTCCACAATGATCCACTCGCCGTTGTCTTCGCCTTCAATGCGTGGCTTGGGAAAGCCAGCATCGCGCACTTTGTCGCGCACGCTGGCAGCCAGGGCCTTGGTTTGGCGGTTGGACGTTCCCGAAGCCACCACCACGCGCTCAAACAAGGCCGACAGGTGCTCGGTATCAAAGACTTGGATATCTTGGGCTTTCACATCCTCCAGCGCGTCCACAATGGCGCGTTGGAGTTTGGTCACATCTTTTTTGGCAGCGGTATCGTTCATCGGGCAGTCTGGTAAAGGTGGTTGTCTTGAATGTAGCGTGCAACGGCCTCGCAGACCAGTGCATTCAGGGGGTGGCCCGACGCCACGCGGGTGCGTATGTCGGTGGCGCTGTGCGGCATCAGGGGAAGCACAATTTGGCGAAAGTCCGCTTGGACCACAGGCTTCACAAGCTGTGAATGAACGTGACCTTGCGCTAGGGACATCTCGGGCGCATCACGCTCGGCAATGGCGATTATAGCCAAGCGGGTGATTTCGCCGATTTCATGCCATTGGGACAGGGCCTTGGCCTGATCAGCCCCCATCAGCAAAAACAACTGGGCACCTGGGTATTCAAGCGCCAATTCGCGCAAAGTATCGACCGTATATGTGGGCCCGGCGCGCTCAATTTCCCGTGGGTCCACCTGGGCATGCGGGACATCGGCAAAAGCCAGTCTCGTCATGGCCAAGCGGTGCGCCGCATCGGTCAAGGCTCGGTCTTTGTGCCAAGCCTGGCCCGTAGGCAAGATGTGCAAAGCATCCAGCTGTAACTGCACAACCGCCGCCTGGGCCAGTTCGGTATGCGCCCGGTGTGGCGGATCGAAAGCACCTCCATACACCCCCAAGCGCTTGACGGTAGAGGGGTTTGCCCGACTCACACCCAGTCCTTGGGGACCAAATAGTGATTCAGCAACTGCGCTTCTGGGGACTCTTTTTCATCAGCGCGGTTGTAAGACCAGCTGACCAAGGGCGGCATGGACAACAAAATCGATTCGGTACGACCGCCCGACTGCAAGCCAAAATGCGTGCCCCGGTCCCAGACCAAATTGAATTCGACATAACGCCCGCGCCGATAAAGCTGAAAATCTCGCTCACGTTCACCATAAGCCGTGTCTTTGCGCGCTTGCACAATCGGCAAATAAGCTGGCAACAGGGCATCGCCCACGCTTTGCATCATGGCAAAGCTTTGGTTCATGCCCAATTCTGAAAAATCATCAAAGAAAATGCCGCCCACGCCGCGCTGCTCTTGGCGGTGCTTGTTGCAAAAATAGGTGTCGCACCAGGCTTTGAAGCGAGGATGCAGCTCAGCCCCAAAAGGCGTCAACGCGTCTTTGCAGGTCTGGTGAAAATGCACTGTGTCGTCCTCAAAACCGTAATACGGTGTCAGGTCCATGCCGCCGCCAAACCAAGCTACCGGGGCCAAGCCCTCAGGCTTGGCCACAATGGTGCGCACATTCATGTGCACCGTAGGGACATAGGGGTTGCGTGGATGAAACACCAAAGACACGCCCATGGCTTCAAAAGGTGCGCCCGCCAGCTCGGGCCGATGGGCCGTGGCCGATGGCGGCAATTTGGGGCCACTGACATGCGAGAAGCCACAACCGGCGCGCTCAAACACGGGACCACCTTCCATGATCATGGTCGTGCCTTGGCCTTGCAAGGGTTCGTGCGGCTCTTTGTGCCATGCGTCGACGACAAAGGGAGTGGCATCGATCTCGTTCAGACTGCTGGTGATGCGCTGCTGCAAGCCCTCCAAATAATGGCGCACGGTGCTGATGTCGAAATTTTCACTCATGTCATGCACTCCGTTTGATGGCCCGAAAGCCAATGTCTCGGCGGTATTGCATACCGTCAAAATGTATGCCTTGCGCCACTTCGTAGGCTTTGTGTTGGGCTTGGCGAACCGAATCAGCCAATACCGTCACGCACAGCACCCGGCCGCCACTGGTCAAGGTGTGATCTTCGTCCTGGTTCGTACCCGCATGGAACACCATGGCGTCATTTTGATCCGCAGGCAAGCCCGTGATGACATCGCCTTTGCGCGGTGACAAGGGATAGCCGGCGGCGGCCATCACCACGCCCAAGGCCACGCGGCGGTCCCACTCCAATTCAATGTGATCCAAGCCACTGCTGGTCGCGGCCAACATGACCTCGACCAAATCGGACTTTAAACGCATCAAAATGGGCTGCGTTTCGGGGTCACCCATGCGGCAATTGAACTCCAAAGTTTTGAGCTGTCCTTGGGGGCTGATCATCAAACCCGCATACAAAAATCCTGTGTAGGCAATCCCGTCTTTTTCCATGCCACGGATGGTCGGCAAAATGACTTCGCGCATGGCACGGGCATGCACCTCGGCGGTCACCACCGGGGCCGGCGAATACGCCCCCATGCCGCCGGTATTTGGTCCTTGGTCACCATCTTGCAAGCGTTTGTGGTCTTGGCTGGTGGCCAAAGCGACCACATTTTTGCCATCGCACAGCACAATGAAGCTGGCTTCTTCACCGGCCAAAAACTCTTCGATCACCACCCGCGCGCCACCTTGGTTGTGCGTCACGCCCAGGGTGTTGTCCAGCAGCATGAAATCAATCGCCTCATGGGCTTCGGTCAGCGTCATCGCCACCACCACCCCTTTGCCCGCAGCCAAACCATCGGCTTTGACGACAATAGGCGCACCCATGCGGTCTACATAGGCGTGGGCTGCAACCGGATCGGTGAAGGTGTCAAAAGCGGCCGTTGGGATGTGGTGGCGCTGCATGAAAGCTTTGGAAAAGGCCTTGGAGCTTTCCAGCTGTGCGGCGGCTTGGGTGGGGCCAAAAATGCGCAGACCATGCGCGCGAAAATCGTCCACAATGCCCGCGGCCAAGGGCGCTTCCGGCCCAACCACTGTCAACTCGATGCGCTGCGCGATCACCCATTGCCGCAACGCAGGAATGTCGGTGATGGGCACATTGATCAAATTTTTGTCTCGCGCCGTGCCGCCATTGCCCGGCGCCACATAGACCTGCTGAATCCGCGAGGACTGCGACAACTTCCACGCCAATGCGTGCTCACGGCCACCACCGCCTACGACCAAAACTTTCATGTCGACAGCCTTTATTCCGCTATTTCAGCATTGTGGAAAACGTTTTGCACATCGTCCAGATCTTCCAGCACATCCAACAGTTTTTGCATGCGTACCGCATCCTCACCTGCCAGGGCAATCGCGTTTTCAGCACGCATCGTGACCTCAGCCATGTCGGGGACAAGTCCTGCCGACTCTAAAGCCAGCTTGACCGCCTCAAAGTCCGCAGGCGATGTCAGCACCTCGATGGCGCCGTCTTCGTCGGTGATCACATCCTCAGCGCCAGCCTCCAAGGCCACTTCCAGCACTTTGTCTTCGAGAGTGCCCGGCGCAAAAATCAGTTGGCCGCAGTTTTTGAACTGAAAGGCCACTGAACCCTCCGTCCCCAAATTGCCACCGTGTTTGCTGAAGGCATGCCGCACTTCGGCCACGGTACGCACCCTGTTGTCGGTCATGGTGTCCACAATCACAGCCGCACCACCAATGCCATAGCCCTCGTAACGGATCTCTTCGTAGCTCACGCCTTCCAGGTTGCCGGTGGCTTTGTCCACGTTGCGCTTGATGGTGTCGGCCGGCATATTTGCGGCTTTGGCTTTCTCAATGGCCAGTCGCAGCCGGGGGTTGGCCGAGACATCGCCACCACCGGTACGCGCCGCCACCATGATCTCGCGCACCACCCGGGTCCAAATACGCTGGCGTTTTTCATCTTGCCGCCCCTTGCGGTGCTGAATATTTGCCCATTTGCTGTGGCCTGCCATCGGTGAGTCCTTGAATCTTGATTTAATCTACTGGCTGAGATTTTACTTTTACCGCCAAGGACTTTTCGCCATGACCGATTCCATGCCCATCGCCCGCAACGCGCAGACCGAATGCGCCCTGCTCGCCCGCCTGGCCAACCGACATGGTTTGATCACCGGGGCCACCGGCACGGGCAAAACCGTCACCTTGCAGAAATTGGCCGAAAGTTTTTCGAATATCGGGGTGCCCGTCTTCATGGCGGACGTGAAGGGTGATTTGAGTGGCATCAGCCAGAGCGGCCACATCGGCGACAAATTGGCTGCGGCCTTGGCCAGCCGGGGTATCGAACTCCCCCAATCCCAGGCTTGCCCCACCACCTTGTGGGACGTGTTTGGCGAACAAGGCCACCCGGTGCGCGCCACCATCAGCGACATGGGGCCTTTGTTGCTGACCCGCATGCTGAACTTGAACGACACCCAAGCGGGAGTCCTCAGCTTGGTGTTCAAAATTGCCGACGACAACGGTCTGCTGCTCCTGGACATGAAGGACCTGCGCAGCATGCTGTCTTATGTCGGCGAAAACGCCAAACAATTCACCACCGACTACGGCAACATCAGCGCCGCCAGCATTGGCGCCATCCAGCGCGCTTTGCTGCAAATCGAAGAACAAGGGGGAGATCAGTTCTGCGGCGAGCCCATGCTCAACATCCAGGACTTCATGCAAACGGTGGGCAACCAAGGCGTGATCAATGTCTTGGCCGCCGACAAATTGCTCAACTCACCCCGTCTGTACGCCACCTTCTTGCTGTGGATGCTTTCAGAACTTTTTGAACAATTGCCCGAAATTGGCGACCCCGACAAACCCAAACTGGTGTTTTTCTTTGACGAAGCCCATTTGCTGTTCAACGAGGCGCCCAAGGCACTGGTGGACCGGATCGAACTGGTGGTGCGACTGGTGCGTTCCAAAGGCGTGGGGGTGTATTTCGTCACTCAAAATCCTTTAGACATCCCAGACAACGTGCTGGGCCAATTGGGTAATCGGGTGCAACATGCGCTGCGGGCTTTCACACCGCGCGACCAAAAAGCGGTCAAGGCGACAGCGCAAACCATGCGCCCCAAGGCGGGTCTGGACATCGAAGCGGCCATCACCGATTTGGCCGTCGGCGAGGCCTTGGTCAGCTTTCTGGACGACAAAGGCCGTCCCAGCGAGACGGAACGGGTCTTTGTCATCCCTCCGGGCAGCCAAATTGGCCCCATCACGGCAGACCAACGCAAAGCCTTGCGCGACAACTCGCTGGTGGCTGGTGTGTATGAACAGCTGCTGGACCGCGAGTCTGCCTACGAGGTCCTCAAGGCCAAAGGGGCCAGTTTGAGCACTGCTGCCGCCAATGCTGCGGGCATGGCCTCCACCGCGGGCAACGGTGCCACAAGCCAAGACGGCAACGCTGGGGGCCTGATGGGCAGCATGTCCAATTTGCTGTTTGGCACCGAAGGGCCACGCGGAGGTCACCGTGACGGCATTGCGCAGTTGGTGGTCAAAAGCGCTGTGCGCACAGTGGGCTCGTCGATTGGCCGGGAAATTGTGCGCGGCGTGCTGGGCTCCTTGCTGGGCGGTGGCGGTCGGCGGCGCTGAACGTTCGGGATCTGAATACGCTTGCCCTGTAGGCGAAAAAAAACCGCCTCGGTCCTCTGAGGCGGTTTTTTGAGCGCTGAAAGCTTCAGGCTTCAGCCGGTTCGGTAGGCTCCGACTTCACCGATTTGCCCTCTTTCTTGGGCAAGGGTGTGATGTCCAGCAACACCTCGTCTTTGTCGTCAATGTCCACACTCAAGCGTCCACCATCGATCAATCGGCCAAACAGCAACTCGTCGGCCAAGGCCTTGCGAATCGTGTCCTGAATCAAACGCTGCATAGGTCGTGCACCCATGAGCGGATCAAAGCCCTTCTTGGCCAAGAACTTGCGCAAGTTGTCGCTGAAAGTGACATCGACTTTCTTCTCGGTGAGCTGGGTTTCCAGCTGCAACAAGAATTTATCAACCACCCGCATGATGACGTTTTCGTCCAAGGCCTTGAAGCTGACCATCGAATCCAAACGGTTGCGGAACTCGGGCGTGAACAGGCGTTTGATATCGCCCATCTCGTCGCCCGCAGCGCGCGGATTGGTGAATCCGATGGTGGCTTTGTTCATGGTCTCGGCACCCGCGTTGGTGGTCATGATGATGATCACATTGCGGAAGTCGGCCTTGCGTCCGTTGTTGTCGGTCAAAGTGCCGTGGTCCATCACCTGCAACAACACGTTGTAGATATCAGGGTGGGCTTTTTCGATCTCGTCCAGCAACAACACGCAATGGGGCTTCTTGGTCACGGCCTCGGTCAGCAAGCCACCTTGGTCAAAACCCACGTAACCCGGAGGCGCTCCGATCAAACGGCTGACTGCATGGCGCTCCATGTACTCGGACATGTCAAAGCGGATCAGGTCGATGCCCAAAATGTAGGCCAACTGCTTGGCCGCTTCGGTTTTGCCCACGCCTGTGGGGCCTGAGAACAAGAAAGAGCCAATGGGCTTGTCGGTTTTGCCCAGGCCTGAGCGCGCCATCTTGACGGCAGACGCCAACACTTCAAGCGCCTTGTCTTGGCCAAACACCACGCTCTTCAAGTCGCGCTCGATCGTTTGCAACTTGCTGCGGTCGTCGTTGGACACATTGGCCGGCGGAATGCGCGCGATTTTGGCCACGATGTCTTCGATCTCGGCTTTGCCAATCGTCTTTTTACGCTTGGAGGCCACCATGATGCGCTGGGCTGCGCCGGCTTCGTCAATCACGTCGATGGCCTTGTCAGGCAAGTGACGGTCGTTGATGAACTTGGCCGACAACTCGGCGGCGGCCTGCAGCGCTGCGGCAGCGTACTTGACGTTGTGGTGCTCTTCAAAACGGGATTTGAGACCTTTCAAAATGTCCACCGTTTCGGCCACGGTCGGCTCGACCACGTCGACCTTTTGGAAGCGACGCGACAAGGCGGCGTCTTTTTCAAAAATGCCGCGGTATTCGGTGAAAGTCGTCGCGCCAATGCACTTGAGCTGACCACTGGACAGCGCTGGTTTGAGCAAATTGGACGCATCCAGGGTGCCGCCCGAGGCCGCACCGGCCCCAATCAGGGTGTGGATTTCATCGATGAACAAAATGCCGTTGGGCTTGTCTTTCAAGGCCTTGAGCACGCCTTTCAAGCGTTGCTCGAAATCACCGCGGTATTTGGTCCCCGCCAACAAAGCGCCCATGTCCAGCGAATAAACGTTGGCCTCGGCCAAAATTTCAGGCACGGTGCCTTGAGTGATGCGCCAGGCCAATCCCTCGGCAATCGCGGTCTTGCCCACGCCGGCCTCACCGACCAACAAGGGGTTGTTTTTGCGGCGACGGCACAAAATTTGAATCGTGCGCTCCACTTCGTATTCGCGACCGATCAAAGGATCGATCTTGCCTTCTTTGGCGGCTTGATTCAGGTTTTGGGTGTATTGCTCCAGGGGCGAGGCTTTTTCATTGCGTTCCCCACCACCCTGCTCTTCGGACTCAGAGTTCGACGACGCTTCAGGCTTGGCCACTTCAGGCGGATCGCT
Source organism: Comamonadaceae bacterium (assembly GCA_947448325.1). Classification (GTDB taxonomy): domain Bacteria; phylum Pseudomonadota; class Gammaproteobacteria; order Burkholderiales; family Burkholderiaceae_C; genus Limnohabitans_A. Next base: position 23,701 of record CANFMK010000007.1, read on the forward strand.
CTTGCGAATGCCATGGGCTATGAAATTGACCACGTCCAGTCGGGTGATGCCTTGCTGATGCAGGTAATACACCGCATGCGAGTCTTTTTCGCCAAAAATGGCCACCAACACATTGGCGCCGGTGACCTCTTTTTTGCCATTGCCGGTGGATTGCACATGCATGATGGCACGTTGGATCACCCGCTGAAAGCCCAGTGTCGGTTGGGTATCGACCTCTTCGCTGCCCGCCACTTGGGGGGTGTTGTCTTTGATAAAGCCGGCCAGGGCTGTGCGTAAATCGTCAATATTGGCAGAGCAGGCACGCAAAACTTCGGCGGCGCTCGGGTTGTCGAGCAGGGCCAGCAACAAATGCTCCACCGTGATGAACTCGTGGCGCTGTTGGCGCGCCTCAACAAAGGCCATGTGCAAGCTGACTTCCAGTTCTTGGGCAATCATGTGATTTCCTTAAGCCTTTTAAATAATGGTTGGTGGGTATTTGGGGACATTGAGCACTTATTCAACAGGCTCACTGACGCATTGCAAAGGATGACCGGCCTGACGGGCGGCGTCCAGCACTTGATCGACCTTGGTGGCAGCAACATCGCGCGAGTAAACACCGCACACCGCTTTGCCGTCCAAGTGAATCTTGAGCATGATTTGGGTGGCAGACTCCCGGTCTTTGCTGAAAAACTCCTGAATCACCAAGACCACGAACTCCATGGGCGTGAAGTCGTCATTGAGCATGAGGACTTGGTGCATTTGCGGCGGTTTGATTTTGTCGGTGATGCGGTCCAGGACCAACGCATCGCCGTTATCAGCTGAGCGGCTGGGTTGCGGGGGTATCGCGGGTGAAACAGGTTTTCGGGTTGCCATGAATTTCATTCTATCGAGCTTGGAGGGCATCTGACGGGCTACACCACCATGACCTTGCGAAAAATGCCCTAAAAAATCCAACCATGTCCCCTAAGGCACCCACTTCTGTGGGAATGGGAAAAGTGCGAATTGACAATTTCCCCCAGACCAGATCACACTGAACTGACAAAAAAGCCGGAGACAAACATGGCAACAGGAAAAGTCAAGTGGTTCAACGACGCCAAAGGGTTTGGTTTCATCGAGCCCGACGATGGCGGGGCAGACGTTTTTGCCCACTTTTCGGCCATCGCCATGGAGGGCTACAAAAGCCTGAAAGAAGGCGCACAGGTGACTTTTGAGGTCACACAAGGCCCCAAAGGCTTGACGGCCCTGAACATCCTGGCCCAGGGGGGCGCCCCAACGCCACCGTCCCCATCGAACGGGAACGATCACAATTGACCGTTCACAATTGAGCCCTCATCAGGTGGCCCAATCCCGCGCAGCTCAGTTGTGACTCCAATTTTGTGAAAATCGGATGGTTTTTCTGGCCTTGCGCCAGGTCTTGAACTTGGGACAACTCAGCTTGTTGGCAGTTGGAGCAGTCCAACCGGGCCCGTTTACACTTCGAACCTGTTCATACCGTGCTGTATCTTGTATGTTGTCATTTGCCCCTGCGCTGCGTTTAGCCCCCCTTCTTGCAGGACTGCTGCTGGTTTGTCTGCCGTTGGGCAGTCTTGCCCAGGGCGAGCCTCAAACCCGTTTGGCGCGCATCAAAGTGGGTGCGGGCATGCATTTGATTGACACGCAATTGGCGCAAACACCCGAGCAGCGCCAAATCGGCCTGATGTGGCGCAAAGACTTGCCGCAAAACGAAGGCATGTTGTTCATTTTTGAGCAGCCCTCGGTGCAGTGCTTTTGGATGCGCAACACCCTCACAGCGCTGACAGCCGCTTTTGTGGACGAGGACGGCACGATTGTGAATTTAGAGGACATGAAGCCGCAAACCGACGATTCGCACTGCTCTGCAAAACCCGTGCGCTTTGTGCTGGAAATGAACCAGGGCTGGTTCAAAAAACGCGGAATTCAGGCCGGTTTCAAATTGACAGGGCCCACTTTCAAGCCCTGAGGTGTGTGTAGAGGCTGCGCTCACACCCCCCACACCACATCGGCCTTGGCCGCGCAACTGCGGCGCAGCATATCCAGCAAGGGTTGCGCTCTGCGTTTCAGGCTGACAGCCTCAGAAGTGACCGTCCCCGTATCCTCCGAGCCTTCTTCGGCTTGGCGCTGAGCCCGTAAATCGGCCATACGGGCCTCGTCCTGCGCAATCGCCGCTTCCAAGGCGGCAATCACCTGGGGTTGTTGATCCACCGTGAAAATCCCCTTGGGCGAGGCATCCGAGCCCATCAACTTCAGCAAACGCTGGGCATCGGGGCCCAACATGATCAAGTCGCTGGTGGCCTTGGATTTGAATTTGTACAACATGGAAAGCCCCAAAAAAAAGTGAACTCAAGCGCACAGGATACGCCTGATTTCACTCCTGCAGAGGCTTAAAACGCCAGTGTTTGACCTTCGGTCATGGGCACGATCTGGCTTTTGCTGCCCTTCATGGCTTCCACAAACTCAGCCAAAGTGCCTTTGGCCAGTGGGTTGGAGTTGTAGTGAATCGGCATCACCATCTTGGCGGGCACCCAATTTTTGATCGCATAGGCTGCGTCTTCAGGGTCCATGGTGAAGTTGCCACCGATCGGGATCATCACCAGGTCGGGCTTGTAACGGTCGAAAATGAACTTCATGTCGCCAAACAAGCCGGTATCGCCCATGTGCCATATCTTGAAGCCGTTCTCCATTTCGATGATGTAACCCACGGCTTCGCCAGCAGGGTGGGACTCGGGTTTGCCGCTGGCCGGGTTGTTGAACACGATCAGGGAAGAGTGCTCTGCGGCCACGGCCGTCACCTTGATGCCGGGATAGGGTTTGACATTGCCGGTTTTGTTGAAGCGATGACCCAAATTGGCGGGCAACAAACCCAGGGTGATCAAAGGGGTGACCATGTCCGCTGGGCCATACAAAATCGCATTGTTCATCTTGGCCAACACAGGCGCATCACCCAAATGATCGACGTGGGCGTGGGTCACCAGCAGCATGTCCACCTTGCCCACGGCCGATAAATCGGCTTTGAACGCGGCTGGCGCTTTGGGGCCCCCGGTGATCCAAGGGTCGATGACGATGGTTTTACCGCCCGGTGTTTGAATCTTAAAGCCGGCCTGCCCCAGCCAAAGCAACTCGGTTTTGCCCGAAGCCACTGCGGGTTTATCGGCCTGTGCAAGCGCAGTGGTGCTGACGCCGCCCATCAAAGTCAAAGCGGTCGCCACCAGCGTGCTGCACAGCGAATTTTTCAAAAATTGGAATTTCATAAAGGTTTCCTAGGGTGCAGAGGTCCCCAGAGGCACTCTGTCAGGCTCATGCTAGGCGGCTTAGGAAATAATGGCATCCGGGTTTCTCTGTAGCCCATGTCGCCACAGTGGCTGGGTCTGCTGCGTAAAGCCTGCGAAACTGTCGACAAAGCCACATGGAGATGCCTTGACCTGTTCCTTACAAATCCGCCGCTCCCAGAGCCTGCCTCGGGCTTTTCGCACCGCTTGGGCCGTTCTTGTTTGGGGCTTTTTTTCAACTTTTTCTCACGCGCAGTCCATGAACACCCTCGCACCACAATTTGCCCCCAACGGTACGCTGCGGGCCTCGATCAACTTGGGCAACCCCATCCTGGCCCAAAAAGACAGCGCCGGTCAGCCCGTGGGGGTGTCGATCGACCTGGCCACCGAATTGGCCCGGCGCTTGGGCGTGGGTTTGTCCCTGGTGGTCTTTGATGCCGCCGGCAAATCGGTCGATGCGGTGACGAATGAACAAGCGGATGTAGGTTTTTTTGCGGTAGACCCGGTGCGCGGCAAAGGCATTGCCTTCACCGCCCCCTATGTCTTGATCGAAGGCAGTTACTTGGTGAGGCAAGATTCACCACTACAGCGCAATGAAGAGGTTGATCGCCCCGGCGTGCGTGTGGCAGTGGGCAAAGGCAGCGCTTACGACCTGTTTCTGACCCGCGAAATCAAGCAAGCCCAGTTGCACCGTGCCCCAACCTCTCCGACCACAGTCGACTTCTTTTTAAGTGAGCAACTGGATGTGGCCGCAGGCGTCAAGCAACAACTGCAAATGGACGCGGCCCGTTTGCCCCAGCTGCGTTTGCTGCCGGGCCGTTTCATGGTGATTGAACAAGCCATGGGCTTGCCCAAAGGCCGAAGCTCTGAAGCACAAGCTTATTTGCGCCAATTTGTCGAAGACATGAAAGCTTCGGGTTTTGTGGCCGACGCCTTGAAAAAACATAAGATCGAAGGCGCCTCGATTGCGCCACCCCAAACGGTCAGATGAGCATCAAGCCTGCCAGAAAACCGCCATTGTCTGCCGATCCGCTTTAAATGCTGTAGGCCAAGCCAGCGGCCACACCGCCAAACAAGTCGCCGGTCACCAACTCGGCCTGCGCAAAAGCCTGGCGCAAAGCCAGCTGCAGGGGTTGCAGCGCCGACGAGCCCCCCGTCAGGTAAATGGCATCGATCTGCGAGGGCTTGAGACCTGCTTGTTGCACGCAACCCTGCGCACAAGCCACCACCTGCGCCAACAACAGGTGCAAGTGCTCAGCCAATGCGCTGGACGTCATTTCGGCAGACAAGCCCAGCGCCACCAAGCTCAAGTCCATGTGTTGAAGCGGTGCACCGTTCGAACAGGCAATCTTGGCCTGCTCCACACTGTGTGCCAAACCATGGCCGAGTTGCTCGCGCAGCACTTTCATCAAGCGATCATGCAAACTTGCGTCGGTGAAGTTGACGCGCAAAGCCTGTGCATCGCGTATCGCTTTGGGGCTTTGCTGCCAATGAATCAAATGCCAGGTGCTCAAATCGATGAAGGGGCGACTCGGTACCTCGCGGCCATCCGGTCCGGTATTTTTGTAGCCCAGCAATGGCATCAGCTGCGCCAAGCTCAGTTGTTTATCAAAGTCAGTGCCGCCAATGTGCACCCCCGAGGTGGCCAAAATGTCAGACTGCCGATCCGCTTGCATGACCCGCTCTGGCCCCAATCGCACCACGGTAAAGTCCGAGGTGCCGCCACCAATGTCGACCACCAGCACGGTGCGCTCGTGTTGCAAACGCCGCTCGTAATCCAAAGCCGCCGCGATCGGCTCGAGTTGAAAAGAGATGTCTTCAAAGCCCAAGGGCTCGGCCACTTGGCGCAGCATTCGCTGTGCCAAATCGTCACGCTCTGGGTCGTCGTCGACAAAATGCACCGGTCGGCCTAAGACCAAGCGCCGTGGCAACCCACCCAACTGCGCACCCGCGCGGAGCACCAATTCGCGCAAAAACAGGCCAATGATGTCCTGAAAACTGACCGATGTGTGGTTGATGCTGGTGCGTTCCAACAGTAAGGGACTTCCCAAGAGGCTTTTGAGCGAGCGCATCAATCGACCCTCATGCCCAGCCAGATAAAGGGCCAGCGCCTCGCGGCCGAAATGGGTGCGCTGGGTCTCGGCATCGAAAAACAAAGCCGTGGGCAAGGTGTTGGCTTCGCCTTCCAAAGCGATCAAGCGTGAAGACTCAGTGCCGTCCGCCCACGAGACAGCGGAGTTGGACGTGCCGAAATCGATCCCCAAGGTGCCAGGAATCGCCGAAAAAGAAAGGTCTGAGTGCAAAGTGGGCCCGCGAGAGTGCTTCATTCTGCAAACTGCATCACCCGAGGCGACGCCCAGTGGGCAGAAGGCGGCGATTGTGTCACAGCCATGCTCGTGGCAGTGCAAGGCGCTTGCTATACTGAAATCAAGCCCGAGCGGACGCCAAACTTGCGCTGGCAAGCGTGTGAACCCACACCACCGCCATTCGCGGCTTGCACAACGGCCTGCGCCCTTGTCCCCGTATTTTTGAACCTCTCGATTGAAAGCTCCTGCATGCTGGCCAGTCTCCCCCTCCCAAGCGCCTTACAGACTCTCAAGACCTTGCGGTCTGGGGTCGCACTCGGCTTGCTCAGCAGTCTGTTGTGCGGTTGCCCATCGGGCAGCCCGCCGGCTGCAGGATCAGCCCCCGGCGGCGCGACCGGCGCCCCGCCGCCACCCGAGGTCAGTGTGGTGACCACGGCCTGGAGCACGGTGGCGTTGACCACCGAATTACCCGGCCGCACGGAGGCCTTTCGCATCGCGCAGGTCCGGGCCCGGGTGGCCGGCATTTTGCTGAAAAACCAATTCACAGAAGGCAGCGATGTAGCGGCCGATCAGGCCTTGTTCCAGATCGATGCGGCGCCCTACAAAGCGCAGCTCAGCAGCGCGCAGGCCAATTTGGCCAAAGCCCAAGCCAACTTAGCCCAGGCCCAGGCCCAAGCGGAACGCTTCAAACCCCTGGTAGAGGCCAACGCCATCAGCCAGCAGGAGTATGTCAGCGCGGTGGCCGCCTTCAAGCAAGCCCAAGCCGATGTGGCGGTGGCACAGGCCAATACCGATACGGCGCAGTTGAATGTGAACTACGCTGCCGTGCGCTCCCCAATTGCCGGCCGCATCGGCCGGGCCTTGGTGACCGAAGGGGCCTTGGTCGGTCAAGGCGAAGCCACCCCTTTGGCCGTGGTACAGCAAATTGACCCGATCTATGTCAACTTCACCCAATCGGCCACCGATGTGATGCGCTTGCGCAGCGACATGGCGAGCGGCAAATTGCAATCGGCGCAGGCCGCCCAAGCGGCCAAAGTGCAGTTGCGCCTGGAAGACGGCAGCATCTACCCCCACAGCGGTCAGTTGTTGTTCTCTGATTTGACGGTGGACGCAGGCACCGGTCAAGTGACGCTGCGCGCCAAATTCCCCAATCCCAAAGCGCTGCTGCTGCCCGGCCTGTTTGTGCGCATTCAAACCCATCAGGCCACCGCCGCCAAGGCGGTTTTACTGCCCCAGCAGGCGGTTTTGCGATCTGGCGACAGTGACAGCGTGAAAGTCGTAGCCTCGGACGGCAAGGTTGAAACCCGCAAACTCAAAGTCAGTGGCCAGCAATCCGGTCAATGGATCGTGCTGGAAGGCTTGAAAGAAGGCGAGCAAGTGGTGGTGGAAGGCTTCCAGAAAATGAAGGGCGATGCGATCGTCAAACCCGTGGACTGGAAACCAGCGCCCACCCCGTTGGCCTCGAGTCCAGCGACAAGTCCAGCCACGAAACCCTCTGCTGCCGCGCCCGTCGCAGCGCGTCCTTGAGGTTTCGGCATGGCACGCTTTTTCATTGACCGACCCATCTTCGCCTGGGTGATTGCGCTTTTTGTGCTGGCCGTCGGTGCGGTCTCGATCACCCAACTGCCTGTGGCCCAGTACCCGGCGGTGGCGCCTCCGTCCATCATTGTGTCGGCAGGCTATCCCGGCGCCTCCGCACAAACCTTCGAAAACAGTGTCTTGTCGGTGATTGAGCGGGAGATGAACGGCTCACCCGGTTTGTTGTACATGGAATCGGTAGCGCAGGCCGATGGCACCGGCTCCATCACCCTCAGTTTTGAGCCGGGCACCAGCCCCGACTTGGCCCAGGTGGATGTGCAAAACCGACTCAGCCGCGCCGCGCCCCGCCTGCCCCAGGCGGTCACGCAACAAGGTGTGCGGGTCGACAAAGCACGCTCGAACTTTTTGCTGTTCACCATCTTGTCGTCCAGCAACCCAGATTTCGATCCGGTGGCTTTGGGCGACTATGCCTCGCGCAACATCCTGCCCGAAATCCAGCGCGTGCCTGGTGTAGGACAAGCCCAGTTGTTTGGCACCGAACGCGCCATGCGCATCTGGATCGATCCGGCCAAACTGGTGGGCTACCGCCTCTCGGCGGCCGATGTGTCTGCCGCCATTGCGTCGCAAAACGCGCAGGTGGCCTCCGGCACGATTGGCGACTTGCCCAATTTACCGGGCCAATCGATTTTTGCCACGGTGGTGGTCAAAGGGCAGCTCAGCACCACGTCAGAGTTTGGCAGCATTGTTTTGCGCGCCAACCCCGATGGTTCGGCGGTGCGCCTGAAAGACGTGGCGCGCATCGAATTGGGCGCGCAAAGTTACAGCCCACAAACCCGTCTGGATGGCAATCCGTCCAGCGGGATTGGCGTGCAACTCTCCCCGACCGGCAACGCGCTGGCCACGGCCAAAGCGATTCGCAAGCGGATTGACGAACTGTCTAAATACTTTCCGCCCGGCGTGAAAGCCACCATCCCCTATGACAGCTCCAAGTTCGTGGAGATCTCGATCAAGCAAGTGGTTCAAACGCTGCTGGAGGCCGTGTTTTTGGTGTTCCTGGTGATGTTCTTGTTTTTGCAAAACATCCGCTACACCATCATCCCCACCCTGGTGGTGCCGATCACCTTGATGGGCACCTTTGCCTGCCTGTTTGTGCTGGGCTATTCCATCAACGTGTTGACCATGTTCGCCATGGTGCTGGTGATTGGCATTGTGGTGGACGATGCCATCGTGGTGGTGGAGAACGTGGAGCGCATCATGAACGACGAAGGCTTGCCGCCCTTGGCCGCCACACGCAAGGCCATGGGCCAGATCTCGGGCGCGATTGTGGGCGTGACGGTGGTGCTGGTGTCGGTGTTCGTGCCGCTGGCTTTCTTCAAAGGTTCGATTGGCAACATCTACCGCCAGTTTTCAGCGGTCATGGTGATCTCGATTTTGATTTCGGCCTTCATGGCGCTGTCCTTCACACCGGCGCTGTGCGCCACCTTGCTCAAACCCGTGCAGGCGGGACACGCCCATGCCAAAACTGGCTTTTTCGGCTGGTTCAACCGGGGCTTTAGCCGCACCACAACAAGCTACGAAAGCTGGGTGGAGCGCCTGATCCAGCGCGCAGGCCGGATGCTGGTGGTGTATGTCGCCATCATGGCGGCCGTGGTGGTGCTGTTCAACCGCTTGCCCACCTCCTTTTTGCCCAACGAGGACCAAGGCAATATCTTGGTCAACGTGCAACTGCCGCCTGGTGCCACGGTGAATCGCACCAAACAAGTCATGGACTCGGTCGAAAGCTACATGCTCAAACAACCCGAAGTGCAAAGCATGGTCAGCGTGCTGGGCTTCAGTTTTTCCGGTACCGGACAAAACGCGGCTTTGGGCTTCGTCACCCTGAAAGACTGGGACCAGCGCGAAGGCGTGATGCATTCGGCGCAGGCCTTGGCAGGTCGCGCATTTGGCGGGTTGATGGGCATCAAGGACGCCTTTATTTTTCCGGTCAGTCCGCCCCCCATTCCCGAGTTGGGGCGTGCCAACGGCTTTGCTTTCCGTTTGCAAGACCGGGGCGGTTTGGGGCACGACGCCCTGCTGGCCGCGCGCAATCAAATGCTGGGCATGGCCAGCAAAAGTCCTTTGCTCAAAGCTGTGCGACCTGACGGCTTGGAAGACGCATCACAATTGCAGCTGCACATTGACCGCGACAAAGCCAGTGCGCTGGGCGTGAGCTTCAGTGCCATCAACACCGCTTTGTCGACCGCATTGGGCTCGGCCTATGTGAACGACTTTCCCAACGCCGGACGCCTGCAAAGGGTGGTGGTGCAAGCCGATGCGCAAACCCGCATGCAAGCCGATGACCTGCTCAAGCTCAACGCGCTCAACACCCAAGGCCAACCGGTGCCCTTGGCCGCATTTGCCACCACCCAATGGATCACGGGGGCCATGCAGACGGTGCGCTACAACGGCTACCCGACCATGCGCATCGCCGGCGAACCGGCACCCGGCCAAAGCACGGGCGCTGCGATTGCCGAAATGGAGCGCCTGGCCGGCCAATTGCCACCGGGCTTTGCCTTTGAATGGACCGGGCAGTCCTATGAAGAAAAACTGTCGGGCTCGACCGCGTTGATCTTGTTTGCTTTTTCGCTGCTGGCGGTGTTTTTGTGTCTGGCGGCTTTGTACGAAAGCTGGTCGATTCCTTTTGCGGTGATCTTGGTCGTGCCCCTGGGCGTACTGGGCGTGACCCTGGCCACCACCTGGCGCGGTCTGGAGAATGACATTTACTTCAAAGTCGGCCTGATCACCATCATCGGCCTGTCCGCGAAAAACGCGGTGCTGATCATCGAGTTTGCCAAAGACCTGCATGCCCAGGGCAAAGACCCGGTGAGTGCTGTTCTGGAAGCCGTGCACCTGCGCTTTCGGCCGATTTTGATGACTTCACTGGCTTTCATTTTGGGCGTCTTGCCCCTGGTCATTGCCAGCGGTGCTGGCTCGGCCAGTCAACGCGCGATTGGCACCGGGGTGATGGGCGGCATGATTTC